>DBHE01000040.1 GCA_002296055.1 Pseudomonadaceae bacterium UBA836
CAACCACGCGTTCGTCACCGCTGCCGCTGCTCTGGAGAACTTCTGGGCTGACGACACCTTCGCCAAGAGCGTACAGGCCAAGGGCAAGCGTATCGCTGACGGCATGCAGAAAATCGTCCGCAAGCACGGCCCCGACTCTCTCTATGTCAAAGGCCGCGGCATGATGCTGGGNNACCGGCACCTTCTTCAGCTTTGAGGAAATGGGCATCAAGCCGGACATCATCACCCTGTCCAAGTCGCTCAGCGGCTTCGGTCTGCCCTTCGCCATCGTTGTCATGCGCAACGAGCTGGACCAGTGGGAGCCGGGCGAGCACAACGGCACCTTCCGTGGCAACAACCACGCCTTTGTTACCGCCGCTGCCGCACTCGAGCACTTCTGGGCCGACGAAGAGTTTGCCAAGAGCGTTCAAGCCAAGGGCAAGCGCATCGCGGACGGCATGCAGAAGATCGTCCGCAAGCATGGCCCGGACTCTCTCTACGTCAAGGGTCGCGGCATGATGCTGGGCATCAACTGCCCGGATGGCGACACTGCTGGCGCCATCTGCAAGGAAGCCTTTGCCAACGGTCTGGTCATTGAGACCAGCGGTAACCACAGCCAAGTCGTCAAGTGCCTGTGCCCGCTGACCATCACCGAAGAGCAGATCGACAAGGCCCTGACCATTCTGGACGCTGCTTTTGCCAAAGTGATGGCTGAGCAGGTCGCGAACCAAGCTTCTTGAGGAATCAGACAATATGATCGTACGTACACTGGAAGAATGCGAAAACTCCGAACGCCGTGTCGCCACCGAGACCTGGGAAAGCACCCGGATGCTGCTCAAGGACGACAAGATGGGGTTTTCCTTCCACATCACCACTATCTACGCCAATAAAGAGACCCACATCCATTACAAGAACCATCTGGAGTCGGTCTACTGCATGAGCGGGAACGGTGAGATCGAAACCCTGTCGGACGGTAAGGTATATCAAATCCGTCCCGGCACGCTGTACATCCTGGACAAGCACGACGAGCACATGCTGCGCGGTGGTACCGAGGACATGAAAATGGCCTGCGTATTCAACCCGCCACTGAGCGGCAAGGAAGTACACGACAAAGACGGCGTATATCCCGTCGATAACAGCTGAGGACCAGACAACCGAAAAAAGGAGGATCAATGACGGCAGCGGTTGACTTGTATCCCACACGCCGCCAAGACCAGCCCCGCTGGCACGAGCGAATTGACCCGATCACCTATCGGCGCCATGACCGCGAAGCGCCGCTGACGGCACAGCAGATAGACCAGTTTGAACGAGATGGCTTTCTGCTTCTGCCCAACGCATTCAGCGCGGAGGAAGTTGCCGTTTTCCGCCGAGAGGTTGAACGGTTACGCAGTGACACGAGCATACTTGCCAGTGACGCTGCGATACGTGAGCCGGACAGCGGCGCTTTGCGCTCGCTGTTCGCGATTCACCAGAGCAGTGACCTGTTTGCTCGAGTAGCCGCCGATGAGCGGATTGCCGGCAAAATACGACACCTGCTCGACGGTGACCTGTACGTGCACCAGTCGCGTCTGAATCTGAAACCCGGCTTCAAGGGCAAGGAGTTCTACTGGCACTCCGACTTTGAAACCTGGCACGCAGAAGACGGTTTGCCACGTATGCGCACCATCAGCTGCTCTATCCTGCTCACCGACAACTCGCCCTACAATGGCCCGCTACTGCTGGTGCCAGGCTCACACCGCTACTTTATTAGCTGTGTAGGCGAGACCCCGGAAGAGCACTACCGCCGCTCTCTGCGCAAGCAGGAGCTGGGGGTACCGGATGACGCCAGCCTCGCCGACATGGTTAGCGAAGGAGGCATCACCGCCGCGACCGGCCAGGCCGGCTCGGTGGTACTGTTTGACTGCAACACGCTGCACGGCTCCAACAGCAACATTACACCGGACCCACGCAGCAACCTGTTCTACGTGTACAACCACGTGGATAATCTGCCGGTTGAGCCCTTTGGGGCCGAGACACCCAGACCGGCATTTGTGGCCGAACGTGGCCCGGTAACGCCGCTGCACATCGCGCCGCAGCGTTATCTGTAACGGGGGCATGAGGCCCCCGACCTGCTGGTGGCAGGACCGAATTCACCAAAGACAGAAACCAGGACTATGCATACAGTAGAGAAAATCGGCGGCACCTCAATGAGCCGCTTTGAGGAAGTACTGAACAACATTTTCATTGGCCAACGTCAGGGTACCGAGCTGTACCAGCGTGTTTTCGTTGTCTCTGCCTACAGCGGTATGACCAACATGCTGCTCGAACACAAGAAAACCGGCGAGCCCGGTGTGTACGAGCGCTTTGCCGACGCCCATAACGAGGACGCCTGGCTCGACGCGCTGGACGCCGTTCAGCAAGCCATGCTCAACAAGAACGCCGAGTTATTTACCGGCGAGTACGAGCTGCAAGCAGCCAATCGCTTTATCGAAGGCCGCATCAGCGACGTACGTGACTGCATGGTAAGCCTGCAGCAGCTGTGCTCCTACGGTCACTTTCAACTGACCGAGCACCTGATGAAGGTACGTGAAATGCTGGCTTCGCTGGGCGAAGCGCACAGCGCCTTCAACACCGTGCTGGCGCTGAAGAAGCGCGGCGTCAACGCCCGCCTGGCCGACCTCACCGGCTGGAACCAGCGCGAGCCCAAGACGTTCCAGGACATGGTGCGCGACAGCTTTGACGGTATCGACTTTAGTCGTGAGTTGGTAGTTGCTACCGGCTACACGCACTGCAGCGAAGGCCTGATGAACACCTTCGACCGCGGCTACAGCGAAATCACCTTCGCACAGATCGCGGCCGCCACCGGCGCACGCGAGGCGATTATTCACAAGGAATATCACCTCTCCAGTGCCGACCCGACCCTGGTGGGCGTCGATAAGGTGGTGACCATCGGTCGCACCAACTACGACGTGGCGGACCAGCTGTCGAACCTGGGCATGGAGGCAATCCACCCTAAGGCGGCACGTACGCTGCGCCGCGCCGGCATTCACCTGCGCATCAAAAACGCCTTTGAGCCGGATCACGGCGGCACCCTGATCAGCCAGGACTACTGCAGCGAGAAACCCTGCGTTGAGATTATCGCCGGCCGCAAAGACGTGTTTGGCATCGAGGTCTTCGACCAGGAGATGCTGGGCGACGTGGAATACGACCTGGAGATCACTAAGCTGCTGCGCAAGCTCAAGCTGTATGTGGTGAACAAGGACTCGGATGCCAACAGCATCACCTACTACATCTCCGGCTCGCGCAAGATGATCAACCGCGCTTCGCGCCTGATCGAAGAGCGCTACCCGATGGCCGAGGTTAACGTGCACAACATCGCTATCGTCTCGGCGATCGGCTCAGACCTGAAGGTCAAGGGTATTCTCGCCAAGACCGTGGCGGCCCTGGCCGAAGCCGGCATCAGCATCCAGGCGGTGCATCAGTCGATCCGCCAGGTAGAGATGCAGTGCGTGGTTCAGGAAGAGGACTACGACGCCGCCATCGCCGCACTGCACCGCGCGCTGATCGAGCCGGAGAATCATGGCGATGTCATCGTCGCCGCCTAATTCTCCAAGGCAGCAGTAACACGCACAAACCCGGCTCAGGCCGGGTTTGTGCGTTATAGTCGGGCAACAGGAATAACCCGATAACGGAATGCTGTTGTGATTGAAGCTGTCTGGATTGCCTTTGCCTTTGGCCTGGGTCTGCTGTTCAAGCAGATAGGTCTGCCCCCTTTGATTGGTTACCTAGGTGCCGGGTTCGCCCTCTCGTTGCTGGGTGAGCGCGTTGGCGTTGGCCCCGACGACAGCTACATTCTCACGCACATTGCCCACTTGGGTGTGCTGCTGCTGCTCTTCACTGTCGGTTTGAAGCTGAAGGTGAAGAATCTGGTGCGCCCAGAGGTAGTTGGCGGCAGCCTGCTGCACTTCGGACTGTCCACCGCGCTATTCCTTCCCGCCTTCCTCTACTTACTTGATCTGCCCCTGGGCGAGGCCTCTCTGCTCGCCATGGCGCTCTCGTTCTCCAGCACCGTGCTGGCCGCCAAGGTGCTGGAGGGCAAACGCGAACTGCGTGCCTTCCACGGCCGGGTCGCGATTGGCGTACTGATCATGCAGGACCTGATCGCCCTGGTGGCTATCAGCATTGCCAGCGGCAAGAGTCCATCAAGCTGGGCACTGATGGTGCTGATTCTGCCGCTGTGCAAACCCATTCTGTACAAGCTGCTCGACTTGAGCGGCCACGAAGAGCTGATGGTGTTGCTCGGACTGCTGCTGGCACTAGTGGTCGGCGGTGCCGGTTTTGAAAAGCTGGGGCTCAGCTCAGAGCTGGGCGCGCTGGCGTTCGGCGCCATGCTGGCCGGCCACAAGCGCGCTGGCGAGCTGTCGCAGTCGCTATGGAGCCTGAAAGAAATATTCCTGGTCGGCTTTTTCCTGCAGATAGGCCTGGGCGGCCTGCCGGATCAGCACGCGCTGATCTTCGCACTGATCATGACGCTGCTGCTGCCGCTGAAAAGCGCGCTGTTTTTCCTGCTCTTCGTGGGCTTCAAGCTACGCGCCCGCAGCGCCTTCCTGAGCAGCCTGACACTGACCAACTACAGCGAGTTCGGGCTGATCATGGCCAGCCTGGTGCTGCCGCAATGGCTGGTGCCACTGGCGCTGACCGTCGCCTTCTCCTTTGTGATATCCGCTCCGCTGAACCGGATCGTTCACGGCATTTATGAGCATATAGCACCGCTGCTCACCCGCTTTGAACGCGACATACGCCACCCGGACGAGCAACCAATCACCCTGGATGACGCGCAGATTCTAATCATGGGCCTGGGCCGGACCGGCCGGGCAGCCTACGACAACCTGTCAGAGAAGGGTTACCGGGTGATTGCCCTGGACTCCGACCCGGTTGCCGTGGAAACCAGCCTGCAGGCTGGTCGCCGCGCCCTGTTCGCCGATGCCGAGGATCCGGTGTTCTGGCAAAACCTGGATATGCCCAACATCCACTCGGTGATCCTGGCCATGAACGATGCCGAAGCGAAAACCATCACCGTGCACAATCTGCGCGGCCGTGGCTTCAGCGGCCTGATCGTATCCCACGCCATGTACGAGGATATCGCTCGGCGCATCATCCAGGCCGGTGCCGACCACACTTACCTGACCATGAGCGAAGCCGGCACCGGCCTCGCCGAGCATGTGGCACGTAGCATTCAGGAACGCAGTGCCCTGCTCAGCGACGGGGCGCCAGGAATTCGGCCACCTGCGCGGCCGCCGCAGCCGGATGCTCCAGCATGAAACAGTGCCCGCCAGCCGTCTGGTGGGCACTAACCTGACGGTTGCTGACTGCCAGGCGCTTGGCTGACTGAATGACAAAGGGATAGGTGCGGTCGCCGTAGACAATGTGCGTTGGCGTCTTCAGACGACGCAGCGACGACCAGAGCCCCTTGGGCATGGTGCGAAACACCTCGGCTTCGCGGCTGGGGCGACAGCATAGCTCGACACCCCCACCCTGACGCTCACGCAGTGCATGGGCGATGTGCGCCTCAAAGGCCGTCTCGTCCCAACCGCGGAACATGCCACGATTGTGCAAGCCGGCGTGCGCGGCGGTCCGATCCGGCCAGTAGTCACGCCGTGCAGCAGCGCGCTTGGCAACCGCGTGATCATTCAGCCCAACCAGTCCCAGGCCACGCCGCAGGGCGATCAGCGCCGGCGGAAAGAAAACCGGGTCCAGCAGCACTGCACGCTCAAACAGACTCGGGTTGGTCGCCATCATCAAGGCGCTCAGCACGCCACCAAAGCTATGACCGCAAGCCACGCTAGGCACATCGCCAAATTGCTCTCGCCCGGCACGCAGTGCTTCAGCGGCAGCCTCTGCATTACGATTCCAGCCCACAAAGCGCTCTCCATGATCACTATGGCCGTGCCCCTGCAGGTCGCACAGCCACAGGTCAAAGTCCTTGGCTAACAGCGCCAGCATGGGCTCGTAGGTACGGGTGCAAAAGCCGTTGCCGTGCAAAAAATGCAGTAGCGGCTTGCCGCTGGGAGGCGTGTGCCAACCACGCAGGGTAAATCCGGCGCTGACATCCTGCGCCCAGGGTAACAACTCCATCCAGCGAACTCCCCGAAAACTCAAAGCAGCCAGTCTAATTCGCCATCTGCAGCCTGTCAGTGGCATTCCCGTCTGTTAATCTGGCAATTCGGCCTTGATAGCGACTCAACCATGCTAAATACCCTGGCAACCGGCTCCGGCCCAACCCTGGTCTGGGCCCACGGCCTGATGTACTCGATGCAGTTTGAAAGCCAAACCGGCTGGTTTCACCCCCTTAAAGATGACGGTATTCAGCGGCTGCGCTTTGATGCACGTGGCCACGGCTTGTCGCCAGTCGGTAGCGGCATGCAAGACTACCTCTGGTCGGCAC
Organism: Pseudomonadaceae bacterium UBA836; assembly: GCA_002296055.1. Lineage (GTDB taxonomy): Bacteria > Pseudomonadota > Gammaproteobacteria > Pseudomonadales > Pseudomonadaceae > Halopseudomonas. The sequence continues at coordinate 6,404 of DBHE01000040.1, forward strand.
AGGCCACAGACATGCTGAACGTGGCGAGACACCAGACCTTCGCACCGGTAGCGCTGGGTGGGCAATCGATGGGCTCGGCGGCCGCGCTGCTGGCAGCGATGCAACGGCCTCAAGAGGTCACTTGCCTGATACTGGCCACCCCTCCCTGTCTCTGGCAGAGCCGGCCTTTGCAGGTGCAACGCTACCGTCAGATGCAGCGCCTCCTTCAACAGCGCGGCATAGATAGCCTGATTGCCCTGGCCAAGCGCTACCCAGCCCTACCCGCCTGGCTGTTGGAGGCCCGCCCGGAGCATGCCAAGGCTGCGCTGCAGGCGATGAGACAGATGTCGCAAGACAGTCTGATGGACATGCTTGAGGCCGCCTGTCAGTGCGATCTGCCGCCACCCGACAGCCTGACCACGTTGCAGATCCCGACTCTGATTCTGGCCTGGCGGGACGATCCCATTCACCCCTTACACAGCGCAGAGCAACTGGCCGCCAAGCTACCGCAGGCCCAGCTACAGGTCATAGACAACGCCGCACAGCTAGCTGACTGGCCGCAACAGATCAGCAACTTTGTGCTGCAGCACGCGGGTTAATCCAGGCTGTAATCAATATTGGTCACCACTCGGATGCGCTTAACCTCTGGAGTGAAGGGGTCAACGTCTTCAATCGAAAAGTAACCTTGAGACGCCCGCCGGATATTGCCCACGGTACTGCCGGAATCACGTGCGAACTGGTCTGCAGCGGCGCGCGCATCGGCGGTGGCATCAGCAATCATCTGCGGCTTGACCGATTCAAGCTGGGTGAAAATGAAGCTGGGCTGAAACTCGTAACTCTGGGTCAGGGCTACCCCCGACTTCACCAGCTCCCCCACGCTCTGCATGCCCGCCTTGACGCCATCGACGTCGTCAGTGCGCACCAAGACCGTCACCTCCGCGCGGTAGCGCTCGGGCGGCAGGTTGGCGCCGTAACTGTTGGCGTGCTGGTCGACTATTTTGGGCACGGATAATTGGATATCCGCTTCAGTAAACCCCTTGAGCAGCAAAAAGGAGCGCACCAGTCCCTGCTGGGTTTCAATGTCAGCCTGCAGGCGATCGAGACTGTCACCACTGACACTGAAATTCACCGGCCAAAGCGCCAGATCGGCGGCCACCTCACGCTCTGCCAATCCTTTGACACTCACCACCCGATCAGCGCCGCGAAACTCCAGCAGCCCGGTTTTCAGGCTCACCCCTATAAACGCCAGTGCCAGCGCGATCAGCAATGCCGCCAGTAACGACCAGAGGGAAAAACGGCTTACTCCAGACATAGACTCACTCCAACCGGGTCAGTTAACAGCCCCACCAAACAGCGCTGCGCGTTTGCAATATCACCTAAGCATCTTAGAATAGACGACTGAACCACCACACAAATTCCTTACGCCGAGCCACTCGGCAACTAACCCCGTTGTCTCGTTCCAGGAGTCCCTGTTGGATCTCGCAACCCTAATAGGCCTGATCGGCGCCATCGCCATTATCGGCGCTTCGATTCTCTTGGGCACTGGCGCCCAGGTATTCTTCAACGTCCCTTCCCTGCTCATCGTCCTGGGCGGCAGCCTGTTCGTGGTATTGGCCAAATTCAGCTTTGGTCAATTTATTGGCGCCATCAAGGTTGCAGGTCGTGCGTTCCGCTTCAAGCTGCCCGACACCGAAGCGAGCATCAGCGAGCTGGTCGAGTTGGCTACCCTGTCACGCAAACAGGGGTTGCTGGCCCTTGAAGAGAAGGAAATTTCACAGCCCTTCCTCGCCAGCGGCATCCAGCTGCTGATCGATGGTCACCCCCAGGAGACCGTCAAGGCAATCCTGGAGAAGGAACGCCTGCTCACCCTGGAGCGCAACCGCTGGGGCGCCAAGGTATTTTCCGCACTGGGTGACGTTGGCCCGGCGATGGGGATGATCGGTACGCTGATTGGTCTGGTGCAGATGCTATCGAACATGGAAGACCCTAAGTCGATTGGCCCTGCCATGGCGGTAGCCCTGCTGACCACCCTGTACGGGGCCATGCTGGCTACCATGATCTGTCTGCCGATTGCCGACAAGCTGACCCTGCGCATGACCGAAGAAGCGCGCATGCAGGCCCTGTGGATCGACGCTGTGCTGGCCATCCAGGAAGGCACCAACCCCCGCGTCATTGAACAGTTGCTGCGCAGCTACCTGCCGCAGGACAAGCGCGACAAAACCGCCAGCGGTGAGGCACAGGACGCCTGATGGACGAGCTGGAGGACGACAAGCCAGGAATCCCGGCGTGGGTAATGACCTTCGCCGACCTGATGTCACTGCTGATGTGCTTTTTCGTACTACTGCTGTCGTTCTCCGAGATCGACGCGCAGAAGTTCAAGCAGATTGCCGGCGAACTGTCCAAGGCCTTTGGCGTGCAACGGGAGATACCCGCGCTGGACATCCCCATGGGTACCAGCCCGATCTTCGACAACTTCTCGCCCGGTAAACCCGAGCCGACGCCGGTAGACAGCGTTCGTCAGCAAACCACAGAACAAGCGCCGCAGCTCGACACCCTGCGCGCGGAAATGGAGACCGAGCTGCAGGAACAGGTGCAAAGCACCACCGAGCAACAGATCGACACCAGCGTCGATGCCTTGCGTGATGTGCTGGAGAACGAGCTGCAGGAGGGTCGCATTCAGCTGGAGCACGACCGTAAACGCATCATCATTCGCGTCGAGGAGAAAGGCTCGTTCCCCTCTGGCTCAGCCGACATGACCGAAGACTTCCATGCCATGCTCGACCGCATTGCCGAGGTACTGGTCGAGCTGCCGGGCGAAATTACCATCGAGGGACATACCGACAATATCCCGATCCATACCAGCCGCTTCCAGTCCAACTGGGACCTGTCAGCTGCACGTGCATCGTCGGTAGCCAACGCCCTGCTGCTGGGTGACAGCATCAAGCCCGAGCGCATCCGCGTGCAGGGCTATGCCGAAACGCGCCCGCGCGCCAGCAACGAATGGCCGGAGACGCGCGCACTGAACCGCCGAGTAGAGATTATTCTCGATCTGTCAGGCTCGATTGATGAGTACGAAGCGGAATTGCGCAGGCTGATGGAAGAGGATCTGGGCGACCTGATTCAGGACCTGGAGCTTCAGAACAACCCGTCTCCGCGCCCCTGATTAGCGCTTCAGATCGTCTGGAATGGGCGGTTCGGGCATCGGCCCCGGCCGCTTGCCCTGCCCCGCGCGGAACTGCCGTAACTGGAAGACGTAAGCCAGTACCTGCGCTACCGCCAGATACAAGCCAGCGGGAATCTCCCGATCCAGCTCGGTGCTGTAATACACCGCCCGCGCCAGCGGGGGTGATTCCAGCACCACAATCTGGTGCTCACCCGCGACCTCACGAATACGCTGGGCCACCAGGTCGGCGCCCTTGGCCAACAACACCGGAGCACCGGTGGACAGCGGGTCGTACTTAAGGGCCACGGCGAAATGCGTCGGGTTGGTGATCACCACATCGGCCTGCGGCACCTTACCCATCATGCGCCGCTCAGCCATCTCGCGCTGCAGTTGGCGAATGCGCCCTTTTACTTCCGGCTTGCCCTCGGAATCCTTGAACTCGTCCTTGACCTCCTGCTTGGTCATGCGCAGCTTTTGTTTGTGGTCCCACAACTGGAACGGCACATCCACCGCCGCAATCAGGATCAACGAGGCCGACAGAGTCAGCAGGGAAGAGCCCAGCACCCAGGCGCAATGTACTACCGCCGCGTGAAGCGACTCCTGCCCCATGCTGAGCAAATCTTCGGTACGCAAATGCAGCACCAGCAACGCCGCACCCAGCACCACCAGAAACTTGCCTAGCGCCTTGAGCAGCTCAACCAGCGCCTTGAGGGAAAACATGCGCTTGAGTCCCGCCAAGGGGTTCATGCGCTCGAACTTGGGGGCCAGCGAGCTGACGCTGAACAGCCAACCACCCAGCATCACCGGCCCGACGATCGACGCCACCAGCAGCAGGAAAAACAGCGGCCCCAGCACCTCCAGCCCCTCCCCTACCGAGGCAAACAGGTGCAAGCCCATGCTGTCGTTACTGTACAGGGCTTCGCGTTCAATGCTGAAGTTGAAGCTCATGATGTTCATCAGCTTCTGCGCCATCGCCGGCCCCAGCATCAGCAGCCCGATAGCCGCCACCATCACCACTGCCAGCGTATTGAGCTCGCGCGAGCGCGCCACTTGGCCTTTGTCACGCGACTCTTTAAGTCGCTTGCCCGTGGGCTCTTCTGTGCGTTCCTGACCGCTTTCGGATTCAGCCATCAGCCCGCCCTCACCAGCGCCCGCAGATAAATCAGCGCTTCTGCAGCCAACTGCTGATAGTGCGCCAACACGCTATCCATCAACACCCAGAGAATAAACAAGCCAAACACTAGCGTCAGCGGAAAACCGATGGAGAAAATGTTCAGCTGTGGCGCGGCGCGCATCATCACACCGAAGGAAATGTTAACGATCAGCAGCGCGGTGATCGCCGGCAGACCGATCAGAATGGCCGCTGAGAGCACCCACGAAAAGCGCAGCACCAGGGCCTGAAAATCCAGCCGGCCCAGCGTCTCGCCGATCGGCAAGGTGGTGAAGCTCTCAACCAGCACCTCCAGCACCACCAGGTGGCCGTTCATGGCTAGAAACAGCAGGGTCACCAGCATGGTAAATACCTGTGCCACCACCGCCACGGAAATCCCCATGCTGGGGTCGTTCATCGATGCAAAGCCCAAACCCATCTGCATGGCGATGATCTGGCCCGCCAGCACATGCACCTGAAACAGCAGCTGCAAGGAAAAGCCCATCGCGGCGCCAATCAGAATCTGCTCACCAATCACCAGCCAGCTCTGCAACGACAAGGCATCCAGCATGGGTACTTCCCCCACCTGCGGTGCGACCAGCGCGGTAATCGCCAGCGCCAGATACAGGCGAATGCGCATGGGCAGCAGTTGGGTGCCGATGACCGGCATGGTCATCAGCAACGAGGCGATACGGAACAGTACCCACAGGTAGCTGGCTACCCAGCGACTGATCTCGGCGCTGGAAAGCTCAAACATCAGCCGATCAGTCCAGGAATCTGCCGATACAGCGTATCGGTGAACTCGATCATCTGAGCCGCCAGCCAGGGCCCCAGCCAGATCAGCGTGAGAAAGGTGATCAGCAGACGCGGCAAGAAACTGAGGGTCTGCTCGTTGATCTGGGTCGCAGCCTGAAACATGGCCACGATCAGGCCGATAACCAGACTAGGCATGACCACAATGGCCACCACTACCGAGGTCAGCCAGAGCGCCTGACGAAACAGATCTACCGCCACTTCCGGGGTCATGGCCTGCTCCTATGTCACCGCAAAACTGGCGGCCAGGGTACCGATGATCAGCGCCCAACCATCCACCAGAACAAACAGCATGATCTTGAATGGCAGGGAAATGATCAGCGGCGACAGCATCATCATACCCATGGCCATCAGCACACTGGCGACCACCAGATCGATCACCAGAAAGGGAATAAAGATCATAAAACCAATCTGGAACGCGGTTTTCAGCTCGGAGGTAACAAACGCCGGCACCAGAATGTGAAAAGGTACATCGTCTGGCCCAGTCAGGTCCGTCCGCTTGGCCAGTCGCACAAACAGCTCAAGATCGGTCTCACGGGTCTGCGCCAACATAAAGTCGCGCAGGGGCACGCTGGCGGTTTCCAGCGCCTGCTGGGGAGCCATCTCCTCGTTCAGATACGGCTGCAACGCGGTGTCGTTTATCTTGCTGAACACCGGCGCCATGATGAACAGCGTGAGGAACAGCGCCAGACCAATCAGGATCTGACTGGATGGCGTCTGCTGCAAACCCAGCGCCTGGCGCAGAATTGCAAACACGATGATGATGCGCGTGAAACTGGTCATCATCATCACAAACGCGGGGATAAAGGTCAGCGCCGACATCAGCAGCAGAATCTGCAGGCTGACCGAGTAGGTCTGCTGCCCCTCAGCGTCGGTGCTCAGGGTAATCGCCGGCATGCTCAGCGGATCGGCCGCGGTTTGCGCCCAGACCGAAGGTGCCAACAGCAAAAGCAACAAGCCCAACCAGCGCATCATGGGGTTTGATCCCGTTTCAGTAGTGCCTGCAACTTGCGGGCAAAGTCACTGTTGCTGGCGGCCGCCTGGGAAAGGTCGGCCACCGGCTGGTCAAAGACGTGCAGGGTGTTGATTCGGCCAGGCGAGGCGCCCAGCAGCATCTGGGTGCCGCCCACATCAACCAGCAACAACCGATCACGCGGCCCTAATGGCAAACTGCTCAGCAGCCGAATGTGCTGGCCGCCCTGCGCCGCCATCGGCCCCACCCGGCGCAGCAACCAACCCAGCAGAAAGATCAACCCCACCACCACCAGCAGGCCGAGCGCCAACTGGCTCAGCTGGGCGGCCAACGAGGCGCTGCCGATATTGGACGCGGCAGCCGCCGCCGGCTCACCGGTCTGCGCCAGAAGTGGCAGCGGTACGGCGGCCCCAAGCGCCAGCAGGACTCGCATCAGCGCAGCTTCTTGATACGTTCTGAGGGGCTGATCACGTCGGTTAGGCGGATGCCAAACTTTTCGTTCACCACCACCACCTCACCGTGGGCAATCAGCGTACCGTTGACCTTCACATCCAGCGGCTCACCGGCCAGGCGATCCAGCTCAACTACCGAGCCTTGGTTAAGCTGCAGCAGGTTGCGGATGGTGATATCGGTGTTACCTACTTCCATGGAAATAGTCACCGGAATGTCGAGAATGACATCCAGGTTCGGGCTATCGCCCGGATCAAAATCTTCGCCGCCAGCGCGCGCCGGCGCGTTGAACTCTTCCATCGGCATACGCGGCTGGGCGTTGCTCTGCTCGAGCATGGCGTCGATATCATCTTGTTCGGCGTTACCTGCCTCGTCCAGAGCTGCCGCCCACTCATCGGCCAGCGCCTGCTCTTCCGGGCTGATCTCGTCGGGTTGTTTGTCCTCAGCCATCTCGCTGTCCCCTGTTGTTGTTGGCAGTGGCCGATCAGCGCGGACGCACGACCGGACCCAAAATCTGTAGCGCCAGGTTCCCCTTGACCGAACCCAGCTTGCTCTTGAAGGTCGGCACGCCGTTGGCGCACAGCACCATGTGCTCGGGCATTTCCACCGGAATCACATCACCGGCCTGCATGCTCAGCAGGTCCTTGAGGCGCAGCTGGGTTTTCACCACGGTGGCGCTCAGCGGCACCTTGACTCCGGTAATTTCCTCGCGCAGCGCGCGCACCCAGCGCTCATCGTGCTCGTCTACGTCGGACTGCACGCCCGAGTCCAGCACTTCACGCAGCGGCTCGATCATCGAATAAGGGAAGGTCACATGCAGGTCACCGCCGCCGCCATCAAGCTCAATGTGGAAGGTAGAGACAACGACCACTTCGCTGGGGCTGACGATGTTCGCCAGCGCCGGGTTAACTTCGGAGTTGACGTACTCAAACTGCACGTCCTGCACCGCCTGCCAGGCCTCCTTGAGGTCGATGAAGGCCTGATCCAGCACCATGCGCACCACGCGAAGTTCGGTCGGGGTAAATTCACGACCTTCGATTTTGGCGTGGCGACCATCACCGCCGAAGAAATTGTCGACCAGCTTGAATACCAGCTTGGCGTCGAGAATAAACAGCGCGGTACCACGCAGCGGCTTCATCTTCACCAGATTAAGACTGGTGGGCACGTAAAGCGAGTGCACGTACTCGCCAAACTTCATCACCTGCACGCCACCCACGGCCACATCGGCGGAACGGCGCATCAGGTTGAACATGCTGATGCGGGTATAGCGGGCAAAGCGCTCGTTGATCATCTCCAGCGTGGGCATGCGCCCACGCACGATACGATCCTGGCTGGTCAGGTCATAACTCTTGATCGACCCCGGTTCGCTCTCGACATCAGTGTCGATGGCACCGTCGTCTACCCCATGTAGCAGGGCATCGATCTCATCCTGTGACAGCAGATCCTGTACGGCCATGGCTATGTCCTATTGCAGAACCAGATTGGTAAACAGCACCGACTCGATGACCGGGTCGCCCACTTCCTTTTCCAGTAGCGCCTTAACGGCCAAGCTGGCCTTCTCGCGCAGAGCTTCCTTACCCTCAGGCGTTGCCAGTGTCTCGAACTCCTCGCTGCCAAACAGCATCACCAGCTGATTACGGATCAGCGGCAAGTGCTGATTCAGCTTGGCCATGCCTGCGGCATCCCGGCTCATCAACACCACACTGACCTGCATATAGCGTTGCCGGCCGCCCACCGCGTAGTTGACAACAAAGGCCGGCTCAAGCGGCTGATACAAGGCAACCTGCTTGACCGGCTCGGCTGGCGCAGCCTCCTCCGGTGCGTCATCGCCCTTCAGCAAAAAGAAAGCGACTCCGGCTGCCGACAACAGCAGGGCCAGCAAACCGATGCCAACCAGAATAAACAGCTTCTTACGGCTCTTAGCCGGTTTTTCCGCCAGATCGTCTTCGGATTTTGAGGGTTGCTTCGCCATGCCAATATTCCGTCATTCGGGCCTTTCAGCCACCAGTAACCATGCTTGATGCATTGAGCGTGCCAGTCCAGCCACGACGCAAGGCGTTGACTGGACAACGGGCATAGGATACTAACTCAGAGGAAAAATGTCTTTGCCGCACCGGGGTTGCGGCAAGAAGACGACGCAGGAAAAAATCAGGCGTAGTAATCAACCAGACGGGCATGGGCCAGCAGCGCTTGCGGCGACAGCTGTTCAGCCACAGGGCTCTCCTCGGACAGCCCGGTCAGTCCATTGGCGGTACCGCCACGCTGCTCACTACCCCGCCCATCGCCTTGGGCCAGCAGGCCGCCGTCACTTTGACGCTGCTGGGAGGACCCATCGGAAACATTGACGTCCAGCTGGCCAACACCCTGCTGGGTAAACATCTCGCGCAAGCGATACATCTGCCCTTCGAGCGCATCACGCACGCCTGCGTGCTGGCTGACAAACTGCACCTGGTGCTCCTGCCCACGCGTCTGAATCTTGATTTCCAGCGGGCCCAATTCAGCTGGGTCGAGCTGTATCTCCACCGATTGCAAGTTCTGACTGGACATCCACATCACCTTGTTTACCACCGCCTCGCTCCAGCCTGCCTGCCCCATAGGCACTCCCAAGCTTTGCGTCGGCGCAGTGACTGGACGCGCGCTCAGTGCCGCCTGCCCACTCTGCTGAAGCTGAGCCGCAGCGACCGACTTACCCGCATCGCTGCTGTCCGCATCGCTTCGCCCGGCGTTGCCACCAAGACGCGCCTCTAATTGCTCGACCATGCGGCCCAGGCTACCCGCCTCAAGCGGTTGGGATACCGCGGCCTGCACTCGCTGCTGCAGCTGAGTAGGGTCCTGCAGCTGACGCTGCGCAGACTCCACCGCCGACTCGGCGCCAGCCACTCGGCCCGGCTGGACATTAGTGTTGGCAGTCGCCGGCTGCGCATCATCCGAGGCCTGTGCCTCTGCTCCGCGCAGGGCGGCTCGCAACTGCGACACCAATTCAGATAGCCCAACGCCGGCTCGTGCGGAGGCGACCTCCGTTGCGTCGCTGCCGCTGGTCGGTGCGGTGGCCTTCCCGGTGTCGCCCGCAGTCAAAGCCGAGAGGGCGGCGCCGAGCACAGCAGCGACAGGCTCAGCGGGCTCAGCCGCCGCGGAGTCAGGTGGCAGCTGGGCCAGCCAGCGCTGCCACTGGGCACTGATCTCAGCCAACACCGAGGGGTCTTCGGCCAATGAGGATTCGCTGCTCGCGCTGTCGGCCACCGAGGTCTCAGCCGAATCAGCCTGCTCGGTGGGCAACATCTGCGACAGTTGCTGCAGCCAAGATTGCACCTGCATCGGCAATTCCTTGCCGCTGTCGGCAAACTCGGCAAACTCGGGAGTCGCCCCCGCGTCAGCACCAACCACCGCATTAAGCTCGGCCATTAACGCATCGAGCTGCGCCGGCGTCTGCTCTGCCAGAATCGCAGAAAACGCAGCAACCGCGTCAGCGTCGGTGCCTCCAGCCTTTGCACTGCCTAATTCAGGCACAGCATTGCGCGAGAAACCGGTATTGAATAGCGCCAGCAGGTTTTGCCCGATAGGCATGACAAGATCTCCACCCGAGTTGGCTCGGTCAAATGTACGGAGAGTCTTTTGCAAGGGTTGGGCCAGTTTGGCCCAGAGAAGGAAGCGCGGGGTAGATCAACGCAGCAAGGGCTGCAGCCTGGTAAATCCCTGTTCGATCAGCGTCAGCGAACTGGCGGCGCCAGCGCGGTCTTCAGCCAAACCGGCGGCTTCAGCCTCAAGGCAGGCCTGCTCCAAGGCTTCAGCGCCCATGTTGCCGCAGCTGCCCTTGAAGCTATGCGCAGCCTGGCGGAAAGCATCCATGTCGTCAGCCGACAAGGCGTTGCGCAGCTGGCGCAGGCGCAGTTCGGCATCAGCCAAAAAGGTTTGCAGCAACAGCGCGTAATCGTCCTGCATCAACTCTCGCAGTGCCTGAAGCACCGCTGGATTCACATCTTGCACGGACTCTGCCATCGCTGTTTTTCTCCCTTTTCAACCCTGAGCCGGTGTCGCATCGGGAGTATGCCCAAGGTGCCAGTGGAAGACCACCCTGACCCGGCTGCCCTGTTCGCTTATTGCCAACTCGTCGGCCAAAGCAGCCACCAACGCCAGGCCACGACCCGCATAATCGGCGGCGGCGCAGACCGGGGAAAAGCCATCGCCGCTGTCCTCGCAGGTCAACACCAGGGTTCCGCCTCCCTGCGCGGCGGGCTGATGATCGATGCCCAGCCGAATCCAGCCGGCGCGCAGCTGCAGCAAACGCTCGCTGCGCTCCTGGTAGTAGAAGGCAAAGCCGTCGGAGTCCTGCTTCCAGGCCGAATCCAATTGCAGCAGGCCGTGCTCCAGCGCATTGCTGTATAGCTCGCTCAGTACGGTAAATATGGCACCTGCGCGTGGCCGCAGCCCCGAGATACTCAACAGCTTCTGCAGCACAAACGGTAGCGGGTTCTGTGTGCGTATGGCCTGTGCCCGAAAGGTGTAACTGAGTCGCCAGTCCTGCAGAACATCGTTGTCGGTGCCTGGCGACAGCGCCATCGGCTCAAACAGTCGATCACGCTCCGGCATCACTACCTGCAGCAAGCTGACGTCGTCCTCAGGGCTGCCGTGGAAGCGCGCCAGTGCACTGAGCAAGCCATCAAACAGTTGATCCGGCTGGCCGTGGTGCGACTCGATCACCTGGGTTACACCCGCGTCACCAAACTGCTGGCCGGCGCTGTTGCGGCTCTCTATCACGCCGTCGGTCCAACACAGCAGGCGCTCCCCCGGGTGCATGACCAACACCAGCGGGTTCGGATTGAAGCGCTCACGGCTGGCGACCCCAAGCGGCAAATGGGCTGAGGGCACTCGCTGCAACAATTCGCCTTGCCGGCCGAGAATCATTACCTCTGGCAAACCACCGTTCCAGATTTCCACCAGCCCCTTGCTGGGGTTAACCTCGATCAGCACCGCGCAGCAAAAAATACCAACTGGCAAAATACTGGCCAGCTTGCCATTGAGCTCCAGCAAAATGTCGCGCAAGGAGTAACCCTTGCCGGTCATGGCATAGAACACCTCGGCCAGCGGCATGGCACCGATCGCCGCAGACAGCCCGTGTCCAGTGAAGTCACCGAGCAGCAGGTGCATCTCTCCGGAAGGCCGGTGTGCGGCCAGCAAGATATCGCCGTTAAACATGGCGTACGCTGACTGCAGATAACGCAGACTACTGTCACTCAAGGCACCGGAGTGGGCCACGCGGTCAAAGATGATCTTCGCCAGCTCCTGATCGCGTACCAGGCTGTGGTGCTGGGCTGCGATGACATCACGCTGACTTTGCAGGGTCTGATGCATCTCACGCATGCGCCGGAAAGCGCGAATCTTGGCGTCGAGAATGACCGGGTTATATGGCTTGGTCAGAAAGTCGTCGCCGCCAGCTTCCAGGCACTTCACCAGCGCGTCTGTCTCGGTCAGGCTGGTGAGGAAGATCACCGGGACCAGATCCTCACCGGCGCTGCGCTTGATTCGGCGGGCCGCTTCAAAACCGTCCATCGTCGGCATCAGAGCGTCCAGCAGCACCAGGTCAGGACGGCGCTCGTCGAACAGCGCCACTGCTTGCGCACCATCCTCCGCCAGGCACACCTGGTGGCCCAAACGTTCAACCAGGCGGCCAAGAATCAAACGGTCAGTGGGGTTATCGTCGGCGACCAGAACCAGCAAAGGCGCGGCCTGTGGGTCAGCCGGCTGGGGAAGCTTACCCGCGCCCTGCATCGATCACTCGATGCTGAACAGCTGTTCGAAGTTGGAGATGCTCAGCACCTTGCGCACATCCGGGTTGCAATGAACGATACGGATATCAGCGCTGTCGCCACCGGCGTGGTCGCGCAGCAACAAGAGCATGCCTAGCGCAGAGCTGTCGATATAGTCGGTCTCGTGCAGATCGACGACATATTGGCGGGGAGTCAGGCCGCTGCGCTCGTAAGCGTTGCGAAAATCCTGATGTGCGCCGAAATCAAAACGGCCCTTGACGTTGATGGTCAGTACCTGGCTGTCAGCCGACATGGACGCCTGGATCGACATGAGTTCTCCCTGTCAGGTTTGCGATCACATACACCATTTCTTGTAGCACAGGGGATGGACGCTGTCAGGGATTATTTGTGCGTTGTGCGTGGGCGCGCTGAGAAAGCTCATCAAGCAGTTTCTGTTCCTGCCGGTCCGCTCTGGCTTGGGCCTCCTGCCGATATTTTTCGATCAGCTTGCGAAGTGCCTCCAGACGCTGATAGCGCTGACGCCAGTTCTCCCGCGCCCGCTCGATACTCTGGCCATGCCAGGTGACGGTCTGCCGTTGTTGCTCAATGGCGACCTCCATTTGCGCCATAAAGCGCTGGTAGTTCATCAGCCAGTCGCGCCCTACGCCCTGAGCACCTCGCTGTGACCAGCCCTTGGCATATTCGCTGCTGTAGTACTCCAGGTCACGCAAGCGGGCACTGGCGTCATCCAGCTGCTGTTGGCACTGACCAAGCACAGTGGCCGCCTTGCGCTCTTCCTCCAGCGCCATGTCCAGCACTGGCGCCAGACGGCGGATGCGCGTTTCACTCATTGCTCAGAGTCTGCTCGAGTGCACTCTGGCTCTCGGCCAAATTGACGCTATCGTGCAGCCCCTGGCGCAAGAAGGCTTGCATCGACGGCATTTTCTCCATCGCCTTGTCGGTCAAGGGATCTGAGCCGGCCGAGTAGGCACCCACGCTGATCAGGTCACGGCTTTGCTGATAACGCGCGTAGAGCTGCTTGAAGAGCTGGGCCTTCTGAAGTTGCTCGGCCGATACAATCTGCGGCATGGCTCGACTAATCGACGCCTCGATATCAATGGCCGGATAATGCCCCTCCTCAGCCAGGCGCCGGGACAGCACCACGTGACCATCGAGAATCGCGCGCGAGGCGTCGGCAATCGGATCCTGCTGGTCATCGCCCTCGGACAATACCGTGTAGAAGGCGGTAATCGAGCCGCCGCCCTGCTCGGCGTTACCGGCCCGCTCAACCAACTGTGGCAACTTGGCAAACACCGATGGCGGATACCCCTTGGTGGCCGGCGGCTCACCAATGGCCAGGGCAATCTCCCGCTGGGCCTGGGCAAAGCGCGTCAGCGAATCCATCAACAACAGCACGTTCTTGCCCTGATCGCGAAAATACTCGGCAATGCGCGTGCAATACATGGCTGCGCGCAACCGCATCAGCGGGGCATCGTCTGCCGGCGAGGCGACCACCACCGAGCGCGCCATACCCTTCTCGCCAAGAATCTGTTCAATGAACTCCTTGACCTCCCGACCGCGCTCACCCACCAGGCCAACAATGGTGATATCGGCATCGGTGAATCGCGTCATCATGCCCAGCAGCATACTCTTGCCCACGCCGCTACCTGCAAACAGGCCAAGCCGCTGGCCGCGCCCCACGGTCAGCAGGCTATTAATTGAGCGAATACCAACGTTCAGCGGGTCCTCGATGGGATGGCGCTTGAGCGGGTTGATAGTTGGGTCATTCAGGTCGACCCAGTCGTCAGCCTTAAAGCTGCCCTTACCGTCTAGCGGACGACCGATGCCATCTACCACTCGACCCAGCATGGCAGAGCCCATGGGCAACTTCCCGCCGCCGGCCGAGGGCACCACCCGAGCGCCCGGCTGCAAACCCTCAAGGCGGTCCACCGGCATCAGGTAAATCTTGTGGCCGGCAAAGCCCATGACTTCGGCTTCAATCTGAGTCTGGCCCTGGGCGGTGTCGCTGATCACCAGGCAGCGGCTGCCGACTGGCGCCTTGCACCCCTCGGCCTCCAGGGTCAGGCCGACCATGCGAATAAGGCGCCCTTCGACAACCGGCTGTGCTGGTAGCTGCAGGGCGGACTGATAGCGCGACAGGCGCCGCGCAAAGCTGACCCGTTCCGCGCGGCTCATGACGGTTCAACGTCGCCGGTCACCGGCAGGTCAGGCTCAGGGGGGTGCGCTCGTTGCTCGCGCTGCTGTTCCTGCAACTGCGCCAGCAACTGCTGAAGTCGTGTTTCGAGGGTAGCGTCGACTTGGCTGTGTTCGGTTTCGATACGGCAGCCGCCCGGCATCAAGCCATCGTCTTCCAGCAGCCGCCAGCTTTCCTCGTGCCGCTCGCGCAACGCCTTGATGGCGTCGAAGTCTTTTGGGTTCAGATAGATGCGGATATTCTCGGCGCCGACTGGCAGTGCCTTGAGCGCGCCGCGCAGAACAGTCACCACCTGGGTCCGGTCAACCAGCACTTCACGTTGCAGCAACTGACGCAGCATCTGCTCCAGCAGCATCAGCAGCATGTCTTCGATCTGCTCATCCTGCTGCTGCAGCGGCGCCATCAACTGGGCCATCAACTGCTCTATTTCACCCAGACGGGCCTCAAGCGCGCTACGGGCTTCCTGCTGCCCCTTGAGCTGGCCGGCGTGGAAACCGTCCTTTTCACCGGTGGAGAAGCCTTCGTTGTAGGCCTCCTGACGAATCTGTTCGAGCTCTTCGACGGTAAAGGGTTTGACCTCCTCCACCTCGATTTCGGGCTCTTCCTGCTCCTCGGGCTCGTCGACTTCGGGGGCGTCACGCTCCAGCGCGACCTGATGCGGCGCCTCGTCGAAACTGGGCAGGTCCCAGCGACTGAAGCCCGACACCTCGCTGCTGCGCAGCAGCTCGCTCTCATTCTTGACTTGCGACATCGCACCCTACCCCGCTCTGCAAACCCCGGCAGCATACCACCGCGCAGCACCGGTCAGATCATTTCCTCGCCACCCTTGCCACCCAGCACAATTTCGCCGGCGTCGGCCATACGGCGGGCAATGGTGAGAATTTCCTTTTGCGCCGCCTCAACCTCACTGATGCGCACCGGCCCTTTGGCTTCCAGATCATCTTGCAGCAGCTCGGACGCACGCTTGGACATGTTGCGGAATATCTTGTCCTTGATGGCATCATCAGCGCCTTTGAGCGCAACAATCAGCACCTCGGACGACACCTCGCGCAACAGCGCCTGAATGCCGCGATCATCAACCTCGGCCAGGTTGTCAAAGACGAACATCAGATCCTCGATACGCAGCGACAGGTCTTCGTCCATTTCGCGGATCGACTCGATCAGCTGCGACTCAGTGCTCGACTCAAGGAAGTTCATGATATCGGCAGTGCGCTTGATACCACCCATAGCAGCACGCGAGGTGTTGGAGTTACCGGCAAACTGCTTCTCAAGAATCTCGTTCAGCTCCTTCAGCGCCGACGGCTGTACCGTATTCAGCGCCGCTACCCGCAGCAGAATATCCAGGCGCACCTTGTGATCAAAGTAGCCAATCACCTCGGCTGCCATATCCGGGTCCAGATAGGCCACCACAATGGCCTGAATCTGCGGGTGTTCAAAACGAATCACATCGGCGACCGCCCGCGGCTCCATCCACTTCAGACTATCGAGGCCGGAGGTGCTGCCGCCCAGCAGGATACGATCAACCAGACTATTGGCCTTATCCTCGCCAAGGGCCTGGGTCAGCATGCTGCGGATATAGGTATCGGCGCCGACACCCAGGCCGGTCTGGTCACTGACCACTTCGATAAAGTCGCCCATGACCTCCTGCACCTGCTCGCGGTGCACGGTGCGCAGGCCGGCCATGGCACTACCCACCCGCTGCACTTCCTTCGGGCCCATGTGCTTGAGAATCGCCGCCGCGTCCGACTCGCCCAGGCTAAGCAGGAAGATCGCAGCCTTGTCCAGTTTGGACATCTTGGCCGGTCGTTTGCTGACTTCTTCACTCATCGGCATTGATCCATTCCTTTACAACCTGCGCCACCCGACCGGGGTCTTCGGCCAACAGGCCCTTGATGGCATTTAATTGCTGTTCATAGCCCGCGCCAGGCGGCGGCAGCAGCACCGGACCGGACGCAGGGCCGGACAGACTGACGTGGTCGTCGCTCAGCTCATCATCCAGGCCGCCCAACCCGGCACCGGCCGGCAGAGCCGCCGGATAACCGTCACTAGCCCCCTTACCAGATACCGTCAGGTTTTTCAGCGCCGGGCGCAACACCGCAAAAACCAGGACCAGAACAAACAGTATCCCCAGAATCTGCTTGGCAACATCCCAAAACCAGGGCTGCTCCCAGAACGGGATAGCCGGCAGCGGTTCGCTTTCAGTTTCAGCCACGAAGGCACTGTTGATCACACTAACGCTGTCGCCACGTGCGGCATCATAGCCGACTGCGTCCTGCACCAGACGGGTCAGGCGCTGAACTTCTGCTTCGCTCAGCGGGGTACGGGTAACCTCGCCAGTCTCGGCATTTACCTCGGCCGGGTCATCGACAACCACGGCCACCGACAGACGCTTGAGGCGGCCCTGTTGCTGGCGGGTATGACTGATTTGGCGATCCAGCTCATAGTTGCGGATAGCCTGCTCGCGCTTATCCTGCGGCGGCGCCACCACCACGGGTTCACCGGTGGCCGGATCAATGACCTGCTCCGGCACTTGGGTGGCGCCCGGCGGCTGATTGGAGAGTGCCCCAGGCACGCCCTGCGGGCCGCTGTTGGCTGCGCGTGCCTCACTGACCACCTGCTCGCTGCGCAGCGCGGCATCCGGGCTGAACATCTCGGCAGTAGACTCAACGGTGCTGAAGTCCACATCCGCCGATACCTCGGCCTTGTAGCGCCCCGCACCCAACAACGGCTGCAGGATGTTATGCACACGGCGAGTGTAGGTATCTTCCAGACGGCGGGTGTAATCAAACTGGCGCCCGGCGATGGTCAGCTCGTTCAGTTCATTCTGGTTGGACAGCAGGTTGCCGTTCTGGTCGACAACGGTCACCTCGTCCTTGCCCAGCTCGGGAACACTGGTGGCCACCAGATTGACAATCGCCATCACCTGCGCCGGCTCTAGGCGTCGACCGGCATACATTTCCAGCAGCACCGAGGCGCTGGGCTTGCGGTCGTCACGGACGAATACGGTGGAGCGCGGAATCGCAATGTGCACACGGGCGCTCTTGACGTTGTAGAGGCTGGAGATAGTGCGCGCCAGCTCCCCTTCCAGGCCTCGACGATAGCGGGTGGTTTCCATGAACTGGCTGGTGCCCAGGCCCTGCTCGCGATCCAGAATCTCGAAACCTACATTGCCATCGGTCGGCGCGATACCAGCGCTAGCCAGGCGCATGCGTGCGTCAGCCAGATCTTCGCTGCGGACCAGCAACGCGCCGCTGTTGGGCTCTACTTTGTAGTCGATGCGACTCTGCTGCAGCATCTCGACGACCTGGGCGGCGTCATAGCCTTCGAGGCTGTTATAGAGCGGGCGATATTCCGGCTCCTGGGACCACAGCACCACAGCAAAGCCAATCGCCACGCTCGCGGCCAAACCGACCAACAGGCCGAATTGGCGCAGCATCGGCAACTGCGCCAGATTGTCCAGAAAGGTTAGCCCCATCAACGGCTTGCGTGGGCCGTCGGGCTGGTTACGGGTCGCCGGGGCGTTGCTGGCGGAGTCCATGGTCATTTCCTCGGAGGGTCAGGCCTAGATTGCCATTTTCATGATGTCTTCGTAGGCCGCAACCATCTTGTTGCGCACCTGGGTCATGGCCTGAAAGGCGACCGACGACTTTTGCGAGGCAATCATTACCTCGGTCAGGTCAATACCCTCAACCCCGCGCTCGTAACCAGTCTGCAACTCGGAGGTCGTCTTTTGCAGCTCATTGACGCGATCGACCGCCTGCTTGAGCAAATCGTCAAAGCCTGGACCATTGACACTTGGCTCAGCCGCTTGCGCCGGCTGTGGCTTGCCCATGGCCTCCATCTGCATGGTGCGCATCTGCAGCATCAGTCGATTGAATTCCACACCCTGAGTCATTGTTGCCTCCCCACCGTCCAAATGTTGACGGCTACTATCGCTTTACAGGGTATTCAGCAAGATTGGTGCCAATAGCAAGACCGGCGCGACGAGAAACTGCGGGAGACCAGAAACAACATAGCCGGCGCACGGCTGCGCCGGCCGAAAGGAAATAAAAAATCAAACACCTGCGAACAGACTGCCCTCAACATCCAGGCCGGCATCACGCATCTGGGCCAGCTTGTAGCGCAGTGTGCGCGGACTGATACCCAAGCGCTCGGCAGCCTCTTTACGTCGGCCGCGTTCAGCGCGCAGCACCTCAATAATCAGCTGGAATTCGCGCTGACGCACGCCTGCGCCCAGCTCGCCAGCAACCGGTTGCGCCTCTGGTGCCGGCGCAGAGGCAGCAGGCATCGGCGCAGGTCGCATCGCCCCGGCCCCGATAAAGCCTTCCAGGCAAAGGTCGACGGGCTCAATAGTACCGCCCTGCTGCAGCACAAGGGCGCGCTGAACTGCGTTATCCAGCTCGCGCACGTTGCCCGGCCAAGGATGCGCCTGGAGCGCCTGAGCGGCGGCCGACGAAAAACTGACAGCGGCCAAATTCATCTTGCGACAATGCTTGCTCAGCAGCCGCTCTGCCAATGGCAGAATATCCGCCGGCCGCTCGCGCAGCGCCTGCCACTGCAGCGGGAAAACCCCCAGCCGGTAGTAAAGATCCTCACGGAAACGCCCAGCGGCGACCTCGCCGAGCAAATCCCGGTTGGTGGTAGCAATCACGCGGATATCCAGCTGAATCAGCTTGCGCCCACCAACACGCTCGACCTCACGCTCCTGCAGCACACGCAACAGCTTGGCCTGCAGGGCCAGCGGCATCTCGGAAATCTCGTCCAGCAGCAGCGTGCCGCCGTTGGCCTGCTCAAACTTGCCTGGCTGCGCAGCCACCGCACCGGTAAAGGCCCCCTTCTCGTGACCGAACAGGGTCGCCTCCAACATATTCTCGGGAATGGCCGCGCAGTTGATGGCGATAAAAGGCTGATCGGCGCGTGGCGAGCGCTGGTGGATGTAACGCGCCAACACCTCTTTACCGGTGCCCGACTCACCTGAAACCAGCACGGTGGAGTCGCTGCCGGCTACCCGCGTGGCCAAGTCGAGCAATTGCACACTGCTCGGCTCTACCGCCACCGGGCCGTCGGCCGCTGGCGCCAGGCGGCCGAGGGCATGCTGGGCAATCAACTCCAGCAACGCCTTAGGCGCAAAGGGCTTGACCAGATAGTCAGCCGCGCCATCGCGCATCGCCGTGACGGCCTGCTCCACCGTGCCATAGGCCGTCATCAGCAGGACCGGCAGCTGCGGGTATTGGCTACGCAGCGTGCGCAACAGCGCATGGCCATCCATACCGGGCATGTTGACGTCACTAACCACCATACTGACGCTCTCGCGTCGCAGCAGCTGCAGCGCCGACTCGGCATCAGCCGCCTCCAGGTAGTCATAGCCGCCCAACATCAGGGTGTCGGCAAGCGCCTCGCGCAACGCGTCATCGTCTTCAACCAGCAGAATACGCCCGGCAGCAGTCGTCATCGCCTACACCTCCTCGGTTGTCGGCAGCGCACGCAGCGGCAGCAGTATCTCGGCGCAGGTACCCCAGCCGGCCTTGCTGCGCAGATAAAATGCGCCGCCATGGGCCTTGACCACCGACTTCACCACGGCCACACCCAGACCTGTGCCTTGCGGCTTGCTGGTATGGAAGGGCTCACCAATGCGCGCCAGCTGCTCGGCATTCATACCTTGCCCGGCATCCACCACACACAGGCTCAACTGCCCTTCAAGCTGGCGCGCCACCACCTTGAGACGCGGGGCGGGCATACCAGCCTGCAGAGCGTTCTCGATCAGGTTCAGGACTGCGCCCACCAAGGTGTCACGATTACAGCGCAGCATCGCATCAGCCGGCAGCAGGTTTACCCAGCGGCAAACACCGCCACGACTGGCGATGACGCTATCGGCCTGCAGCTGCAGCCATTCCAGAAAGATGGAAACAGGTAGCGTGTCGTCGATGGGCAGATCACCCTTGGCGAACTGCAGCATGTCGCGAATCTGGTGTTCGATGCTGTGCAAGCGCCCCTGCAGGCGCTCAGAGAAGCGAGCGCGATGGGCGGTGGGCAGCTGGGCGTCGGTCAAATGTTCGGCATACAGCAAGGCAGAGGCCAGCGGCGTACGAATCTGATGAGCCAACGAAGCCACCATCCGACCCAGGGCGGACAAGCGCTCATTGCGCGCCAGTTCGCTTTGCAGCTGGCGGGTTTCGGTCAGATCGTTAATCAGGATCAGCTGGCCAGGCTCGCCTTCCAGCGAGCGGGTTGCCAGCGACACCCGGCGGCCAGTACGCAGCGAGACTTCGTGATAATCATCATCCCGCGGCGCAAAGCGCTGCTGGATCAGATCACGCCACAGCTGGCCCTCCAACGGCTCGCCCAACAGGGCCCGCGCCGCCGGATTGGCCTCACGCACCACACCACGCCCATCTAGAATAATGACTCCACCGGGCAGCAGGTTAAGCACATTCTGCAACCTGCCGGCCAAGCGTGCCTTCTCGGCCAGCTCACGGCCGCGCTGGGCCTGCGCATCGGCCAGCTGACGCTTAAGATGCGCCACCTGCTGCTCTAGCAAGGCATGGGATGCGCCAAGCTGCTCAGACATACCCTGAAAGCGCTCAAAGGCCGCCTGCAGCGCAGCCTGGTCCGCTTCAGCTACGGCGGGCGCGTGCTGATCAGCGTTCGGATTGAAGTGAGCTTTGGCAGCCATCTGGCATCCCCTGAGTTACGAATAACAGTCAGGGGATACTCAGCAATCATCGTGCCATAAAAAATAAGCGTTTATTTTCAGATACTTACAAACAAAACAACATGAGCGCGTCAGTCTTCTGACGCATCAGCGCCGCGATTCAGGCCGTACTTGCGCATCTTCTCGACCAGGGTGGTCCGGCGAATACGCAACCGCTCAGCCGCACGAGCGACGACGCCGTTGCACTCATCCAGCGCCTGCTGAATCAACGTCTGCTCCAGGCCGCCGAGATACTCCTTCAAATCCAACCCTTCCGGGGGCAGAAACGCCGGGCTGTCCAGCCCCACCAAACCACTGAAAGCGTCGCCTCGCTCATCCTCAGCATCACGCAGCTGACGCAGGTCATCCTGGTCATCCTCGACATAGCGGAACTTGCGCGGCAGCTCGCCGACACCAATCACGCCGTGTGGATGCATGATTGCCATGCGCTCCACCAGGTTGGCCAGCTCCCGCACATTACCCGGCCAGTCGTGCTGGCAAAGCGAGAGAATGGCGGACGTGCTGAAGCGAATGGAACCGCGCTTCTCGTTTTCCATCCGAGTGATCAGCTCATTCAACAGCAGCGGCAGATCTTCAATACGCTCGCGCATCGCCGGCATATCGATGGGGAAGACATTCAAACGGTAATACAGATCCTCGCGGAAACCGCCCTGCTCGATCATCTGTTCAAGATTCTTGTGGGTGGCTGCGATGACACGCACGTCGGCACTCTGAACCTTGTTGCTGCCGACACGCTCAAAGGTGCGCTCCTGCAACACCCGCAGCAGCTTGACCTGCATAGGCAGCGGCATATCGCCTATTTCGTCCAGAAAAAGCGTGCCACCCTGAGCCAATTCGAAGCGACCTGCACGACTGGTTATGGCGCCGGTAAAGGCACCCTTCTCGTGGCCGAACAGCTCGCTTTCCAGCAATTCAGCCGGAATCGCGCCGCAATTGACCGGCACAAAGGGCGCGTCCTTGCGGCGCGAATGGTAATGCAGATTGCGAGCGACCACTTCTTTGCCAGTACCCGACTCGCCCAGAATCAGCACCGTGGCCTCGGTATCGGCCACCTGCTGCATCATCTGGCGCACCGCTTGAATCGGCCGGCTGGTGCCCACCAAGCTACGGAACAGGTTGGGCTCACGCTGCCGCTGGCGGTTGCTGTTCTCTTCAAACACCTCACGGTACACCTGGGCGCGGTGCAAGGCATCCAGTAGGTGGTTGTAACTCAGCGGCGGCTCAAACACGGCCAGCAAACGTTGTTTCAGGTGGTCAGGCCAGTGCGCGGACTGCTCGGGGTCAAGGAGGATAACCGGCAGGTTTTCATCCCACTTGTCCAGCTGCCCCAACAACGCGGGCAGTCCCTGTTCCAAGGCGCAGTGGCCCAGAATCACGCAACGAATATGACTTGGCGACTCAACTGCCGCTTCGACGGCACTCTGCCATCCTTCGCTGTCGGCAATGATGGCGTCTTCCCCGAGAAAGGACAGAATAACGCCCAGATCGTGGCGCCCCTGAACGGAGTCGTCGATCAACAAAATGTGGCTGTTAGGCAGCATAGACGGGGAAGCGTTCCTGTTGGCAGGCAAGGATGACAGCAGCGAATAATGGCGCTACGCCATAACTTTTTATGGTGGGTCTAAATGTAGTCAGAAACAACAGGAGAGTCAAATAGTTGGCGCATCATTTCCGGCGAATATACTTCGCCGGAAATAGCCTCAATTGAACATCTGATAGACCTTGGCGCCCTGCCGGCCCCGCTGCAGCCCCTGCAGCTCTTCAGCCAGCTTGCCCTGCACAGCCTGGCACAGGGCAACAACCTCCCGATAGGTCTCGCTCAGGCTCTCCAGCGCGACCGCCACTTGCTGGTCATCGCGCTGTGGATCCTGCATCGCCTGGTGAACATGCTGACGACACAGGCGATCTAGTTCACCAACCTGCTGCCAGTCGCCTGCCTTAACAGCCTCGATCAACGAGGTGTGGGTTGCTTGCAACTGCTCTACGGCATTAGCCATGACTGATTTCCTCACGCTTGGCGGATGCCGTCCCAACCGGCCTTGATTTCGCGCAGCAGCTCGCTGACCTCGTCGAGCATGGCTGCATCGTTCTTCAGGTTCGCCTCACTAAGGCGTTGCTGCATGAAAGCATAAAGCCGATCCAGGTTCACCGCCAGCTCGCCACCCTGCTCCACGTTCAATGCATCACGCAGACCACCTATGATTGCTGTCGCCTTGCCGATCTGTTCGCCCTTGAGCGCCACGTTGTTGTGCTGCAGGGCACCACGCGCCTGGGCAACACGCTGCAGTGCACCTTCCATCAGCATCTGGATGAGGCGATGGGGATCAGCTTCGCTGACCTGGGCATTGACGTTGACGGTCTGGTATTGCTTCATCGCGGCATAAGCGTTCATCGGACATGTCCTGCAAGCAAGTGGTACATGACCCGGTTATCGGCGCCGCAACCGAAAGCTGAAGGCCAGAAATGAAAAAACCGGCGCCAGGCCGGTTCCTTCAGCAGACCAAGCAAGCGTCACGCCGGCTCAATCGCATCCCAGGCTTCCTTGATTTCAGTCAGCAAATGCTGCACCTCATCAAGCGAGCGCGGAGTGTCATCCAGCGCCACACCAGCCAGTTTGAGTGTCATGTAGTCGTAGAGAGCATCCAGATTCTCGGCAATCTCACCGCCCAGATCCTTATCCAGCGACGCCTGCAACGCCCCGATAATGCTGATGGTGCTGCTCACCGCTACGCCGCGGCGCTCGGGATTGCCGGTCTCCTGCGCATGACGAGCCAACTTGACGCGCTCTATCGCACCGTTAAGCAACAGTTGTACAGCGCGGTACTGCGACACTTCCTGGGAAATGTTGACCTTTTTGTAAGTATCAATCGGATTTGCCACGGGTTCAGGACTCCTTCACGACGCCAGGCAGATTTGCCAGCTGGCTGGTCAGATAAGTGCTGGTGCTCGACAGGTTGGCCACTAGCGAGTCCATCGCGTTGAATTGCGCCAGCAGGCGGGTTTCCATACTACTCAGGCGTGCCTCAAGCCGCTCGCGCTGCTCATCAATGCCGGACAGGGTGTTCTGCAACGACGTGGTTCGCCCCTCGATGATGCCACCACTCTTGGTGTATGGCTCAAGCTTGGCGTCCAGGCGCCCCATCAGACCATTCTCACCAGAGAGAAAGTTGCTCAGAGCATCAAAGTTGTTGTCCAGTGCATCATCGAGCTTGTCGCTATCGATTGCCAGCGTACCGTCACTCTGGGTGGTGATGCCCAGGTCCGCAAGAATACGAATATCGCCACTGGCAACGCTGGACATTTCCGTGCGCAGCGCCGACACGACGGAGCGGACCGACGCATCACCAACCAGCGCAGCAGCCAGAGGCTCGCCGTCGTCCCCTCCGACAGCGGTCACAGAGGTCAACGAGTTGATGGTTTTCATCATCGCGTTGTAGCCATCCACAAACGACTGCAAGGAGGTACGCACACCAGACTTGTCCAAGCCAACACTCAGCTTGACACTCGTTCCAGCGTCTATCGCTTCCTGAGTTTGCGCGGCTTTCAGCGTCAGCGTAACGCCGTCGATAGCATCGGAGATCGAGTTACTGGCGCTGCTGATAGACAGGCCGTCGATCGAAAGATTTGCGTCGCGTGCGTAGGAGATCACCCGCGGAGCAAGCGGATCCAGCGGGTCAACTTCGGTCGGCTCATAGTCGCTGGTAGCCGGCGGTGTATAAGCCAGCACACCCAGGTCGCCGGTGTCACTGGCATCAGTGGTGACCGCAACACTGATGTCGTTGCCTGTGCCGGTCTCGTTGGAACTCAGCACCAGCCGTGAACCACCGCCACCGTTGGGGTCACTGACTACTGTGGCAGAAATACCGCTGTCGGCACTTTTGGCGTTGATCGCATCACGGATGCCCGCGAGACTGTTGTTAGCCTCGGTCACCTTAATATCAAGAGAGGTATCTCCGGCAGAGATGGTCAGGGTGCCGGTGCCAATGGCGTCGGTCGCATTGGCTTGCCCACGCAACGCCACCTTGCTGCTCTGTGCCAGGTTGAACACCTGAACATCGTAGCTACCCACTGACGCCGTACTATCGGCCGTTACGCTGAAGGTCTTGCTATCACCGGAGGTAGCGCTGCGCTTTTCATAGAGGTCAGCGCTGTTCAACTTCTCCAGCACGCCCTGAAAGGTGGAGAGGGCACTGCGAAAGCTGCCCAGCGCCGTAAACTTGGCGGTAGTGCTGCTTTCGAGCCGGGTCAGCTGCGCACTTTTTGGCGCACCGTCAGCCTCAACCAGCGCCGTCACGATGGAACTGATATCAAGACCCGAACCAATACCTGTAATAGCCATGATGCTTACCTCGCGACCGTTTCTTGACGGTTCGCCTGCCGAAAGGGGTATTCCGGTCTAATCAGGCAAGTTACATGCCAGCAAAACCGGCAGCAGAGTGTCAGGCCTCTGCCTCAAACAAAACACTGCGAATTTCCGTCAGATTCTCGGCCAGTCGCAGCGCCTCTTCCGAGGGGATCTGGCGAATCACATCGCCACTGCTCGCCTCGGTTACATTGATAACCACCCGGCCGCTGTCATCATCAAGTGCAAAGTTGATGTCTCGGCGTACCGACTGGACAAAATCTTGAATATCCGACACAGCGGCCTGCAGCTGTTCGCGCTCAACCTCTGCCGGCTGCTGAACAGCCTCGCGGGTCTGAGAGGCGACTGACTGGGCTGATGTACCTTCTTGCGCAGCTTCCGTCTGCTTGCCAGCTTTGCTGCTGACGCCCGCTTCCACAGCCCCGGCATTCGATACGGAGCGCGTTACTTCAAACGGTTTGATTACACCCATTTCCATGGTGCTTACCTCGCAACGGACAAAGCGGGGGGAAGGCTAGCCCTCCCCCCGCATGTTACCCCTGTTCCGGTCTTAGCCCAAGAGGCTGAGAACGGCCTGGGGCAGCTGGTTGGCCTGGGCCAGGATCGCAGTACCTGCCTGTTGCAGGATCTGGTTCTTGGTCAGGTTTGCAGTTTCAGCCGCGTAGTCAGTGTCTTGAATCCGGCCGCGAGCAGCGGAGGCGTTTTCAGACACGTTCTGCAGGTTGGCGATGGTGGACTCGAAGCGGTTCTGAATCGCACCGAGGTCTGCACGCTGAGCGTCGATGGAAGCGATAGCTTCGTCGATGATGTAGACCGCTTCCTGAGCCGACTTGGCATCGCTGATGTCGATGTCCTTGACGGTGTTATCAGTGGTGACATCAGACAGCGTCACGTCAGTGGCGGAGCCAGCAGCAGTCTCTGCAGCGTCGACAGTCGCACCGCTACCGAATGCGAAGGACAGCTCACCTTTGGCAGTACCCACGTCAGCGTCGGTTACAACCGAGATAGAACCGTCGTCCTGTACGAAGGCACCCACGCCCATGTTGGCATCGTTGATCACGGTGGCCAGCAGCTGAGTTTGCTCAGCGGCAGTCGCGTCCTCATCGAACTCGGCGCTGATGGTGAACACGCGGTCAGTACCGTCTGCACTACCGGAGGCGACAGTGAAGGTCACTGCTACAGCGCCGGAAGCACCGCCAGCAGCGGCTTGAGCAGCAATGGTGCCCGAGCTGATGGAGTCGCTCTTCAGTTCCTTGGTGCTCACTTCGTCCAGCTTGACGCTGATCGCTTCGTTG
>DBHE01000003.1:0-26493 GCA_002296055.1 Pseudomonadaceae bacterium UBA836
GAATGTGGTCCGGGCAAGGTGCTCGGTGGGCTGAACAAGCGTTGCGCCAAGGGCGTCAACAATCACAGCCTGGAAAGTGCTGCGGGTTTTGAGGCCTGCCGCGCACAGTTTGCTTGAGGAGCAGGACATGAGTCTGGAAGGAAAGGTAGCGCTGGTCACCGGCGCGAGCAGAGGCATCGGGCAGGCCATTGCCCACGCACTGGCAGCCCAAGGCGCCGTCGTTGTAGGGACAGCAACCAGTGACCAAGGCGCTCAGGCGATTGGCGAAAAACTGGCTGCTGCCGGCTACAAGGGCGCCGGCATGAAGCTGGATGTGCGTGACCCTGAATCGGTTGCTGCGGTATTGGCTGCGATCACCGAGAGCTACGGTGCGCCGGCGATCCTGGTCAACAACGCCGGCATTACCGCCGACAACCTGCTGATGCGCATGAAAGATGACGAGTGGGATGATGTCATTGGCACCAACCTCAGCTCGGTCTACCGTTTGTCCAAGGCGGTCCTGCGGGGCATGACCAAGGGGCGCTGGGGGCGTATCATCAACATCAGTTCGGTGGTGGGCGGCATGGGTAATGCTGGTCAATCCAACTACGCGGCAGCGAAGGCGGGCATGGAAGGTTTTACCCGTGCTCTGGCCCGTGAAGTCGGTTCGCGCGCTATTACTGTGAACGCGGTTGCACCCGGTTTTATTGACACTGACATGACGCGTGCGCTTAATGACAGCCAGCGTTCGGTCATGCTGGAGCAGATCCCGCTCGCACGTCTGGGGCAGGCAGAAGAAATTGCTGCTGCGGTTGCCTTCCTGGCAAGCGAGAGTGCTGGCTACATTACCGGTGCTACACTGCCGGTCAACGGTGGCATGTACATGTAACTGGCTGCCGCCGATGGCACAGCTGTCGGCGGTGACGAGTTTCAACAGGTGGAAGCCGCAGGCTTTGACCTCATTTGCGTCAGATACGATTCACGCTTGAAACCAAGAGAATTGTTTCTATAAACTACCCGCAGTCCGGCTTCTCGGAACTGCAAATAGGAGTGAGAACAAGGTATGAGTACCATCGAAGAACGCGTCAAGAAAATCGTTGCCGAGCAGCTCGGTGTCAAAGAAGAAGAAGTGACCAACAGCGCTTCTTTCGTTGAAGATCTTGGCGCTGACTCCCTGGACACCGTGGAGCTGGTGATGGCTCTCGAAGAAGAATTCGAGACCGAGATTCCGGATGAAGAAGCCGAGAAGATCACCACCGTTCAGGAAGCTATCGACTACGTGAATGCTCATCAGAAGTAATCACGTCGCTTGCTGACAGAAAAAGCCGCAGTGCCGAATAGCCCTGCGGCTTTTTTGTGTCTGCGTATTGTCGATAGCCTGCCGGTTGGCGTGCCTGTATTGCCGCTGTCGTCATTTGCACCGACAATAGGGCAGTTTTGCGGCCGTCACCGGCTGCCCTGATGTTCAAGCGTTTAATAAGGAGTGTGCCGTGTCGCGCAGACGCGTGGTAGTTACAGGTCTGGGGATGTTGTCGCCACTGGGTAATACGGTCGAAAGCAGCTGGCAGGCCGCACTGGCGGGGAAGAGCGGGATCGGCCCGATTGAGCATATGGATGTCAGTGCCTTTGGTACGCGCATCGGCGGCTCGGTGCGTGATTTCGAGGTTGAGCTGTACATGGCCGCGAAGGAAGCTCGCAAGCTGGATTTGTTTATCCAGTACGGGTTGGCTGCGTGCATTCAGTCGATCACCGACTCCGGACTGGAGATTACCGACCAGAACCGTGACCGTATCGGTGTGGTGATGGGCTCCGGTATTGGTGGCCTGACCAATATCGAGAAGAATCACGAGCAGTTGCTCAATAGCGGCCCGCGTCGTATTTCTCCCTTCTTTGTGCCCGGCTCGATCATCAATATGGTCGCCGGCTATCTCTCCATTCAGTATGGTTTGCAAGGCCCCAACTACGCGTTGACTACCGCGTGCACCACGGGCACGCACAGCATCGGCATGGCAGCTCGCAATATCGCTTACGGTGAGGCGGATGTGATGGTGGCGGGTGGCTCGGAAATGGCGACCACCAGTCTGGGCCTGGGCGGTTTCAGTGCAGCCCGCGCCATGTCGACCCGTAATGATGATCCTCAGGGCGCCAGTCGTCCGTGGGATCGTGAGCGTGACGGTTTCGTGCTGTCCGATGGCGCTGGCGCCATGGTGCTGGAAGAGTACGAGCACGCCAAGGCGCGTGGCGCGAACATTTATGCCGAGCTGGTTGGTTTTGGTATGAGCGGCGACGCCTACCACATGACTGCACCGCCGGAAGATGGTCGGGGCGGCGCTAAGTGCATGGCAAATGCCCTGAAAGATGCGGGCGTTAACCCGGATCAAGTGGACTACATCAACGCCCACGGCACCTCGACTCCCGCCGGGGACGTGGCTGAAACCCGCGCGGTCAAGTCGGTATTTGGCGCTCATGCCAGCGAGCTGGCAATCAGCTCGACCAAGTCCATGACCGGCCACCTGCTGGGCGCTGCCGGCGCTGTTGAGGCTGTCTTCAGTGTGCTGGCGCTGCGTGATCAAGTCGCGCCGCCAACCATCAATCTGGACAACCCGGATGAAGGCTGTGACCTGAACTACGTGCCGCATCAGGCGCAGCAACGCGCGCTGAATGTCGTGCTGTCCAACTCCTTCGGGTTTGGCGGTACCAACGGCAGTCTGGTATTTCGTCGCTGCGAATGAGCGCTGATGCCAAGCCATTGAGCTGGACCTTGGTCAATGGTGAACCGGCTAGTAGTTTGCCGGTGAGCGACCGTGGTTTGGCCTATGGCGACGGTCTGTTTGAAACCCTCCGCGCTGTGGCTGGTAGCTTGCCACTATTGCAGCGTCACCTGCTACGCCTGCAACGCGGCTGTGAGGCGCTGGCAATACCCTTCGCTCGCGCGCTGATCGAAGCCGAGCTGCGCGACGCCGCGCAGCGTTTGGGGCAGGGGGTGATCAAACTGACGGTGACGCGTGGTAGTGGCCCGCGAGGCTACGCCGCGCCGTCAGCGCCGCAGCCAACTCGCATTCTCACCGCTGGCCCAGCGCCGGCCACCGACCCGGCAAGGCGCGAGGGCATAACCCTGTTTGCCTGCCGCACGCGCTTGTCTGAGCAGCCACTGCTGGCGGGTCTAAAGCACCTCAATCGACTGGATCAGGTGTTGGCACGTAGCGAGTGGCAGTCGCCGGAGTTTGCCGAAGGCCTGGTGTGCGATCAGCAAGGGCGACCAGTAGAGTGCACCATGAGCAATGTGCTGATTTGGCTGGACGGTGGCTGGGTTACCCCGTCGCTCGAGCACTGCGGCGTGCGCGGTGTGATGCGTGATTATCTGCTCGATACGTTGGCGGCGCAGGGCGTTCCGGTGGTAGAGCAGTCGATTGATATGGAGATGCTGTTGAGCGCGCAGGAAATCTGCTGCTGCAACAGTCTGATTGGCGTCTGGCCGGTAGTCCGGCTGGGCGAGCAGCGTTGGCCGGTTGGGCCGCAAACGCGCTTCCTGCAAACCCTGGCAGAACAGGTTTATCAGTGAAAAGTATTGGCAAGTTTTTGGTAGTAATGCTGTTTCTAGGCGTCGTTGTGGGGCTATGCGGAGGCGTTTGGGGTTTTGTTACTCTGCAGCGCGCGCTGCACCAGCCGCTGCAGCTGAACGAGTCCGAGACATTGGTTGTGCAGCCGGGCAGCAGTCCGGCGCGGGTGTTCAGCGAACTCCAGCAGCAGGGCGTGCTGCATGACGCTGCCTGGTTGCGACGCTACTGGCAGTGGCAGATGAAAGGCGCCGTGCTCCATGTTGGCGAGTATCAACTGCAGCCGGAAATGACTGCAGCAGAGCTGTTGCACATGATGGAGCGGGGCGAGGTGCTACAGCGCTCGGTCACGCTGGTCGAGGGTTGGAACTTCTATCAGGTGCGCGCCGCGCTGCGTGCTGCCGACAAGCTGGAGCAAAGCCTTGATGCTGACCTGAGCGATGCCGAGGTGATGAGCGCTCTTGGCTTTGAAGGTGAGCACCCCGAAGGCCGCTTTTTCCCCGACACCTATCAGTACACCCTAGGTATGAGTGATCAGGACATCCTGCGACGCGCCCACGAGCGCATGGCCACAGTCTTGGCAGAGGTTTGGGAGGGGCGGGCCGACAAGCTGCCAATCGACTCGCCCTACGAAGCGCTGATTTTGGCCTCCATTGTTGAAAAAGAGACTGGCGTACCCTCCGAGCGTGGAGAGATTGCCGGTGTCTTTACCCGCCGCTTGCAGATTGGCATGCGCTTGCAGACCGATCCGACCGTGATCTACGGCATGGGGGCTGACTATCAGGGCAATATTCGCCGCCGCCATCTGCAGCAGGCTACGCCCTACAACACCTACGTGATTGATGGTTTGCCGCCGACGCCGATTGCCATGCCTGGCCGTGAAGCGCTGGAAGCAGCCGTAAACCCCGCGCCTGGCAAGAGCCTGTATTTTGTCGCCAAGGGCGATGGCTCCCATGTGTTTTCCAACTCGCTGAGCGAGCACAACCGGGCTGTGCGTGCCTATCAGCTGCAGCGTCGCAGTGACTATCGCTCCAGCCCAGCGCCGGAGACCGCCCAATGAGTGGTGTCTTCGTCACGCTGGAAGGCCCTGAGGGCGCCGGCAAGTCGACCAATCTCGCCTACATCGCTGACGCTCTGCGCGCCGCTGGCTGTGAGCCACTGCTGACCCGCGAACCGGGTGGCACGCCCATTGCTGAGCAGGTGCGTGGGGTGCTGCTGGCCCATCATGAAGAGCCAATGGCGGATGACGCCGAGCTATTGTTGGTGTTTGCCGCTCGCGCGCAGCATCTTGAGCGGGTTATTCGCCCGGCGCTGGCGGCTGGCAGGGTGGTCATCAGCGATCGCTTCACTGACGCGACCTACGCCTATCAGGGTGGTGGCCGTGGCATAGATCAGACGCGGATTGCCGAGTTGGAGCAATGGACACAGGGCGATTTGCGCCCCGACCTGACGTTGATTCTGGATGTGCCCGTTGAGGTTGGTATGCAGCGTGCCCGCGCACGCAGCGCGCTGGATCGCTTCGAGAGTGAGCAGCGGGCGTTCTTCGAGGCGGTGCGTAGTACCTATCTCGAGCGTGCAGCGATGGCGCCCGAGCGCTATGTGGTGGTGGACGCCAGTACGGAGCTGGCTCAGGTGCAGCAAAGCCTGCAACCGTTTATTGATCAACTGCTGGAGCGCTGGCGTGCCTGATTCTGTCTCCGCCATGCCCTGGCATCAGGGGCACTGGCAGGCGCTGGTCGCCCAGACACAGTTTGCTCATGCCTACCTGTTTACCGGTCCGTCGGGTGCGGGCAAGCGCGCGTTCGCCAGTGCCTTTGCGGCCTGGTTGATGTGCGGGCAACCCGCTGCGGGGCAGGCGTGCCAGCAGTGCCGCAGTTGCCTGCTGCGACAGGCGGGCAGTCATCCCGACCTGCTGACTATCGCACCGGAAGAAGAGGGCAAGGCGATCCGTGTGGATGCGATTCGCCAATTGGTCGACTTTATTGCCCAGACCGCTCAGCAGGGCGGGCGTAAGGTGGTGGTGTTACACCCCGCTGAGTCGATGAACCAGAACGCGGCCAACGCGCTGCTTAAATCGCTGGAAGAACCGACCGCTGATACCTATTTGTTGCTGATTAGCGATCAGCCCAGCCGGTTGCTGCCGACCATTCGCAGTCGCTGCCGCGTGCAACCGCTTGGCCCGCCGGCAGCGGAGCAGGCGCGTAGCTGGTTGGCAGGGCAACTGCCGGACAGCACTCCCGAGCAACATCAATTGTTGTTGCAAATGGCCGGCGGCGCGCCGTTGCGGGCCCTGACGTTGCAGCAAATGGACGCTCTGGCACTGCGCGACAAGGTGGTAGAGGGAGTAAAGGCGCTGCTCAAGGGGCAAATTTCTGCGCCGCGGCTGTGCGAGCAATGGAACGCAGTGCCGATGGAGTTGCTGCTTGAGTGGTTTGCCGACTGGACGCTGGATTTGCTCAAGCTGCAGCAACAGGCTCAGGATGTTGCCCGCAACGCTGATATGGATAAGGTGCTGGGCTACATGGCGCAACGTGTGCAGCCCCTGGCGCTGCTACACTGGCAAGAGTGGTTGCTGGCACATCGCCGTCAATTCGACAACAAGGCGAACCTGAATCGCCAACTGTTTCTGGAAAAGCTGCTCGCAGAGTGGAAAACGCTCGTTGAAAGGCGTTAACCTCTCAGTCATTGCCTGATACCAAAAAGGAATAAAGATGACCACCCCTGCTGCTCCGGGTCCGCGTAACGGCATTCTGTCGCTGACCATCAAGGACAAGTCTGTGCTGTACGCGGCTTACATGCCGTTTGTTAAGCACGGTGGGCTGTTCATTCCGACCAACAAGAGTTACCGCCTGGGTGATGAGGTCTTCATGCTGCTCAACCTGATGGAAGAGCCGGAGAAGATCCCGGTAGCCGGCAAGGTTATCTGGGTCACCCCCAAGGGTGCTCAGGGTAATCGCGCTGCTGGCATTGGCGTGCAGTTCAGTGATCAGGACAATACCGCACGCAGCAAGATTGAAACCTATCTGGCCGGCGCCCTGCAGTCCGACCGCCCGACCCATACCATGTAGTTGTTATGCTGATTGACTCGCACTGTCACCTTGATCGTCTAGATCTTACCCCCTACAACGGATCCCTCGATGCCTTGCTTGATGCCGCCAGAGCGCGCGGCGTTGGCAAGTTTCTATGCATCGGGGTGGATGCCGGTAACGCCGCGCAAGTCCAGCAACTGGCTGACGCTCATCCGGATGTGTACTGCAGCGTTGGCGTTCACCCCCTGGATCTGAAAGACGGCCGCAGCACCGACCTGGACTGGCTGCTGGCAACGCTGTCACATCCGCGCACCGTCGCCATCGGCGAGACCGGCCTTGATTATCACTACGAGCCGGATCTGGCGGAGCAGCAGAAGGCGTCCTTCGCGATTCATCTGCAGGCGGCGCAGCGCACTGGCAAGCCGGTGGTTATTCATACGCGCGCTGCTCGGCAGGATACGCTGGACATGTTGCGTGAGGCTGACCTGGCTAACGCCGGTGTTCTGCACTGTTTCACCGAGGACTGGCCCATGGCCCGCGCCGCGCTGGACATGGGCTACTACATCTCGCTATCGGGCATTGTCACTTTCCGCAATGCCGACGCGCTGCGTGAAGTTGCCAGGCAGGTGCCGGCTGACCGCTTGCTGGTCGAAACCGACTCACCGTATCTCGCGCCGGTACCGCACCGGGGCAAGTCCAACGAGCCGCAGTACGTTTGCGAGGTTGCGGCGTTTCTTGCCGAGCTGCGTGGCGAAACGTTGGAGCAGCTGCACCAGCAAACCACCGAGAACTTCCATCGGCTGTTTCCGCTGGCGGCGGGCTGAAGACAAAAAAAACCCGAATTCTGGGGGATGAATTCGGGCCAAGACCATTAGGAGTGATACAGAGGCAGGACGGTGCCTGCCCGCTCAGGAATGACACTTGGGGGGTATGTCGTTCCTGATAGGTTCAGTATTGTCGAAAATCGCCGGCTTTCCACTGTGCTTTCCCGCTTTTATAAACTGATTTGGAATACGCTCGCTGCAGCTTATCGTGAAGGGTTTTTATCGCTGGGGTTGTTGATCAGCTCGGCCAGATGAGCGAGTGCCCGCTGCAGTGTCGCCTCCGGTGTGTAGAAGTGGGGCGACCAGCGAATGCCACCGCCGCGCAGCGCGCAGACAACCCCGCGCTCCATCAATGCCTTGTGCAGTGCCTTGTGGTCCAGGCCGGCGACGGCGAAGGTGATGATGCCCGAGCGCCGCGCCGGGCGCAGATCGCTTAGAATCGTCACTCCCGGCAGTGTCGCCAATTGCTCTGCAAGCAGGCAGATGCGCGCATCGATCTGGCCGCCCACCCACGCCATCTCTGCCTCCAGCAGCAGTGACAGGCTCGCTGACAGAGCCTGCTGTGCAAGGGTATTGGGACTGCCTG
Source organism: Pseudomonadaceae bacterium UBA836 (assembly GCA_002296055.1). Classification (GTDB taxonomy): domain Bacteria; phylum Pseudomonadota; class Gammaproteobacteria; order Pseudomonadales; family Pseudomonadaceae; genus Halopseudomonas. The sequence continues at coordinate 7,976 of DBHE01000003.1, forward strand.
CCTCAAAGCGTCGCGCTGAGCTAGCCGGCCGCCAGTCGAGACGATCATAGTCTCCCAGGGCTTCGACCATGTGCCAGCCGTGCTGAGTCAGTTGCAGCTGCTCGCGCACCCGCGCATGGCAGAAGAATACGCCCAGACCCTCCGGGCCTAGCAGCCATTTATGGCCGTCCGCCATGGCGAAGTCGCACTCAGTCTTCTGAACGTCAAAGGGTTGGGCTCCGAGGCTTTGGATGGCATCAACGCAAAACAGAATGCCGCGTTCCCGGCAGGCTGTGCCCAGTTGCTGCAAATCCAGCCGTAGGCCGGTGCCGTACTGAACCGAGCTGATGCTCAGCAGCCGAGTGCTCGGGCCCATGGCGGCGATTAGTGCTTGCTCGGGGTTATCGCCCAACTCCACCGCAATCACTTCCACGCCTTGATCGTGCAGCGCTTCCCAAGGCAGGCGGTTGGAGGGAAATTCCTGGTTGCTGATGATGACCTGATCGCCGGGTTGCCAAGCCAGGCCCTGGGCAACGAAAGACAGTGCCTCGGAGGTATTTTTAACCAGCGCAATGTCGTCGCTGTGCGGTGCATTCAGCAGGTCACGGAGCTGGCTGCGCAAGAGCTTTTCGGTACGACTCCACTGGGGGTAGTGCTGGGCTCCGCGGGACAGGTTTTCACGGGCAAAGTCGCTGACGGCGTCGGCGGCACGTTGGGGCCAGGGGGCGACCGCCGCGTGATTGAGATAGCAGAGGTCGGCTGCCTGTGGAAATTGTGCTTGCCAGCGTTGGCTGTCGATCATGGGGGGCTCCCTGTGTCATTTCGGCCAATGTCGGGACTCTTCGTTTGCGCCCTGTCACAAAGCCCGTCAAATGGCCGCTAAAGCCACATTTAGACACATCTGAACTGGATAGTCAGCTTATAAGCAAATCTGGGCACAGGGTCATCAACTTTGGCATAATGAAGCACTTTGCCAAATTGAACCCGGGTAGCTGAATGCAGAAAGAGTCACGTAAAGTCCGCGAATTTCGTCGTCGCGAGCAGGAAATTCTGGACAGTGCCCTGCGCCTGTTTCTGGAGCAGGGCGAGGACAGCGTCACGGTGGAAATGATCGCCGATGAAGTAGGTATTGGCAAAGGCACCATCTACAAGCACTTCAAATCCAAGGCAGAAATCTATCTGCGACTGATGCTGGATTACGAGCGTGACCTGGCCGAGTTGCTGCATTCCGAATCCATCGAGCGGGACAAGGCGGCGTTGTCGCGTGAGTATTTCGCCTTTCGTATGAGCGATCCGGAGCGCTATCGCTTGTTTGATCGGCTGGAAGAGAAGGTGGTCAAGGCCAATCAGCTACCCGCCATGGTCGAAGAGCTGCACCAGATTCGCACGTCCAACTTCAATCATGTCACCAGCGTCATTCAGTCGCGTATCGACGATGGCAAGCTGGAGGACGTGCCTGCGTACTTCCATTATTGCGCCGCCTGGGCACTGGTGCATGGGGCTATGGCCATGTACCACTCGCCGTTCTGGCAAGACGTGATCAAGGACAAAGACGCCTACATGCAGTTTCTGATGGACGTGGGCGTGCGTATGGGCAACCGCTTCAAGCGGCGCAAGGAGTCTGAAGGGGCCGACGCGCCCTGAACTCCAAGGCGGGGCGACAGTCTGAGCTTGCGGAGCCCATGACAGGAGTCGCCCTGTGTCCCTCATGCGTAGTTTTTTGGCCGGTGCATGCTGCGCCGGTCTGCTGTTTTCTTCACCATTGTTCGCCCGCGATTACCGCTATTCCGATGCGCACCTGCATTACGTGGATTTTTTTCAGGAAAGCGAAGGTTTTAATAACCTGCTGGCAGCAATGGATGCAGCCAATGTCGAGCATGTGATGCTGTCAGGCATCCCGGTCGCCAAGCAGTGGAGCGAGAATGAGCCCAAGCGTCCGCGCTATTACGCGGGTGACGATGGCAGCGCCTACTGGTTTAGTGCTACTGACGTGCTGATTGCCAAGGCGTTTGAGCAGGTTCCGGCCGAGCAGCGCCATCGATTCCATCCCTTTTTGTCTGGCTTCAACCCCAATGACAAAAACGCCGACGCGCATATTCGCCGCATGCTGGAGTTGTATCCAGGCGTGTGGCAGGGCTTGGGCGAGGTGTTTACGCGCCACGACACCCTGACGGCGTTGATTCACGGCGAAGCGCCACGGGCCAATAGCGAGGCGATGAACCGTGTCTACGACCTTGCCGAAGAATATGATCTGCCGGTAATGGTGCACAGCAATATAACCTCCTGGCGCGAGCGCAATCCGCTGTATCTGCAGGAAATCGAAGAGCCTTTGCGCAACCACCCTGGCGTACGGATCATCTGGGCGCATGCCGGCACCAGTATGGAAATTCATCGCCATCAGGACCGTCTTGAGTTCTTGCTGTCAACGTTGCGGCGCATGCTGACCGCTTACCCCAACCTCTATATCGACATGTCCTGGACCTTGCGCGAGCCTTATCTGCTCAACGCGGAGGGGGAGCCGGACCCGGAGTGGGTGCAGCTGGTGGAAGATTTTCCGCGCCGGTTTATGCTTGGCTCCGACGTGGTTGGCCGCTTCGACAACCTGGGCAAGTATATGAGCGGGTTTGATCCGTTTCTGGATGCTTTAAGCGAGGAGGTGGCTCAAGCGGTGGCCTTGGACAACTTCCTGGCGGTGTTGCCAGCGGCGCGCGAGCAGGGTGCAGAGTAAACGGCCCCGCAGAGCGGGGCCGTTGTACCTTAGCGCGCGGTGGATACAGTCAGCGGTGGCGCCTGCCAGTAGGCGCAGTTGTGATAGCCAAGGAAGCCTAAGACACTGCTGCTGGCGGCATTGGGTACGTCCAGCACCTGCAGGTTTCCACTAGCCGCCTGCGCCCAGGTGGCGGCCACACCGTCACTGGTGTTCGGGTCGCCATTCTTGGCGAACTGGGTCCAGTAGTCGACCATCTCTTCAGACAGGCTGAGCAAGTCCGCCTCGGCGCCGGTATAGCGGCTGCGCATCAGCGCGTCCGGGTACAGCACGTAGGGAATTTCGCCAGCGTGCGTCGCTCCCATCGGGAAGCTCACGGCAAAGGGCGGCACCAGCGTCCAGGGCGCATCTTCATCGCGGAACCAGTACTGGAAGGTGTTCATGTTGGCCGCAGCAAAGGTGTTGGCGTGCACATAGGCATTGCAGGCGAAGGTGAAATCGGTCCAGATCGCGGACAACGCAGCCTCATAAGGCTTGCTGGCACCGGCAACGCGCGCAAGATAGTCGGTGGCGATTTGGTCCGCATCGTAGGGGACGCTTGCCTGATAAGGTTGGAAGAATTCGTCCACGCGAGACCGGTACTCGGCTTCGTCATCGATCGGGTCACCGCCCACCTCATCCAGCGCAACAAATAGGGTGCCTTCGTTTTGGTTGCTGCCAATCAGCACATCAAGGTTGTCATTAAAGCTGCCATCGTTCAGCGACTGCATGATTGACTTGGGCAGCAGGTCGGAGTCTGGATCAACGGTCGGCATTGCCTGCGAGCCCTGTACGGCAAGCAGACTGGATACCGGCACTGCACGCAGGCAGTCCGCAGCCGTCGCCAGATCGCTGCAACCAAGAGCGTTGGCGACGGCTACACCGCCCGCTTGTGCAGCGGCTTTGGGCACTTGGAAGGGCGCATATGAGCCGCTCTGCACGATGGCGCGTTGGAACAGGTCTTGAGCCTCTGCGCGCGGCGAGACGATATGGCTCATCACACTGTGACCGCCGGCTGACTCACCAAAGATGGTGACGTTATCGGCATCGCCGCCGAAGGCTTCGATATTCTGTTTCACCCAACGCAGGGCCTGCTGCTGGTCCATCAGACCGAAGTTGCCTCCGTTCGACGCCAGTGAGGGGTGAGCGAGAAAGCCCAGGTTGCCCAGGCGGTAGTTGAGGGTCACTACCACCACACCCTCGGCGACCAGACGGGTGGGGTCATATTCACCGCCGCCATTACCGAAAACAAACGCGCCGCCGTGGATCCAGACCATCACCGGCAGGTCGCTGGCATCGCTTGGGGTGTAGATGTTCAGGTACAGGCAGTCCTCGTTGCCGGCGGCCGCCCCAGTGCTGATATTGCTTTGCGGGCAGCTGCTGGCGAACTCACCGGTGAGCGTAAGGTCTGCGCTACGCTTATCCAGCGGCTGTGGCGGAGCAAAGCGCAGGTCTCCCACGGGCGGCTTGGCGTAAGGAATGCCGCGGAAAATACGCATGTCGTCGGTCTTGACGCCAATCACTGCTCCGTCGGTAGTCGAAACGGCCAGGGGGTTAGGCGTAGTGTCGTCATCACCGCCACCGCCGCCAGATAGACAGCCGGTCAACGAGAGGGCGGCTACCGCCAGGCCAAGGGTCTTGAATACAGCGAGCCCGTCCGGGCGAGGGAAAGCAGCTTTCATTATTGTTGTCCTGTGCTTGGAAAGGCCGTGACAATTGATGGAGTTGTTTCGTTTTGGGGCGAAAGTCACAGCTGGCACGGGAACTATATGTGAAGCGCGTCACGCCGGGCTAAACACGTCCGGGTGGTTTGAATCGGCAGAATTGATCGCTATGATGACCGGTTTTGCCGTGTGCCGTGCCATAAAAAAGAGAGCCCTGATGATGCAAGAAGCCTTTCCTGTCAGTTACATAGAACCGGTTTTTCGTCCTCCAAGTGAGGCGCACTCGTTGATCCTGCCGGTCACTAACGGCTGTTCCTGGAATAAGTGCACCTTCTGCGAGATGTACACGGCACCACAGAAGAAATTCCGTGCACGCGACGAGGCTGAGGTGTTGGATGAGATTCGCCGGGTTGGGGAGCGCTACATCGTGCAGCGCATCTTTCTGGCTGATGGCGATGCCATGGTGCTGCCCACGCACCGTCTGCTGCGCATTCTGCAGGCTATTTCAGAGCATATTCCGAGCGTCGAGCGGGTGACCTCTTACTGTCTGCCGCGCAACTTGAAGCGCAAATCTGCCGAGGAGTTGCGTGAACTGCGCGACGCCGGTTTGGCGATGCTGTATGTCGGTGCCGAGTCTGGTGATGACGAGGTGCTGGAGCGGGTCAATAAGGGTGAAAGCTACGCGTCGACCGCCGATGCTCTGCACAAGGCGGGTGAGGCGGGGCTGAAACGCTCGGTAATGATCCTCAACGGCTTGGGTGGCAGTGCGCTGAGCCATCAGCACGCCGACAACTCGGCGCGATTGGTCAACGAGACCCAGCCGGAGTTTGTGTCTACCCTGGTGGTCAGCTTTCCCCAGGGCATGGAGCGTTTTCAGACGCGCTACCCGGACTTTTCACCGCTGACACAGGATCAGCTGTTCCATGAGCTTCAGCGCTTTGTCAGTGCGTTGGCGCTGGACAACACTATCTTTCGCAGCGACCATGCATCCAATGCGCTAGTGCTCAAGGGCGAGCTTGGCCGCGACAAGGCACGCCTGCTGGCGCAGATCGAACAGGCCATCGCGCGACCGGATTCGGCCGGTCTGCGTCCGGAGTGGATGCGCGGGCTTTAGCGTATAACTGAGGTCAAGAAATATGCGCATGGCATTAATTGTATTAGGTTTTTTGTTGCTTTCTGGCTGCATGAAGCCTTCCGATATGCAGCAGCAGGCCAGTTATTACATGGGTGATGCAGGGCTGCTCAATCATTACCGCATCCAGCGCAGCAGCACCTGGGTGCTGCAGTCGGACTCCAAGCTGTATATCGCACAAGGGCATTTCTTGCCGGTTGGCGAACCCTACGCTCGACCCAATGTCGTAGCAGAAGAGGCGTTTTCTGCAGCGGTTGAAGTTTTTCCGATGGTGCGCCGCTCGCCGCAGCCGCTGGGCTTGGAAGAAGCCCTGCTGGAGGCAAAGGGGTTTGGTTATGACTACCTGCTGTACACCCGCTTTGCTGCGGCCGAAGATTCGGTTGGTAGCCGGGAAGAGTGGGAGACCTCAGAGCAGTGGGGGGACGTTGGCCGCGACCGCGGAGTGCTGCAGCTGATGCTGTTGGAAGTGGGTACTCGTCATCTGGTCGACTTCGCCCGCATTGAGACCCGCGGTGGCTTTCTGCAGTTTTACAACGCCTCGCCTGACGACCTGCTGCGTCCGCCGCTGCAGGACTACACCCGGCAATTGCTGGGCAAGTAACGTAGGGGCTGTTGACGTTTCTCTGGCTTCCGGCAGGCGGCCGGGCGAGACGTCAACAGACCTTAGGCAATAGGAGAACCCATGTCCCGTCGTGCCCCACCACCCCAGTCCCTGCTTGACAGCATTCCCCAGCGCGGTGCGTTGCAGCGCCGTGACCCGGCGCCGGTCGATCAGTGGCATCCGCCGCTCAGCGGTGAAATGGACATGCGCATCGCGCGCGATGGTACGTGGTATCACGAAGGCGACCCGATCGAGCGCAAGGCGCTAGCGCAGCTGTTTTCCAGCATCCTTCGGCTGGATGAAGACGGCCGCTACTATTTGGTGACGCCGGTAGAACGCTGGGGTATTCAGGTCGATGATGCACCCTTTGTCGCGACTCGCTTACGAGTAGAGGGGCAGGGTGAACACCAACGTTTGCACTTCACGACCAACCTGGAAGACGAGGTGACGCTGGACGCCGAGCACCCGCTGCGGGTTGAGGTTGATCCCGAGACTCAGGAGCCTTCGCCGTATCTGCTGCTGCGTAGCAACCTGGAGGCTCTGGTGGGGCGCAATGTGTTCTACCAGCTGGCCGAGCTGGCTGTGGAGCGAGAGGATCGCGGCGTCACCCGGTTGGGCGTCTGGAGTTGCGGGCATTTCTTCGCCCTGGATGGCAGTCAACACGGCTGAAGGTCATCCGCGCCGCCAGGCGCGGGGCTATGATGATGTATCAGTTTCCCCCATATCCCCCAAGAGGGGGGTGAATCCCGCTATCCCACCTCTTCTAGCATCAGGCTCTGATGATCGCATCGGAGCCCCCTCCCATGGCCTATCTGACGGTGAATGATGTCCGTCTGCATTTCGAGCGCTACCCGCAGCCCGGTAAGCCGGTCCTGGTACTCAGTCATTCGCTGTTTTTCGATTGGCGAATGTTTGAGCCACTGATTGCGTTGTTGCAGAAGGATTTCGAGATACTGGTTTACGACCACCGTGGCCAGGGCCAAAGCAGCCACGGCGGTCCCCGCGACATGGATACGCTGACCGAGGATGCGGTGGCGCTGATCGACGCTCTGGAACTCGCACCCTGTTATTTCGCCGGCAATTCGATGGGGGGCTTTGTCGCCCTGCGTCTGGCCGCCCGCTATCCCGACCGGCTGCGGGGTTGCATCGTGATGGGCAGCAGTGCCGACCTGGAGCACCAGTTGGCTGAGTTTCAGCCTTTGGTCGAGCAGCTGGCGCGCGAAGGTGCCGCCGATCAAATCGATACCCTGATGTACATCATGTTCGGTGATGACACGCTGCGTAGCCCAGCCCAGGCAGCGCTGTGTGCTCAGTGGCGGGCCCGCATGCGCCAGTTGGGTAGTGAGATCGGCGCGGCGGCGCACGGTGTGATCAGCCGAGCGAGCGTGCTGCCTGAGCTGGCAGGGCTGCAGGTGCCGCTGCTAGTGCTTGCCGGCGCGCAGGACCATGCCTACAGCGTTGCCCAGTCTGAACAGATTGTAAGTGCCAGCGGCCGAGGTAATTGCAAGGTGATACAAGCGGCCGGTCACTCGGTCGCGCTGGAACAACCGGAGCAGGTCGCCGAGGCGATCTGTCTTTTTGCGCAGGAATAAGCTCGGGGCCTGGCCCCGCTCATAACAACAACGACAGACGAGTAGCCCATGACACACACTCTCTCCCGCCAGTTGCGCGGCACCCTGATGTTCTCATTGCTTGGTCTGGGCGCCGTGGCCCACGCCGGGCCGGTAGATACCGCCGCCATGCTGGCGGCTGAAAGCGATGGTGCTCAATGGCTTAGCTATGACCGCACCTGGTCGCAGCAGCGTTTCAGCCCCTTGCAGCAGATCAACACCGAAACCGTGGCTAACCTGGGCCTTGCCTGGTCCATTGACCTGGATAACACGCGTGGGCTGGAAGCGACGCCGCTGTATCACGACGGCGTGCTCTATACCTCCCTGTCCTGGAGCCGCGTAATGGCGGTGGACGCCGACAGCGGCGAGATTCTCTGGACCTACGACCCCCAGGTAAACAAGGCCAAGGGACGCCATGCCTGCTGTGACGCCGTCAACCGTGGCGTGGCGCTGTGGCAGGGGAAAGTCTACGTGGGCACGTTGGATGGTCGTCTGGTGGCGTTGGATGCCAAAACCGGTAAACCGCTGTGGACTCAGCAAACCACCGACAACAGCAAGCCGTATACGATTACTGCAGCCCCACGGGTGCTCAAGGACATGGTGCTGATCGGCAACGGTGGTGCCGAGTTCGGTGTACGTGGCTACTTCTCTGCCTACGACGCGGCGACTGGCGAACTGCGCTGGCGTTTTTACACTGTGCCGGCTGACCCGGATAACGGTCCACAGGCCAGCCCGGCGCTGACGGAGGCGTTGAAGACCTGGAGTGATGACACTGACTGGTCGATCGGTGGCGGTGGTACCGCCTGGGACAGCATGGCCTACGACCCTGAACTGGACCTGCTGTATGTGGGTACCGGCAATGGCTCGCCCTGGAATCGTGAAATTCGCAGTCCCGGTGGTGGCGACAACCTTTATCTGTCTTCGATCCTGGCGCTGCGTCCCGAGACCGGCGAGCTGGTTTGGCATTATCAGACCACACCTGGCGACAGCTGGGACTTTACCGCTACCCAGCAGCTGACCCTGGCCGAGCTGGAACTGGACGGCAAACCGCGCCAAGTCATCATGCAGGCACCGAAGAACGGTTTCTTTTATGTGCTGGATCGGGCCACCGGAGAGCTGTTGTCGGCAGAGAAGTTTGGCAAGGTCACCTGGGCCGAGCGCATCGACATGGCAACAGGCCGACCGGTCGAGGTTGCGGGTGCTCGTTATGAAGATGGCAAGCCGTGGGTGCAGTGGCCAGGCCCGTTCGGGGCGCACAACTGGCACTCGATGTCTTACAGCCCGTTGACCGGTCTGGTCTATCTGCCGTATCAGGAAGTGCCAGCCACTTACATCAACGAAGGCGGCGATTACACCCGAATCAATGGCTATAACACTGGCTCCGGGCTAGAAAATAAAGAGTTGCCGCCAGCTTACTCAGCGGGTGCACTGATAGCCTGGGACCCGGTCAAACAGTCCGCCGCCTGGCGGGTAGAGCGACCCACGCACTGGAATGGTGGAACGCTGGTGACGGCGGGCAACCTGGTGTTTCAGGGCACGGTGGCAGGGCAACTGGAGGCCTACAGTGCTGATCAGGGCACTGCATTGTGGCAATTCCCGACCCAGACAGGGGTCGTGGCTGCGCCCATGACCTATCAGCATAAAGGTGAGCAGTACATTGCGCTGATGGCCGGCTGGGGCGGCGCCGCGGCCCTGTTTGGCGGCGAGGCGATCGCTGCAACGGGGGTGCGCAACGTCAGCCGCTTGCTGGTCTTCAAGCTGGGTGCCAAGCAGCAGCTGCCGGCACTGGCTGAACCCGAGCCGGTGGCCCGTGAGCCGCAGCCGGTGGTTGCTGCCAGTAGCGAGGTGGCTGCCGGTGGCGAGCTGTACGCCCAGTACTGCGCCATTTGTCATGGTGCTGGCACCGTTGGCGGTGGCGTGATTCCTGACCTGCGCTACTCCTCGGACGCGGTTCGCGGCGCCTGGGAAGCCATCGTGTTACATGGTGCGTTTCAGGGTAAGGGTATGGCTGCCTTCGGTGACAGCCTGACCTCAGAGCAGGCCAACCAGATAAAACTGTATGTGATGCAGCGTGAGTACGAGAGCTGGATGGCGTCGATGAAACAAGCGGAAGAATGAGTAACAGGCTGTAGTCAGGGTGTGACTCAAAATACGTTTTGAGTATTTACTCTAAAACAGGGGGTTCGTATGATGGGGGTGTTCGGCAGCAGGCCAACACCCGCATGCCTGCTATGCTGAAAACAGACCTGTCGGCAGCACGCTGCCGGCAGTGAATAACAAAAAGAGGCTGTCTGAGACAGCCCGCGCTCGGCATGGATCGACCTCATGAACAGCAAAACCCTGGCCCGCCTGGTGCCGATGCCTGATCCCGGGCATGTTGGCAATGATGAGATACCCCTGCTACTGACGACCAAGATCACTGCGCCCCGGCGTGGTCGAGGTATCTTGCCGAGGCCTCGCTTGGAACAGTACGCCGAGCACCTGGGTGAGCGGCGCATCAGCATACTCAAAGCACCTCCCGGATTCGGCAAGACGACGCTGGCGACCATTTGGGCCGAGCGTTTGGGTGCGCTTGGTCACGCGGTGGCATGGCTATCGCTGGATGCCGAAGATGACAACCCGCAGCGTCTGCTTTACTACCTTGCCGCCGCCTTGAACAGGGCCTGCCCGCAAGTGGGCAACGCCTGTCTCGGTCGCAGCGCCGATCTCTGCCTGCAGCGCAGCGAAGTGCTCGCCAGCTTGTTGATTGAGGAACTGTCGTCGCTGCAGCAGCCTTTGACGCTGTTTATTGATGACTACCACTGTATCGATGACGCGGTGCTGACCGAAGCGCTGAGCTTTCTTGTGCACCGCGCGCCCGGATTGCTGCATCTGGTGTTTGTCGGCCGGCGCGAGCTGCCCGAAGGCATTGTTGACCATTACTACGCGGATGAGCGGCTTGAGATTGACAGTGCGCAGTTGCGGTTTGAGCTGGAGGAGACCCGCGACCTGATGCGCAAGGGCGGTGTTCAGCCCGAGCAAGGCGGCGATCTCAACCTGCTCCAGTTGGCCTCCGATGGCTGGATTGCCGCGCTGCGGGCTTATTTGCTCACCCCCGGCCCGATTTCGACGCGCAACACCCCACGCAGTCTGAGCAACCTGTTTGACGATGTGCTGCGTCAGCTGGATGAGCAGGTGCGTTTGTCCTTGTATCTGGTTGGCCTGCTGGACAAGTTCAGCGCGGGTCTGCTGCAGACCCTGCTGGGCGGCGTTAAGGCGCATGAGTTGCTGGGGTTGTTGCGCCAACGGCAGCTGTTTGTCACCGCGCTGGATGATCAGCACACCTGGTTTAGTCTGCACCCGCTGTTTCGGGACCACCTGCGTGAAGGCTGCTTGCGACTGCACGAGCCCTTGGCGCGTGAGTGCATGTTGGGCGCGGCCCACTGGTTTGCCGAGCGCGAAATATGGCTGGACGCGATTCGTCTGGGGCTTGCTGCTGGCGCGGTCCCGCAGGTGCGCGAGTGGATTGAGCAAAGCGCCAATACGTTGATAGAACAGGGCGACTTCAGCACCTTGGTGGCGCTGGAAAAGCGCTGGAAGCTGCAGTCGGTCGACTGCCCGCTCTCGCTCAAGGTGGCTCGGGCCTGGGCGATGGGGTTGTCGCTGGAGCATGAGTCGGCGATGCGCCTGACGCAGGAGCTTGAGGCCCAACTTGGCGAGCCCGGCGATGATACCGCTCGGGCCGATCTTTACTGGGAGGTGCAGTCGCTCAAGGTGATGCTGTGGGCGTTGGATGACCGATACTCGCTGGTTTCGCCATTGGCCTTTGACTGCTATGCCGCCGGCCGCTGGCGCCCCTGGACACGAGAGGTGTTGGTCAATGTGATAGCCGGCGCTCACCTGCGGGCCTGTCGCTGGGAAAAGCTGTATGCACTGCCGCCTGTGGCGGCCATGGATCGCGGCAATCGCGGGTATTTTTTGCACGCCTGCTATCGTCAGTCACTGTATGCATTGGGTGAGTACTACCAGGGCCGGGTGGCCCAAGGCATGGCGTCGCTCGACGCGCTGCTGGAGCATGTGGATGAGGCGTACTCGCACGGCCTCTCACGCCCCAATCCCGTATTGATGGCGTTACCGCGTGGCATGAAAGCCTACGCCCACTATCTGCGGGGAGAGCAAGAGGCCGCCGAGGTCAGCCTGCAGGAAAGCATGCCGTATATCAGCATGGGCAGCTTTATTGAATGTATCGCCTTCACTCATACCGCTCAGGTGCGGCTGCTGTCACACCAGGAGCGCTTTGCGCAGGCCAGGCGTACCCTCGACAGTCTGGAGTCGGTGGCGCTGGCGCGTGACTGGCCGCGGCTGCAGGCGCGAGCTCTGCTGGAGCGGGTGCGTCTGCACTTGCTCGAACGCAAGGTGCGTGAAGCGCAGGTGTGCTGCGCTCTGCTGCAGCAGTTGGCAGAGCTGGAGGGCTGTGATGAATGGGTTGATCGTCGCTATTTTGCGCTGCTTGCCCGTCTATGGCTGGCGCTGGATGCGCCGCAGTGCGACGCATCGTTACTGGACGAAGGGCTACAGTTACTGGACTGGCTGCAGAGCCACGAGCTATGGCTTTATCACACCGAGATGGCCGTGGTGCTGGGGCTGCTGCTTAGCCGTGAGCGCGGGAGCGACGCAGCGGAGCCGTTGCTGCTGACGGTGCTTGAGCACGTGCGGGGCAATGGCGCGATCAGTCTGTTGATTGATGTGCCCTGTAGCGAGGGGGCAGCTTTGTGGCGTCGTCTGTGCCCGGTGTCGCTGCAAAGTGAGTTGTCGCAACTGCTGGGTGATGTGCAGGAGGATTGCAGTGCCTCGCTGCTGGCGCTGACAGTGAAGGAGCGTCAGGTGGTGCAGTTGGTTGCAGAAGGCAAGTCCAATAAGCAGATTGCACGTGATCTGAGCGTAACGCCCGAAACCATCAAGTCGCATATGAAAAGCATCTTTGCCAAGCTGAAGGTCGATAATCGCGCGCAGGCGGCGGTGATGTTGCAGCAGTTGGCGGCTGTCGGCCGCTAGCCACAAGCCACAGGCTTCAAGCGAAAAGCGGAAAGCAAAACCCAAAGCAGGGCGGGGGAGTGCAGGAGATCGGCTTGCCGCTTGAAGCTTGCAGCCTGCCGCTAAAAAGAAAGGCTCCCCCGTGCCGCCCGGAGCAGCGGAAACGGCAGGGGAGAGCACAGGGGGTTAGCGGATACCCGCAGCGCGCAGCGCGTTGGGCGTAAAGTCCGCCGATGAGCCTTCAAAGCTGAAGTCGTAGTTCTTGCGTTCCTCGTTGGTCATACCCAGCGCCATGTAGCGGCCATTTTGCAGGTCGTACAGGGTTTCGATGGCGTAACCGGGAACCTGATGGTCGAAGCGTTGCAGAGCAATGGCTTCGGCTACACGCCACAGGCCGCCGCGGCCGTCGTAGTGGTCGATGGCTCCAGCTTGCCAGTTGTCCTCGTCAATGAAGAAGTGGCGCTTAGCGTAAACGTGGCGCTGACCTTCCCTGAGGGTAGCTTCGACCTCCCACACACGGTGTACCTCATAACGCACCAGGTCTTGATTGATGTGGCCGGGCTTGATGATGTCATCGTACTTCACATCCCGTGAGGCAATAGCGAAGTTGTTGTAGGGAATCAGCAGCTCGCGTTTACCGATCAGTTTCCAGTTGTAGCGATCCGGCGAGCCATTGTAGAGGTCGTAGTTGTCGGAAACCCGCGTGCCGTCTGCGCTGAATGCTGGGCCGTCATAGGCAACCTGCGGCGCACGGCGCACACGACGCTGACCAGCGTTGTACATCCAGGCAGCGCGCGGCTCTTTGAACTGGTTGATGTTCTCGTGCACCAGCAGCACGTCACCGGCCAGACGCGACGGAGAGAGAATGCGCTGGGTGAAGTAGAACATCAGGTTGTCGGAGATTTTTGGGCCGTAATCGGTCAGTGCGGTGGCGAAGCTGAAGGCGTCCTGCAGAATCACCATGGTGTTGGAGCCGTTGGCCTGTGGTGTGGCCTGAGCCATTACCCGCGTGAAGCTGCCGCCACGGTAGCGCGTAATGTGGTTCCAGATGACTTCGATGCCGCTTTGCGGAATCGGGAAGGGGTAGGCGGTATCGAAGTTTTCCAGGCCGTTGCCGCCCTCAGCCAGGTTGGTGTTGACCGCGTTGCGGGCAACGGCGTCAAACACCTCCTGGGGTACCGTAGCGCTGCGATTGGTCTTGAATACGCGCAGCTTGTAGGTCTCTGGATAGCGGGTCAGCATCGCCTTCTGGCCATCGGTCAGCAGTTCGGCGTACTGGTCCATGTTGGCAGCGGTGACGGTGTATAGCGGCTGCTCGCCGGCAAAGGGGTCAGCGTAGAAGCCATCGCCGTCGACGGCGGCAGCGTCTTTGGCCATACCGCCGGTCCATTCGGGAATGGTGCCGCTGGCGTTGCCCGCGCGTTCTGCACCCATTGGCGTCAGGCTTGATTGCAGCTTGGCTGCTTCGTCAGACGATACGGCAGCGCTAACCGACAGCGCCAGCGCACTAAGAACGGCGCCGCCGAGCAGTTGCAGGGATCGTTTATGCATCATTTTCATCGCTTGCTCCGTTGTTATTAGAAGTTGACGCCGAAGCTGACGGCGACAAAGTCGCGGTCGGTGTTCGGGTTGTAGTCGCCGCCAAAGAAGTTGGTGTAGCTGACGTTGGCGTTGTACTTGTTGTTGTAGACGGCGGTCAGGCCGAGGCTGGCGGCCATGGAGCCTTCAACGAAGTTGGGGCCTGTGCCGTCAACATCGTGAGAGAAGGCAAAACTTGGCTTGAGTGTCACGCCAGCAAAACCGGCGTATTCCATGTTGACCAGGGCGCGATAGCCCCAGGAGCTGGTGGTGTAGAAGCCGTCGTCGTTGCAGTACTTGGGCTGCGCGGCGTTGATGCCTTGGCAGGCACCTGCCACCGGCAGTTCACCTGAACCGTACAGTGAGTCGCGGCCATAGCGCAGCTCACCCATGCCGCTGTTGATGCCGCTGATATGGTTGTATCCCACTTCGCCGATCAGGGTCATGCTGCGTGCGCCGAGCACGTTGTCCAGAATGTGGACGGCGGTCATTTGAGCTTGGGTAACTGGGAGGCGCTTGTAGCCCTGAAGCTCGGTGCCAGCGACGATCGGCACACCGAACACGGCGCCTGGTACGTGCCCGCTGGCGCTCAACGGGGTAATGGGGTTGCCCAGCGCTGCGCCTACCAGATCATTGGAGCTGATCTGCACGGGCTGGTTGGGGCGGTAGCTAACTTCGCCGGATAGTGCGGTGCCGCCAAAGTTTGTCTGGAAGCTCATGCCGTAGATACGAATGTCTTCGGGGTACTCCAGAAAGTAGTTGCCGAGCAGTGCGACATCGGTCTGGCCGGTTTGCGAATTTGGCTGCGCGCCTGCCACAGTCTGGCCGCCCGCGGCGATGGTATTGAACGTTGGCAGGCGACTATGGATGTTCATGAAGTACAGACCGAACTCGGTCTGGTTTAACTGCTCCGCGTAATAGCGGAACGACACTCCAAACTGGCCTTCATCTTTGGCGTCACGGTCCGCGGCGCGTGGCACGTAAACGAAGGTAGGGTCGCCATTGGCGCCATTCTGGCTGCCGCCCACACCCACCTGATAACAACCATCGGCCAGGGTATCGCTCGGCGAGAAGAAGGTGCCGCAGTTGTCGATGACTGTCTGGTCCCACTCGAGCTGATAGAACATCTCCATGCCCAGGTTATCGGTCAGGCTCTGGGACAGGTAGAGCATGTTGACCGGGATCAGACCTTCTTTAATTTCGGCGCCAGGGCGCCGGAAGGCTGCGGCATCAATAGGGTTTATGCTGTTGATGCCGTTTTGGATGAAGGTGCTTTCCCCCCAACTGACCACTTGCTTACCAATACGCACGGACCCTGGCATGTTGCCGATGGCGTAGTTGTGATAAAGGAATGCATCCAACAACTGAACGCCTGAGCCCTGGGCGGCAGTTTTACGGTTATCGTCGCTGATATCATAGAGGCCTTGATGGCCGTCTTTGAGTTCAAAGTCGTACCAGTATTTGCCGCGCAAAAACACACCCGTATCGCCGTACTGCAGGGACAGGTCGTGAATGCCTTTGAAGATGGTCGAGAAGGCGTCGCCCTTGTCGAAGTTCAGGCGGTTGTCATCAGTATTCGCGGCGTTGGCATTACCGCCGTTGGGACCCCAGATGAAGTCTTCGTCCGGGTTCGCGGCTGCCCAGCTGGAACCGACCGAAATACTGGAGTCGAACTGCCCTTCAATATCACCGATATCAAAGCGAATGGCGTGGGCGGGAACGGCGGATGCCATCGCGATGGCGACGACCATGGGTTTGAGGCTGCCTTGCAATAACGTTCTTGTTTTTATGCTTGTCATGTCTGTCCTCGCGCTGGGCGCTTGTTGTTATTGAGGATCTTGGCGGTGTGCTGACGGGCTCCTGCCGTGCATCTTCCACCGCTGCCATCGACTCTATGCGGATGCCCGGGCGGTTTATCCCCCCCTAATGGGGGAGCACGGGGGAGTGCCTAGCACGCTTGCGCAAGCGGCTTCGTGGTACATAATGCGGGCGGAGTAACTGCTTCTGTCGCGAGGAGAACTGCTGATGACGACCCCTGCACTTTTTATCGGTGCCAACGCCGCAGGTGGCGTGGCCATAGCCCCGCGTATGGCCAACCGTCACGGGCTGATTGCCGGCGCTACCGGTACGGGCAAAACCATTACCCTGCAAGTGCTGGCGCAGGCATTCTCGGATCTGGGCGTACCGGTGCTGGTACCCGATATCAAGGGGGACTTTTCCGGTATCGCCAAGGCTGGCGTGCTCAGCGACAAGCTCAGCGCCCGCGCGGCCCGAGTGGGCATCAGCGACCTGCAAGTCGCTGCGGCGCCAGCGGTGTTTTGGGATGTGTATGGCGAGCATGGACATCCGCTGCGTCTGACCATAAGTGAACTTGGGCCGCAGTTGCTCAGCCGCCTCTTGGGGCTGAACGAGACCCAGAGCGGCATCATCGATATTCTATTTCGGGTGGCGGACGACGAAGGCTGGTTGCTGCTGGACATGAAAGATCTGCGCGCCATGCTCAACCACCTCCACGAGCAGCGCAGCGTCCTTGGACCGCGTTACGGCAATATCTCACCAGCCAGCGTCGGTGCCATCCAGCGCGCTCTATTGCGGCTGGAGCAGCAGGGCGGTGAGCAGCTGTTCGGCGAGCCAGCGGTGTGCCTGGATGACTTTCTGCAAGTGGACGAGCAGGGCCGCGGGGTAGTCAATATTCTGCATGCCGAGCGCCTATACCGTGATAGCCCGCTGGGCTACGCCTGCATCCTGCTGTGGTTGTTGTCAGAGTTGTTCGAGCAGTTGCCTGAGGTGGGGGATGCCGACAAACCGCGTTTTGTGCTGTTTTTCGACGAAGCCCATCTGCTGTTCAAGGATACCCCCAAGGCGCTGCTGGATCGTATTGAGCAGGTGGTGCGGCTGATTCGCTCTAAGGGCGTGGGCGTGTATTTTGTCACGCAGAATCCGTTGGACCTGCCCGACAGCGTGTTGGCTCAGCTGGGTAACCGGGTACAGCACGCGCTTCGCGCCTTCACCCCGCGTGATCAAAAAGCGGTGCGTGCCGCTGCTCAAACCTTTCGAGCCAATCCTGAGCTGGATACCGAGGCTGTGATCACCGCCCTTGGGGTCGGTGAGGCGCTGGTGTCAGTGCTCGACGACAAAGGCACGCCCTCGGTGGTGCAGCAGGTGCTGATTCGCCCGCCGGCCAGCCAGATGGGGCCGCTGAGTGCGTCGGAGCGCCAGGCACTGATGACTGCGTCGCCGTTGAAAGGTGTCTACGATCAGCCGGTAGACCGAGAGTCTGCCTTTGAACTGCTCAAGCAGCAGGCAGAGCGTTCGCTGTCTGAGCAAAAACCACAGACACGTAAGCAGGGCAGTCGTCGCGCTCCGCGAGAAAAAAGTATGGCCGACGAAATCGGCAGCATGGCCAGCGCGTTCGGTCGCAGTGCCATGCGCGCATTTGGCACTCAGCTGGGTCGTCAGATTATGCGCGGTTTGCTCGGCTCATTGCGCAGCCGCTGACGGTTACATTCAAGCGCGTGCACAGGGATAATGGCCGTTGTTTAAAGGAGAACTGAATGCCCGCGCTTGATCCGACCCTGTTGTTGCCTTTGATTTCACTCGCCTTGCTGGCTGGCTGGGGCCTGACGGCCTGGCTGTTGATGCGCCGTAGTACCACGCTACAGGCGCAACTGGCTGATGAGCAGGCGAAGCTGAGTGAGGCGCAGATGGCGGCGCAGCAAGCGCAGCTTGAGCTCCACCAGCAGGGCAGTGAGCGTGTTGCCCAGTTGACCCGTATTGAGCATCTGCAGGAGTCACTGGCCGAGCTGCGTGAGCAACAGCACAACCTGCAATCTCGGCTCAGCGAGCAGCAGGCTCAGCAACAGCATTGGCAGTTGCAGGCCGAGCGTGCGCAAACGCTGGGAACGGAGCAAGGGCGGCAACTGGATGAGCTGCGCAGCGAGCGTCAGCGCCTGCAGGGGCGTCTGGATGCGGTGCAGCAGGACTATGAAGAACTCAAGGTGCGTCACTCCACCCTGGAAAGCTCGCTGGAGCAACGCCAGCAGCACTTTGCCGAACAGCAGCAACTGCTCAAGGACAGCCGCGATCAGCTGAAAATGGAGTTTGAGCAGCTGGCAGGCAAGATATTCGAGTCCAAGGGGCAGGCGTTTTCGCAGACCAGTCAGGAATCGCTCAACGCGCTGCTTAAGCCGTTCCG
>DBHE01000003.1:26911-33832 GCA_002296055.1 Pseudomonadaceae bacterium UBA836
AAAGAGCTGAACCGCCAGATCACCCAGGAAGCGCACGACCTGAGCACCGCGCTGCGCGGTCAGAAGAAAACCCAGGGCAACTGGGGTGAGCTGATCCTGGAGAACGTGCTGGAGCGTTCCGGCCTGCGCGCCGGCAAGGACTTCCAGCGCGAGGTCAGTATCAACAACGCCGAGGGCAAGCGTCAGCGCCCGGACGTGCTGGTTTACCTGCCGCAGGACAAGCACCTGATCATCGACGCCAAGGTGTCGCTCAACGCCTACACCCGCTACATCAACAGCGAGGATGAAGCCGAACGGCGCATCGCTTTGAGCGAGCATGTGCAGTCGGTCAGCGATCGCATCCGCGAGTTGTCGGATCGTAACTACTTCGAGCTGCCGGGGCTGAATGCACCTGAAATGGTGTTCATGTTTATCCCCATCGAGTCAGCCTTTGTCGAGGCGCTGAAGGCTGATGAGGGCTTGTTCCAGAAGGCAATCGAGCAAAATGTGCTGGTTGCTACCCCGACCACGCTGCTAACCAGTCTGAATATTGTGCGTCAGCTCTGGCGCTTTGAAGACCAAAACCGCCATACCGCCGAGCTGGCCGAGCGTGCAGGCAAGATCCACGACAAACTGCGCACCTTTCTGTCCAGCATGGACGGCATCGAAGGCAGTTTGGAGAAAGCGTCGCAGGCCTACCGCAAGGCGCGGGATCAACTGGTCGACGGCCGCGCCAACCTGGTCAAGCAGGTTAATGAATTCAAGGATCTGGGCGTCTCGGTCAAGGCCGAACTGGGGGAGGAGTGGACCGAGCGTGCCGCGCTGGAGCTGTCTCACGAGCGCGGCGAAGAGGAGACCTGATTCGGTGCATCGCCCCGGAATGGGGCGATGCGTTACAGGTGAAAGTCGCCGTTGGCTTCTGGCTGGTAGACCACATCTATAATGCGCAGGCGCAGCGGGCGACCCGCCGGACCCTGCCAGTTTATGCGTTGACCAACCTTGAGCCCGATTAGCGCCATGCCTACCGGGGCAAGCACTGATATGGTGCCGGGGCGACCAGACTGTTCAGGGTACACCAAGGTCAGCACAAACTCCCGCTCGCTGGCCTCGTCGACAAAACGGACCGTGGAGTTCATCGTGACTACATCGCTGGCGATCTGCTGATGGCCGACAACCCGGGCGCGCAGCATTTCGTCCTCCAGCGCTTCAAGCATCTCCAGAGGGGCTGGTATGTCTGCCATAACCTTCTCAAGGCGTTGGACATCCAGGCGGGTCATGACGATGGCGGGTGATTTGTTCATGGCGAACGGCATTACTCCTTGATCAGAGTTGAGCATAAAAGAGACAGTGGGAATTCATCGGCAGAACGCCGACGTGTCGACACTACCAGATTGGGGCGAGGTTACAAGCTGGTGAGTGTATCCAATTATGCGCGATTATGGTGCGCTCAAAAGCTGTCCAAGTGGTCAGTGTTCAAAGTTGGTGCATTTTGCTGTGCGCCGGGCCTGTGCACCCCGCGGAATCAGGGAGCGCTTGTGTGGCATGGCACTTGCTCTGTATACCGGGATTTTTTGCAGCAAAACTGAGGACGCATGACACACGCCTGGCACCTTGAGCAGCACGATAGCGCGTTAAACTGGCAGGCAGGGCTGAGGCTTGGCTTTGTTCGCTCTGGCGCGCGCACCCAGCTCGCTCACACCAGTCACCGCGGCCCCCTGCGCGTGCAGCGCCCATTCACACCGGAAGGGGTGGATTGCCCGCATCTATACATCCTGCATCCGCCCGGCGGCATGGTCAGTGGCGATAACCTGCGTCTGCAGGCCGACATGCAGCAGGATGCCTGTGCTGTGTTGACCACGCCGTCCTCCGGCAAGTTTTACCGCGCTCGCGACAACGGCACGCTGCAGGTGCAGCACAACCGCTTTTCGCTGGCACAAGGCAGCAGCCTGGAATACCTCCCGCAGGACACCATCGCCTTTGAGGGCTGCAATGCCCAGATGATGACGCGCATCGATCTGGCGGCAGACGCCCGCTGCATTGCCTGGGACCTGCTTTGCCTTGGCCGCCCGGCAGCCGGCGAGGGCTTCAGCTATGGTCAGGTAGACCAGCGACTGGACGTCTGGCGCGATGGCCGCCCGATCTACATCGAACGTAACCAGTTTGTCGGCGGCGATCCGTTGCTCGAAGCCCGCTGGGGTCTTGGCGGCTGTGGCGTCAGTGGCACCTGGCTGGCGACCGTGCAGTTGGATCGTCAGCAGATGGATGACCTGCGCGAGAGCCTGACCGATTGCCCCGAGCTGGCGCTGACTCAGCGCAACGGGCTGCTGATTGGCCGTTATCTGGGCGTGCATGCCGAGCATGCACGCAACACCTTTATTCGTTTGTGGCGGCAGCTGCGACCGTTGATCAACGGTCGTGAACCCTGTGCACCACGCATCTGGAACACTTGAGACGGAGCCCTCTTCATGGAGCTGACACCCCGCGAGAAAGACAAGCTGCTGCTGTTCACCGCTGCGCTGCTGGCCGAGCGCCGGCTGGCCCGTGGCGTCAAGCTGAACTACCCAGAGTCGATGGCCTATATCAGTGCCGCGATCATGGAAGGCGCACGTGACGGCCGCAGTGTGGCCGACATGATGAGCTACGGCCGCACGCTGCTGACCCGCGAGCAGGTGATGCCCGGCGTACCGGAGCTGCTGGCCGAGGTGCAGATCGAAGCCACTTTCCCGGACGGCACCAAGCTGGTCACCGTTCACAACCCGATTCCGTGAGGAGCCCGACATGATTCCAGGAGAAGTGCAGACCCGCCCCGGCGTGCTGCAACTGAACGAAGGCCGCGAAACGCTGGTGATCAGCGTTGCCAACGCGGGCGACCGCCCGGTGCAGGTTGGCTCCCACTATCACTTTGCCGAGACCAATCCTGCGCTGCAGTTTGATCGCGACGCGGCGCGCGGTTTCCGTCTCAACATCGCTGCTGGCACTGCAGTGCGCTTCGAGCCGGGCCAGAGCCGCGAGGTAGAGCTGGTGGCGCTGGCAGGCGAGCGCAAGGTCTATGGCTTCCGTGGCGACGTCATGGGCAGTCTCTGAACAGATTGGGAGAAGCGAACAATGGAAATCAGCAGACAGGCCTATGCGGAAATGTACGGCCCGACTACCGGCGACCGCGTCCGCCTCGGTGATACCGAGTTGTGGATCAGCGTCGAGAAGGATCTGACCCGCTACGGCGAAGAAGTGAAGTTCGGTGGTGGCAAGGTCATCCGTGATGGCATGGGCCAGAGCCAGCGAACCCGCGCCGAGACGCCGGACACCGTCATCACCAACGCCCTGATTGTGGATTGGTGGGGCGTGATCAAGGCCGATGTGGCGATCAAGGATGGCAACATCCAGGCCATCGGCAAGGCGGGCAACCCGGACATTCAGCCCGGTATCGATATCATCGTTGGCCCGAGTACCGAAGTCATCGCCGGTGAGGGCATGATCCTCACCGCTGGTGGTATCGATGCGCACATTCACTTCATCTGCCCGCAGCAGATTGATGAGGCGCTGATGTCGGGCGTCACCACCATGATTGGTGGTGGCACCGGCCCGGCCACCGGCACCAACGCAACCACCTGTACGCCCGGTGCCTGGCACATCGGCAAGATGCTGCAGTCGGCCGAATGCTTCCCGATGAACCTGGGCTTTCTCGGTAAGGGCAACGCCAGCCTGCCGGACCCGTTGGAAGAGCAGATCCAGGCCGGTGCCATGGGCATGAAGCTACACGAAGACTGGGGTACCACCCCGGCGGCGATCGACTGCTGTCTGAGCGTGGCCGATGCCTTTGACGTGCAGGTGGCGATCCACACTGACACGTTGAACGAATCCGGTTTTGTGGAAGACACCCTGGCGGCCATCAACGGCCGAGTGATTCACACCTACCACACCGAAGGCGCTGGTGGCGGTCACGCACCGGACATTATCAAGGCCTGCGGCGAATCCAACGTGCTGCCGTCCTCGACCAACCCGACGCGGCCCTACACCATCAACACCGTCGACGAGCACCTCGACATGCTGATGGTCTGCCACCACCTGGATCCTGCTATCGCCGAAGACGTTGCTTTCGCCGACTCGCGCATTCGCCGCGAAACCATCGCTGCTGAAGACATCCTGCATGACCTGGGTGCCTTCTGCATGATCTCCTCCGACTCGCAGGCCATGGGCCGCGTCGGTGAGGTGATTACCCGTACCTGGCAAACCGCGCACAAGATGAAAGTGCAGCGCGGCCCGCTGGAGGGCGACGATGATTGGTCCGACAACGCGCGGGTCAAACGCTACATCGCCAAGTACACCATCAACCCGGCGATCACTATGGGTGTCGGGCACGTTGTCGGCTCGATTGAAGTCGGTAAGCTGGCGGACCTGGTGCTGTGGAAGCCTGCTTTCTTCGGCACCAAGCCGAGTCTGATTCTCAAGGGCGGCGCCATTGCAGCTGCACCTATGGGCGATCCCAATGCCTCGATCCCAACGCCGCAGCCGGTGCACTACCGACCGATGTTCGGTGCCTTCGGCCGCGGCATGGACACCACCTGTGTGACCTTCGTATCGCAGGCGTCGATCGATGGCGGCGTGGCCGAGAAACTGGGCCTCAAGCGTAGGCTGGAAGCGGTGCGTAACACCCGCAATATCAGCAAGGCCGATATGAAACTGAATGACTATCAGCCGGACATCAGCGTCGATCCGCAGACCTACGTGGTCAAGGCCGACGGCGTTGAGCTGCTCTGCGAGCCGGCCGATGAGCTGCCGCTGGCGCAGCGTTACTACCTGTTTTAAGGAGAGCACGATGCTGGAATGTCATGCCTGGCTGGAAGAGTCCGGCCCCCATGACCACGTACTGGAACTGACCTACGAGCTGCGCACCCGCAGCCGCCTGCGCGCCAAAACGGTAGCGGGTGAGGAAGTCGGTCTGTTTCTGCCCCGAGGCCGCGTGCTGGCGCAGGGCGATCGCCTGCAGTGCCTGGATGGCAGTGTGCTGATGATTGCGGCCGCGCCGGAGAAGCTCTCGCGCGTGGTCTGTGACGAAACCCTGAAACTGGCCCGCGCGGCCTACCACATGGGCAACCGCCACGTGGCGCTGGAGGTGCACGCCACCGAGCTGCGCTATCAGTGCGATCACGTGCTGGACGCCATGCTGGTTGGCTTCGGGCTGGAGGTGGATCAGATCACCGCGCCGTTCAACCCGGAGAAGGGCGCGTATCACAACCACAGTCACAGCGTCGCGACGCCCGCTGCGCCGCTGCTGCGACTGGCAGGCCATGCCCATGACTGAGCTGAACCCGGTCGCCGATCTGGCCCTGCTGCGCGTGCTGCAGTTGGCCAGTCCGGCACTGCCGATTGGTGCCTACGCCTACTCGCAAGGGTTGGAGTACGCCATTGAGCAGAACTGGGTGAGCGACATCGACAGCGCCGCGCACTGGCTGGGCGGCTTGCTGGGTCACTCGCTGGCGCGGCTGGATATTCCGCTGTTGCTGCGCCAGTACGACGCGCTGGAGCGTGACGACGAAGGCGCGCTGTTTTCCTGGAATGACTGGCTGCTGGCCAACCGGGAAACCGCTGAGCTTTATCTGGAAGACAGCCAACAGGGCGGGGCGCTGCTGCGCCTGCTCAAGTCGCTGGCGGTACCGGCGGCGATTGAGTGGCCGCAGGGCGAGCCAATCGCGCTGATGACTGCTTTGGCGATGGCCGGGCAGCACTGGCAGACCGGCGCCCGCGCGCTGGCCCTCGGTGCGCTCTGGAGCTGGCTGGAAAACCAGACCGGCGCCGCCACCAAGCTGATTCCGCTCGGGCAGACCGATGCCCAGCGGCTGCTGGATCGCATGTTGCCCGATCTGCCAGCGGTAGTGGATACCGCCGCTACATTGTCCGCTGATGACCTCGGCGCAGGATTACCGGGCTTGGCCTTTGCCAGCGCCCGCCATGAACATCAATACACCCGATTGTTTCGATCATAAGGAGCACTGACACATGACTTCCAGACCTGCACTGCGGGTAGGCATCGGCGGACCGGTCGGGTCCGGCAAGACCGCGCTGGTTCGCACCCTCTGCGAGCGCCTGTATCCGCACTACAACCTGGGCGTGATCACCAACGATATCTACACGCGCGAAGACGCTGACTTTCTGCTGCGCCACCAGGCTCTGCCGGAAGACCGCATCCTTGGTGTAGAAACCGGCGGCTGCCCGCACACCGCAATTCGCGAAGACGCCTCCATGAACCTGGCGGCGGTTGCCGAGCTGCAGGAGCGCTTCCCGGAAATGGAACTGGTGCTGGTAGAAAGCGGCGGCGACAACCTGGCCGCGACCTTCAGCCCGGAGCTGTCTGACCTGACTCTCTACGTGATCGACGTTTCCGCCGGCGACAAGATTCCGCGCAAGGGCGGCCCGGGCATTACCCGTTCTGACCTGCTGATCATCAACAAGACCGACCTGGCCCCGCTGGTTGGTGCCGACCTGGACGTGATGGACCGCGACGCCAAGAAGATGCGCGGCGAGCGTCCGTTCGTATTCTCCAACCTCAAGAGCGGTCAGGGCGTAGAGCAGATCATCGAGTTTATCGCCGCCCAAGGCATGCTGAAGGCCCCGCCGAGCGAAGCAGTCGGTTAGTAACACGCCTATAGGTCTATTTGGCTAGCTCTAGTCTGCCATTGGCCGCACCAAGGCTGCTTTTTATGCTGAAGGCACGGATGCTGGAGTGTGCACCGCGTTTCGTCCCGTTTACGCGGGCGAGTAGCGCAGGGCTGGCGGGAAATAGGGCGGCAGCATGTCTGAGGAGCGCAGCGACGAGTTCTGCCGCCCCCCGTCAGCCCGAGCAACGCAGTGAACCCGAAGGGCCGCGTAGTCGGGTGCCCGGGGGGATCGCTAAGGGGGGCTGGGCAAGCAGCCCCCCTAGGCTCGCCGTGAAGGCGAAAGGCT
>DBHE01000238.1 GCA_002296055.1 Pseudomonadaceae bacterium UBA836
GCAGATTGGGACATGAAGTATCGCACCGAAATAAAAGCGCCATAATAGCGGCGCACCGCTGCCATTGTCAGGCAGCTTAGGTGTAAAATGCCGCCACCTCGGCCACTGTGACCACTGATCAACAGGGCCGTTCAAGCCCCCTCATACAGGCTTGACATTCGACAAGTCCGGCGGCATAGTACGCGGCCTTATTTGTACCTAATTCATCCAGATTTTCTGAGGAGCAAGACGGTGGCCAACTCACCTCAAGCCAAGAAACGCGCCAAGCAGGCCGAGAAGCGCCGCAACCACAATGCAAGCCTGCGCTCCATGGTCCGCACCTACATCAAAAACGTAGTCAAGGCGATTGACGCCAAGGACCTCGACAAAGCCAAAGCCGCTTACACTGCTGCCGTTCCGGTCATTGACCGCATGGCTGACAAAGGCATCATCAACAAGAACAAGGCCGCTCGCCACAAGAGCCGCCTGAACGCGCACATCAAGGCCATGGCTGAAGCCGCTTGATTCGCTGTTCTTGCTGAATGAAAAAACCGGCCTAGGCCGGTTTTTTTGTGCCCGCAAACCGGGCCAGACAGAACAGTCAGGCTGAGCACGCCGCAGCCTGCCCAACCAAACCACTTACACCAGGACCAGGTTGTCCTTGTGCACCATCTCCGGATCGTCGATGTACCCGAGAATGCCGGCGATATCATCAGTCGACTTACCAGCAATACGCGCCGCATCCTGCGCAGCGTAATTAGCCAGGCCTCGCGCCACCTCGCGCCCATCCGGACCAACACAGACAACCATCTCGCCGCGCCGAAAACCGCCCTCAACCCCCACAACACCCACAGGAAGCAAACTGGTCTTGCCCGAACGCAGCGCCCTAACAGCACCCGCATCCAGCAACAAGCGACCACGGGTTTGCAGGTGCCCCGCCAGCCACTGCTTGCGCGCCACCAGCATACCCTTCTCGGACAGCAACAGCGTGCCCAGCGACTCGCCCGCGTGCAACCGATCAATCACGCGCTCCAGCCGTCCGCCAACAATCACCGTGGCCGCTCCCGAACGAGCAGCCAGGCGCGCCGCGCGCAACTTGGTCGCCATACCACCACGGCCCAGCGCACCCGCACTTCCACCCGCCATTGCATCCAACTCAGGGTCGTCCGCCATGGCTGAGGACACTAGCTCGGCATTCGGATTACTGCGCGGATCGGCAGTAAACAACCCATCGCGATCAGTCAGAATGACCAGCAGGTCCGCCTCGACCAGATTGGTCACCAGCGCACCCAGTGTATCGTTGTCGCCAAAGCGGATCTCGTCGGTAATGACGGTGTCGTTTTCGTTGATAACCGGAATAACACCCAAATCCAGCAAGGCGCGCAGCGTGCTGCGGGCGTTCAGGTAGCGCTTGCGATCCGACAGATCATCATGGGTCAGCAACACCTGCGCCGTAGACAGCCCGTGACGCTGGAAACTGGACTCCCAGGCCTGCACCAGCCCCATCTGACCGATGGCAGCAGCTGCCTGCAGATCATGAGTGGTCTTGGGCCGCTCACTCCAGCCCAGACGGCTCATACCAGCCGCCACCGCCCCGGAGGACACCAGCACCACCTGAGCACCAGAGGCACGCAAGGCCGCCAGCTGCTCAACCCATACCGCCATTGCCGCCTGATCGAGGCCACGACCGTCGCCAGTCAGCAGCGCACTGCCAATCTTCACCACCCAGCGACGGGCCCCGGTTACCTTTTCACGCATGCTGATTCCATCAACAAAATGTCAAAGCCTACCCGTGGCGACTGCGGCCGCCGCCACGGCGCTCACTCAACGGACGTAGATGATCTCCGGTCCGTCTTCATCATCCTCATCGTCGTCATCATCCAGATCATCGGTACCGATACCCTGCTTGCGCAGCGCACGCCGATCATCCAGCTCCTGGATATGCGCCCGGGCTTCATCTTCAATGCGCTGATCAAGCTCCGCCATCGCCTCGGCATACTCTTCATCCTCGACCAGTCGATGCTCACGCTCATCCAGCCAATTCATGACATCCTTGGCCAGCTCAGCGGTGCCCTGGCGCTCAGACGCCGAAATGACATACACCGGACCTTCCCACTCCAGACGCTCGACAACATCATCCAGAATGGCCTGCTGCTCGTCTTCGAGCAGCTGATCGCACTTGTTCAGCACCAGCCAGCGCTCACGCAGCGTCAACGAAGGGCTGAACTTACCCAGCTCGTGCAGGATAGTTTCAACCGCTTCAACAGGATCAGACTGATCCAGCGGCGCCATATCAACCAGATGCAGCAGCAGCCGCGTACGCGACAAGTGCTTGAGAAAGCGCGTCCCCAGACCCGCACCATCGGCGGCGCCGGCGATAACACCCGGAATGTCAGCGATGACAAAGCTGCGCAGCTGCCCCACATCCACCACACCCAGATTGGGCACCATGGTGGTAAAGGGATAATCAGCCACCTTCGGCTTGGCGGCGGAAACAGAACGAATAAAGGTACTTTTGCCGGCGTTGGGCAGACCCAGCAAGCCGACATCAGCCAACACCTTCAGCTCCAGCTTGAGATCACGCAGATCTCCCAGCGAGCCCTGGGTGGTCTGCCGTGGCGCGCGATTCACACTGGACTTGAAGCGCGTGTTACCCAAACCATGAAAGCCGCCCTGCGCAACCAGCAGGCGCTGCCCCGGCTCCGTAAGATCACCAATGATCTCCTGGGTACCGGCATCGATTACTGTGGTGCCCACCGGAACGGGAAGAACCATGTCCTCGCCCTTGGCGCCGGTACAGTCACTGCCACGGCCATTTTCGCCGCGCTTGGCGTTAAAACGGCGCGTGTAGCGGTAATCCACCAGAGTGTTGAGATTGACGTCAGCCTCCAGAAAAATGGAGCCACCATCACCACCGTCACCACCATCAGGGCCGCCCTTGGGGATGAACTTCTCGCGCCGAAAGCTCATGCAGCCGTTACCACCATCTCCAGCCTTGACCGTGATGGCTACCTCATCAACAAATTTCATTCTGCTCCCCTTCCCGGAAGGGACGGGCTAATGGAAAGAATACGCTACAAACAAAAAAGCCCCGTCGCAAGACAGGGCTTTTTGCAATCTCGGGCCAATCAGGCAGTTACGACACTAACGTAACGGCGATTGAATTTGCCTTTGACTTCAAACTTGACCACGCCTTCCGCCTTGGCGAACAGGGTGTGATCCTTGCCCATACCGACGTTTTTGCCGGCGTGGAACTCGGTGCCACGCTGACGGACAATGATGTTGCCCGGGATGATGGCCTGACCGCCGTAAATTTTCACGCCAAGTCGTTTGGATTCTGAATCGCGGCCGTTACGCGTGGAACCGCCTGCTTTTTTGTGTGCCATGAGTCTTTACTCTCCTGAATCAGCTTAGGCAGTGATGCCGGTGATCTTGATTTCGGTGTACCACTGACGGTGGCCCTGACGCTTCATGTGGTGCTTACGACGACGGAACTTGATGATGCGAACCTTGTCGCCACGACCGTGTGCGCTGACTTCTGCAGTCACCTTGGCACCCTCAACAACCGGCGCGCCAATCTTGACGTCATCACCGTTGCCTACCAACAGCACCTTGTCAAACTCAATGCTGGCGCCGGTTTCAACGTCCAGCTTCTCTACTTTCAGGAACTCGCCTTCAGCGACCTTATATTGCTTGCCGCCGGTAACAATGACTGCGTACATTTTGCTTTCTCCGTAATCCTGCTCACCCAGCGCTTTGTCTAGTAGTTAATGGCTGGCATGGCTGCAAGTGATCTCGCCTATCGAGACCGACCTTGCCATTGTCAAAACAGGGATGCTTTTTATCTCAGGGCGCGGATTTTACTCAACCACTCACCATTACGCAAGTCTCGACACAGGATGAAAACCCGCCTTTCTTGACAGCCTGCGGCCTGCAACCTAGCATGCCGCGGAACCTTTTCTGGAATTCTGCATTCAATGAGCACGCTGCCTTTCTATGAGCCGGTCGCCGGAGACTTTGCTGCGGTCAACCAGCTGATCCTGGATCAA
>DBHE01000009.1 GCA_002296055.1 Pseudomonadaceae bacterium UBA836
CTGATTTCAGGGGGGATTACCCCGGCGCGCGAATCACACCTGCTTATTTAGCTGCGATCGCGCCCAATCGTGGGCTTATGTCACGTAAGTTACGCGGTTGGAGCCCTTCTTGATGCAATATGCGCTGTGCATGTCGCATTGATCAGTGCGCCACCAACAACAATAAAAGATGGAGTACACCCATGAAGAAAGGGATTATCGCGCTCATTGTGCTGCTGGGCCTGGCTGGCGGCGTTTTCTGGGCAACCGCCGATGACGACATGCGCCGGCTGGCCCTCAACCTGCCCACCGACAGTAATGTGCTGTTCTGGAGCAGCGATCAGCGCGACGCCGCTTTTCGCGCCATGGACCGCTTGCCGGTACTGAGCGAATCCCGTGTGATTCCCGCTGGCGGTGACGTCTATCCGCTGCCTGAGGGTGAGCCGCTGGATGTGGGTGTGGACGTCGATGCCTTCATGACCTCACAGCATGCTGCCGCCCTGGTGATTGTGCACAACGGCAAGGTCCGGCTGGAGAAGTACGGGCTGGACTTTGGGCCTGACGGGCGCTGGACCAGCTTCTCGGTTGCCAAATCCTTCACCTCTACCCTGGTTGGTGCCGCCATTCAGGACGGCTACATAAACAGCATCGACGACATGGTGTCGGACTATATTCCTGACCTGAAGGGCTCTGCGTACGACAACGTCACCATCAGGCAACTGCTTACCATGACCTCGGGAGTAGCCTGGAATGAGGACTACGCCGACCCGCAGTCCGACGTGGCACTGTTCAACTCCCACAAGGCAGACCCGGGCGTAGACGTAACCGTCAGCTACATGCGTCAGTTGCCGGCAGAAGCAGAGCCCGGCACCAAGTGGGTGTACAAGACCGGTGAAACCAATCTGATCGGTGTACTGGCCAGTTCTGCCGCCAACAAGCCGCTGAGTGAATATCTGTCCGAGAAGATCTGGATACCCTTTGGTATGCAGCAGGACGCCAGCTGGATGCTCGGCTCAACCGACCATGAAATTGGCGGTTGCTGTGTACAGGCAGCTACCCGTGATTACGCCCGCTTTGGTCTGTTCATGCTCGGCGGCGGCGTTGCCGGTGGCGAGCAGGTGCTGCCCGAAGGCTGGATTGGCG
Source organism: Pseudomonadaceae bacterium UBA836 (assembly GCA_002296055.1). GTDB lineage: Bacteria > Pseudomonadota > Gammaproteobacteria > Pseudomonadales > Pseudomonadaceae > Halopseudomonas. Next base: position 1,123 of record DBHE01000009.1, read on the forward strand.
AAGCTACCACCAAGCAGGTGGATATTGGGCGCCCTGGTAGCGGCTACGGGTTTCAGTGGTGGACGCTGGATGATGGTGCCTACATTGCCCAAGGCATTTTTGGCCAAGGCATCTTTATCGACCCTAACCGTCAACTGGTGATCGCCTCTAACGGCAACTGGCCGCAGGCAACCGACAGCCAGGGCGGTACCCAGAGCAAGGACCGCTTGGCGTTCTTCCGCCAGGTACAGCAGGCCATTGATGCCGAGGCGGCGCACTGAGCAGCTGCCCTGATAACCGGGCAGCCAATAAAGCCGGCACAAAAAAATCCCCGCTCCAGGCGGGGATAAACGTGCAGCACACAAGCTGACGGGGCATTACGTTCTTACTGAGCAGCCCACTCCAAAAAGGCATCGCGACCTTCCGGGCTGAGCATCAGGTAAATCTGCTTGAGAGTTGCCAGCGTAGAAGCATCGTGCGGCAGGGTTTGTGCCGGCGCTGCCGCCTGAGAGGGCGTGGGGACGGCAACCGGTGCTACAGCAGCAGCACCCTGGGCTTGCGGCGCTGCGCCCAGCGGAGCAATACCGGCGTCCTGAGTGGCAACCACTGAGCCACCACCAAACATCTGACCGAGCATGGAGACGTAACGCGGGCCCGGCTCGCTGGCAACGCGCTCGCCAGTGCGGGTGTTGACCGCGTAGCCGGAGAAATCATCTTCCATGGCTTCGGCTTCACGCAGGTTGCTCGGCTCATCAAATTCAAGGCGCCATACATCGCCAGCCTGACCATCGACCAGGAAGGTAGCGCTGCGGGTGCGAATGATTTCGTGGCTCAGGCCACCGCCTACGTCGTACCCGTTTTCAAAGTAGGCATTGATGCGGTATTTGCCCGGCTGCAGCTCCAGCTGACGCAGGCTGTTACCTACCATGCGGTTGGCTTCCGGTGCCGGCTGACCGTTGATGTTCAGCACTTCCAGGGTGTTGGGCATTTCTACTACCAGCACCTGGGAGGTCGGCTGTTCGGCGCCCGAGTAGAGTTTGACGGGGGCCTGCTGGGCACAGGCAGACAGCAGTGCAGCGGCGGCGAGACAGAGCAGTTGACGCATGGGATAGAACTCCTGGCACAAGTGAACATTGGGTCCGTTGGTGATCAACTTTCATGACCACTTGGCGACGAGATTAAGACTGTTGCATGTCACTTTAATGACAAAGCCGGACTGTTTTCTGTAACAGTCCGGCTTTGTGGATACTTCTGGTCCTGTCGTTAGACGGGATTAGAAGTCGTAACGCAGGCCTACGGAGAAGCCGGAAGCGTCTTCACCTACAGCACCAGCCGGGTTGGCGGTACGTGCTTGACCCCAGGGAGTCAGAGCAACGTTTTCGTCGTTCTCGGTGATGGCGTAGTTAGCGTAAACACGTACTGCCTTGTCCAGCTTGTGCTCGATACCAACAGCAATCATGTCGGTGTCGTAGTTGTCAGCGTCGGCATCACGAGTCATCCACATACCTTTCAGGGCGGTAGCGGAAGCCAGCTTGAACTCAGCGCCCAGGCCGTAGGTATCGGCAGTCAGCTGATCTTGCACGGCAGCAGTAGCAGCCGGGTTGCTGTAATCAACAGTCTGATAGAAACCAACCAGCTTGAAGCCTTCAAACAGGTTGAACGCACCCGCTGCGCGGACGCCATCGCGCTCGCCACGACCGGTGTCTTCTTCAGCAGTTTCGTAAGCAACAGAGGCTTCCAGCAGGTCACCTGCATAGTTCAGCGAGCCGCTGAATACGCTTTCGTCGGTGTCTTGGTCAGCAACAGTGCCTTCTTGTACGGAGTAACCCAGTTTGGCGAAGAAACCGCTCATGTCCGGGGTGGTGTACTCGATGGTGTTGTCATAACGTTCGTCGAAGCGGGCGTTGCCAACTCGGGTCAGGTTACGCATGTCGCCGACTTGGTCGCCGAACAGGTTGGCCGGGCCACGAGCCGCTTTGAAGGGGCTGTCGAAACGACCCATGCGCACAGAACCGAAACCGCCTTTCAGACCAACGAAGGTATCGCGAGTGTTGAAGGAGCTGCCGTTGTCGGTGCCGAAGTCGATCTGCTGCTCAATCTGGAAGAAGGCAGACAGGTTGGGGTTGATTTCGTGGTCACCCTTGAAGCCCAGGCGGGAAGAGTTGCTGGACAGGTTGGTCTCGGAGTAGTCCGCACCGTCGTCCAGGAAATCTACGGATACGTGGGCACGGCCATAGATGCTGACATCGGCCATTGCAGTGGCGGGGATGGCAGCAGCCAGGGCGGTAACGGCGAATCCGGCAAGTTGCTTACGCAGTGTCATTGAGTCTTCCCTCATTTATGTTTTGCGTTGACAGAGAAACAACACATTGGGGCTCGCTGATGGGGCGGGCCCGGTGTTGGAGGGAATATTCGCAGCGCTGTATTTCAGATCAGTTGCGCAAAGATGAACATTCGATGACAGGGGAACTTTCCCCCGGGCATCGAACTCGGTTATCGGCGGTTTTTGCTAAAGCGAGTTAAATCAGCCAGATAGGCGTGACTTCAAGAGGTAGGGTCAGTAGCACGCACTACGTCAGCGGCTATCCAGTCGTTTACCAGCGCGAGCGCCCCGGCCATGAATTGGTCGTTGACTGTCACATTCAGGCGCGCCAGCGCCGCACGCAAAGACAGCGGCTCGCGGCTCAGCACATCAGCCAGCTGCCAGGCAAAGGGGGTGAGCTGCATAAAGCGCACGCGATCCTCGGCATCACGCCAGACCAACAGGCACGTCGGCTGCGCAGGCGGCTCAACCGGTTGGTAATCCGGGCCCAGCTGTTGCACCGGCCATTGGTACAGCAACGGCCAGGCAAGGGGGGACCAACTCAGCACGGTGTCGGCGTTAGCAGCGCCCTGCCCGCCTGTTGGCAGCTGCTCGCTGCTGATATCCAGCGCCAGCTCAACCCACTCGTAATGCGCTAGCTCCAGCAACCAGGGCGGGTCGCCAGCGCCCGCTTGATAGCCGCTCTGCAGCCAGTCGATAAACTGCTCACCGATCTCCCGAAAATACGGTGACTGGCAAGCATGACCGGCCACAAAGGCGTCGATCAGCTGAGCCCATCGCGCCGCCGGCAACACCCTGTGCAACACCGGGAAAGTGCCACGCACAAAGCCTTCGATGTTGTTGCGGATCAGCCGCTCATATACCGCTACCCGCTGCGGCGGCAGAGCGTCAGGCAAGGGTTGTTGCTGCGGGGCGCGTACGCGAGCGGTGAAGCGCTGCTGCAGCTCATGGCTCATGCGCTCACCCGTATGGCCGCGGCCTGCTGGTACTGCCGAATCTGCTGCAGCTCCTGCTGCAAGTCCTCCAGCGGTGGCATGTTGAAGTCCCGCTCCAGCAGCGTTGGGCGTACGCCGTGGCATTGGTAGGTGTGTTCCAGCAGCGCCCACACCGGGTCGATGATAGGCGCACCGTGGCTGTCTATTTTCAAATCTGGCTCGGCATCAAAATGCCCAGCCATGTGCAAGTACGCGATGCGCTGCGCTGGCATGGCGCTGATGTACGGCGCAGCATCGCCGCCCAGATTGACGCTGTTAACGTAGACGTTGTTGACGTCCAGCAGCAGGTTGCAGTCGGCCTCATCCAGCACGGCGGCAACAAACTCGGGTTCGCTCATCTCACCCGGCAGGGTCAGATAGGCAGAGACGTTTTCGATAATTAGCGGCCTGCCCAAGGCATCCTGTACCTGCCCAATGCGCTCGGCAATGCGGCGCACGTTGGCGTCAGTAAAGGGGACTGGCAGCAGATCATACAATTGGCCGTGATCACCGCAGGCGCTCAGGTGCTCGCTGTAAACCTGCACCTGATTGGCATCCAGAAAGCCGCGCAAGTCACGCAGCAGGCGCGTATCCAGCGGCGCCAGCCCACCGAGGTTGAGCGACAGGCCATGACAGATCAGCGGATAACGTTCGGTGACCGCAGCAAACTGGCGAGCCAGGCGTCCGCCCAGGCCGATCCAGTTTTCCGGCGCCACCTCAAGAAAATCCGCGACCGGCTCTGGCGTCTGTACCAGCGCACTGAGCAGGCTGCGGCGTAGCCCCAGCCCGACTCCGTGCACCGGCAGGTTGACGGTTGCGTTCACACTCAGCTACCGCAAGTGCCTTCACCGCACTTGCCTTCGCGGTCGCCCTTGCCTTCTTCGTCGCCGCAGGAGCCTTCGCCGCACTTACCTTCCATATCGCCCGCGCCGTGGTTATCAGCCAGGCTGTAGCCGCTTTGCAGCTCTTGTACCGCGAAGGGGTTTTCAGTTGCCTGAACGGCACCGGCAGCACCCAGCAGGGTGGCACTGAGAGTCAGGACAGCAGTGTTGATCTTGTTCATGCGCTTTCTCCAGTAAGGTCTGATAGCGAGCGTGACGAACTGCCACACTCTGCATACTAGACGTTGCTTGGTAAGCGCTGTTACATCAGTGGGCAAATCAATTTGAAGAATTGCCCTGATCAACCTCTGGGCCGCGCTGCTGCTGGGCCTGCATGGCTTTCAGCAGCGCCTCTAGCTCGGGGGCTTGCTGGTCCGGGAGCTGGCGAATAACCCGCTGGCTAACGCGCAACTGGCGAATGAAACGGCGGCAGCGCACACACATCGCCAGATGCGTACGCACAGCAATGCGCTGTTTCCACGTCAGTTCACCATCCAGCAGATCGCTGGATAGCGCTACCAGGCCCTTGCAGCTCAACATTCTCCGGTTTCCTCAAAATGCTCCAGGGTTGCAAACACGCTCAGCCGGGCGCGATGCAGCAGCACCCTCACATTAGAGTGAGAAATATCCAGCAGGTTACAAATGTCAGGTAATTCCAGCGCCTGTCGCTCGCGCAGCAGCAGGACGCTGCGTTGCAACTCGGACAAGGTCGCCAGCGTGTGCTCCAGGCAGTCACGCAGAGCCTGCTCACTAAGCAGCGCTTCAGGCGAGTCGGTATGCCAGAGCGTGGGTGCCCTACCCCAATGGCCGTCGTCCGCAAAGCGTGCGTCGTCGATGGTGCCATGCGGGCCGGTGACATCCTCCAGCGAGACTTCGCGTCGTTGTTTACGCAAGCGGCTCTTGGCGGTGTTGGCGGTAATCGTCAGCAGCCAGGTTTTCAGGCTGGCACGACCGGCAAAGCCTTGCAGGTTGCGCACCACGGCCAGCCAGCTGTCTTGCACCACCTCATCGGCGCTGGCGCTGCCGACAATGGCAATGGCCACCGCGCGCATAGCGCCCTGATACTGCTGCACCAGAGCGCGGTAGGCCGCCTGCTCGCCTTTGAGCAGGCGCTGGATCAGATCCTGCTCGTCGCTCACTCCGCTGTTACCCTTTGCGGACAATCACGCTACCGATCGAATAACCGGCACCAAAAGAGCAGATCACACCATGGCTGCCCACCGGCAGGTCGTTCTGATACTTGTGGAAGGCGATGATCGAGCCAGCAGAGCTGGTGTTGGCGTATTCATCCAGTACCACTGGTGCTTCCTCAGCGCTCGGATCACGACCCAGCAGCTTGCGTGCGATCAGCATGTTCATGTTGAGGTTGGCCTGGTGCAGCCAGAAGCGCTTGACGCTGTCGACCTGCAGCCCCACCTCGCCCAGGTGCTCGCCGATCAGCTCGGCCACCATCGGGCAAACATCACGGAACACCTTGCGGCCGTTCTGCATGAACAACTTGTCACGGGCACCCACGCCAGACTCGTCGCAGCGGTTCAGGAAGCCAAAGTTGTTGCGGATGTTGTTGGAGAATTTGGTCAGCAGCTTGGTGCCAAGAATCTCGTAGGGGTGCTCGCAGACGGCATCTTCAGCGCGCTCGACTACCACGGCGGTGCAGGCATCACCAAAGATGAAGTGGCTGTCACGGTCACGGAAACTCATATGGCCGGTGCACACTTCCGGGTTGACCATCAGCACCGCGCGGGCCTGGCCCAGGGCAACGGTGTTGGCCGCATTCTGGATACCAAAGGTGGCAGAAGAACAGGCCACGTTCATGTCAAAACCAAAGCCGTCGATGCCCAGCGCTTCCTGTACTTCAACCGCCAGCGCCGGATAGCCGCGCGGCAGGTTGGAGCAGGCGACGATCACGCCGTCGATATCAGCGACAGTACGGCCTGCCGCTTCCAGCGCCTGATGGGCCGCCTTAACCGCCATCTCGCACAGCAGCGACTGCTCGTCGTCACTACGCTCGGGAATGTCCGGCACCATGCGGTTTACATCCAGAATGCCGCTTTTGTTGATCACAAAGCGGCTCTTGATGCCGGAAGCTTTTTCGATGAACTCGGTGCTAGAGGCTGCCAGCGGCTCAACAGTGCCGGCGTCGATGGCGGCGGCATTTTCGGCGTTGAACTGCTCGACGTAAGCGTTGTAACTGGCGACCAGCTCTTCGTTGCTGATGCTCTGGGAGGGGGTAAACAAACCTGTTCCGCTGATCACGACTTTGTGCACGGTCGGTCCTCTTCTGATGTTATGAACACCGCTCCCTCACGATAGCACCGGGGGGAACGGCCAGTTGTCTGTGCTACGGCGCTACCATGGTTGGCCGGGCGTCTGCACCCGTGCGCATGCCTGCATTGATGTCAGGGCCTGTACGACAGTCGCCACCTTGCAGGCGGTTGTCTCACCTTGACGACACCAATTGGCTGCGAGGCACGCCGCAAACCCGCATTTTTCAAAGCGCTAGCATAGACGAATAGCGCGTCAAGATCACGCCATTCGCCGCTCATGACAGCCCGTTCGCTGCCGGTTACTGGCTGCTCCCACCCTGAATCTCGCGCCAAAGTTTACCCAGACGCTTGCTGGATACCGGCATGCGCGTGCCCAGCTGCTGGGCAAACAGCGACACGCGGTACTCCTCCAGCATCCAGCGCCACTCATCCAGCCGGGCATCCCAGCGACCTTCTTTCTGCCAGCGCTCGCTCAGAGCCTGATATTGCTGCCAGAACCCTTGTAGCTCATCGGTCCAGGCGCGGTCCCGCGGCACCTGCCCCGGCAGCTTGTCCAGCCGCTGCTCGATGGCACTGAGATAGCGCGGGTACTGGCTCAGCCACTCGCCGGGCACAGCGCGGGCAAAGCCGGGATAGATCAGGTGGTTCAACTGCTCGCGCACATCGTTCATTGCCAGCGCATGGGCCAGCTCCACCTTGCCCTTAAAGCGCTTACGCAGGCCATGCCATTGCTTGAGTACTGCCAGCACCTGTTTGGCCAGCTCCTCGCAGGCCGGCACCCAGTCGGCGCGTCCCGCCTCCAGCCGCGCATTAAGCGCTTGCGCATCGCGCGGCAAGGGCGCGTCCGCCGGCAAAAACACCCGATCAATCGCCCCCAGCAGCACATCGTCGGTGAGCTGCTTCTGGCTGCCCAGATCCCGGTAATAAATCGCCGCGTCCTTGAGGGTGGTGAGCTTTTGGCGCAGATAGCGGGCCTGCTCGTTGAGCTGCTGGCTTTGCAGCAGCAGACGCTGCAGACCAAGGCGATGCTCGCGCTGGGCTAGCTGCGGCACATCAAACAGCTGCTCGACCACCTCCTCGCCCTGCTCCACCCAAGCCGGGTAAAAGTTGACCGCAATGCCCGCCTGCTTGCGGACCAGCGTCTCCGGAAGCGTGTAGCTGCCCGGCGCCTCGGTGGGTGTGCTTTGCGCCTGCTGCTCAACGGGGGCTGCCTGCAGCGGCAGGCCGTCGATCTGGGCACAGAGCGCGCTGTAATCACGCCCGGCGCAAATCGGTTTGCCGGCCGCATCCACCACTTCAATGCGCATACGCAGGTGGTCTTCCAGCTCGGTGTCGCTCCAGGCGTCATCGTCCAACCGCACGCCGGTCATGCGCGTCAGCTCACGGCCCAGTGCCTGGGTCAGGCTGCCATCGGCAAAGGGCATGCGCTCCAGCGCAGCGCGCACAAAGTCAGGCACCGGCACAAAGTTTTTGCGAGTGGCCTTGGGCAGCGCGCGTACCAGCGCCACGCACTTGTCGAACAGCAGCCCCGGTACCAGCCAATCCAGCCGCTGCGGGTCAATGCGCCGCAGCAGGGATGCCGGAATACGCACTGTCACGCCGTCTGCTTCATGGTTGGGCTCAAAGTGATAACTCAGCGGCAGCGCTACCGACGCCCAGCGCAACACATCCGGGTACAGCTGCGCGCTGACGTCATTGGCTTCACGTTGCAGCAGATCATCGCGGGTCATGTGCAGCAGCTTGGGCTCTTTCTCGCTGCTGCGCTTGAGCCAGCGCTCAAAGCTGGCCAGCTGGTAGATGTTGTCAGGGATGCGCTGGTCAAAGAAGCGATACAGGGTTTCGTCGTCTACCACGATATCGCGCTTGCGGGCCTTGGCTTCCAGCTCGTCGAGCTGGGCCAGCAGTTGCTGATTGGCCTTATTGAACGCCGCGCGGCCATGCCACTC
>DBHE01000016.1:0-5649 GCA_002296055.1 Pseudomonadaceae bacterium UBA836
CCTACGGCCGTAACGCGGTATCGCAGATTATCACCTTCGGTACCATGGCCGCCAAAGCGGTAGTGCGCGACGTGGCGCGGGTGCAGGGCAAGTCCTACGGCCTGGCCGACAAGCTGTCGAAGATGATTCCGTTCGAGGTCGGCATGACGCTGACCAAGGCCTTCGAGCAGGAAGAGATGCTGCGCGACTTTCTCGCCAATGACGAGGAAGGCCAGGAAATTTGGGACATGGCCCTCAAGCTTGAGGGGATTACCCGTAACGTCGGCAAGCACGCCGGTGGCGTGGTTATCGCCCCCACCAAGCTGACCGACTTTGCACCGCTGTACTGCGATGAGTCTGGTGGCGGTCTGGTTACCCAGTTCGACAAGGACGACGTTGAAGCGGCGGGGCTGGTGAAGTTCGACTTCCTCGGCCTGCGTACCCTGACCATCATCAAATGGGCGATGGAAACCATCCATCGCAAGCAGCGTGAAGAGGGGGCGAGCGATGAGGAGCTGGTCAATATTGACCTGATCCCGCTGGACGATGCGCCGACCTACAGCATGCTGCAGAAGGCGGAAACCACCGCCGTTTTCCAGCTTGAATCGCGCGGCATGAAGGAGCTGATCAAGAAGCTTAAGCCCGACTGCCTGGAAGATATGATCGCACTTGTGGCCCTGTTCCGCCCGGGCCCGCTGCAGTCAGGCATGGTTGACGATTTCATCAACCGTAAGCACGGCCGTGAAGAAATCTCTTATCCGCACCCCAACTACCAGTACCCCGGTCTGGAACCGGTGCTCAAGCCCACCTACGGCATCATCCTGTATCAGGAACAGGTCATGCAGATCGCCCAGGTGATGGCGGGCTATACCCTCGGTGGCGCGGATATGCTGCGCCGGGCGATGGGTAAGAAAAAGCCGGAAGAAATGGCCAAGCAGCGCGGCGGCTTCATCGAAGGCTGCGCCAACAACGGTATCGATGCGGATCTGGCCGGTAACATTTTCGACCTGGTAGAAAAGTTTGCCGGCTACGGCTTCAACAAGTCGCACTCGGCGGCCTACGGTCTGGTGTCCTACCAAACTGCCTGGCTGAAGGCCCATTACCCTGCGCCTTTCATGGCTGCGGTGCTTTCGGCGGATATGCACAACACCGATAAGGTGGTGACGCTGATCGAAGAGTGTCGCAGCATGAAGCTGCGTATTCAGCCGCCGGACGTGAATGTCTCCGAGTATAAGTTCACCGTGGATGACGCCGGTGATGTGGTGTATGGCCTTGGTGCCATCAAGGGTGTCGGTGAAGGTCCGGTGGAAACCATCGTCGAGACGCGTCAGGCCGGTGGCCGCTTTAATGACCTGTTTGATTTCTGCGCCCGGGTAGACCTCAAGCGTATCAACAAGCGGGTGATGGAGGCGCTGATTCGCAGTGGCGCGCTGGATCGTCTCGGTCCCTTCTTTGCTGAAGACCCACAGGCTTACCAGAAACAGATTGATCGCAATCGCGCGGCGTTGATGTCGGCCATGGAAGAGGCGATTGCTTCGGCCGAGCAGACCGCCCGCAGCGCCGATTCCGGTCACGATGACCTGTTTGGCGATTTGCTCGGGCCATCTGCCGAGCGGGATGTTTACGAGGCCTACCGCACTGTGCGCGAGTGGAGCTTTAAGGAGCGCCTGCGCGGTGAGAAGGACACCCTGGGGCTTTATCTGACCGGTCACCCGATCGACGAGTACGAGCGTGAAATTCGCCGCTTTGCCCGCCAGCGTATTCTCGACCTGAAACCCTCGCGCGATAGCCAGACCATTGCCGGCCTGGTGTTTGATCTGCGGGTGATGAAAAACAAGCGCGGCGACAAGGTGGGCTTTGTCACCCTGGATGACCGCTCGGCGCGCATCGAGGTATCGCTATTCTCCGAAGCCTATCTGGCAGCGCAGGCGCTGCTGCAAAAAGATGCTTTGCTGGTGGTTGAGGGCGAGGTGGCGGTGGATGACTTCTCCGGCGGCATGCGCGTGCGTGCCAAGCGGGTGATGAGTCTGGAGGATGCGCGCACCGGGCTGCTGGACAGCGTGCGCATCAATATCGATAGCGCGCAGCATGGCGAGGATGCACTCAACCGCATGGCCGGTCTGCTCAAGCAGTATCGTGGCGGCTGCCCGGTAACGATAGAGTACCAGCGCACTGACGCGGCAGCCTTGCTGCGCCTGGGCGATGAGTGGAAAGTAGAGCCGGCTGACGATCTGTTGCAGGGGCTGCGTGACCAGTTGGGTAAAGACAGCGTCTCCTTGCACTATAGATAGCGCAAAGCCGGACGCTCGACGGGCGCCCGGCAATCCCGTAAGGTTATTTGCGACACTTTTTTGGATGCCCACGTTGGGCGCAAGCGGATGATGGATGCCTATGAGCAACAGCCAGAAATACTTGGAGTTTGAACAGCCGATCGCCGACCTGCAGGCCAAAATCGAAGAGCTGCGTCTGGTCGGCAGTGACAACTCGCTGAACATCACCGAAGAAATCACCCGGCTGCAGGAGAAGAGCAAGTCCCTGACCGAGAGCATCTTCGGCAACCTGAGCAGCTGGCAGGTCGCGCAAATGTCGCGCCACCCGCAGCGCCCCTACACGCTGGACTACATTCGCCACATTTTTACCGATTTTGAAGAGCTGCACGGTGATCGCCACTTCGCAGACGACGCCGCTATCGTTGGCGGTATCGGTCGTTTGGAAGGCCGCGCGGTCATGGTCATCGGTCACCAGAAAGGCCGTGACGTAAAAGAAAAGGTGCGCCGCAACTTCGGCATGCCCAAGCCTGAAGGCTACCGCAAGGCCTGCCGCCTGATGGAGATGGCTGAACGCTTCAAGATGCCGATCTTCACCTTTATCGACACCCCCGGCGCCTACCCGGGTATTGACGCTGAAGAACGCGGACAGAGCGAAGCCATTGCCTGGAACCTGCAGGTCATGTCACGTCTGAAGACGCCGATCATCGCGACCGTTATCGGTGAGGGCGGTTCCGGTGGTGCACTGGCTATCGGTGTCTGTGATCACCTGATGATGCTGCAATACTCGACCTACTCGGTTATCTCGCCCGAAGGCTGCGCCTCCATTCTGTGGAAGAGCGCTGAGAAAGCTGCGGACGCGGCGGCGGCCATGGGTATTACTGCCGAGCGCCTGAAAGAGCTGGGCCTAGTGGATACCTTGATTCCTGAGCCACTGGGCGGCGCACAGCGCTCGCCACAGGAAACGGCAGAGCGCATCAAGCAACAACTGCTGACCCAACTGGCCAAGCTGGATGCTCATTCCAGCGATGAGCTGCTCGACGCCCGCTATCAGCGTCTGATGTCCTTCGGTATTCAGTGAACCCGCAGGGGCTGCTGGCGCAGCTCGGCCCCTGTATGGGCGCCCCGGCCTGGTGGCTGGGGTTGTCCGGTGGCCTGGACTCTATGGTTCTGCTTGAGCTATTGAGCCAGGCTCGCCAACTCTCTGCTATTCCCCCGCTTCATGCCATTCATGTTCATCACGGACTGCATCCCGAGGCTGACGCTTGGGCAGCGCACTGTCGTCGTGCCTGCGATGCGCGCGGTATGCCGCTGACGGTGGTGCGGGTGCAGGTGGGAGAGGGCGCCAGTATCGAGGAGGCTGCGCGTGATGCCCGCTACGCGGCCTTTGCTGAGGTGCTGGAACCCGGCGCTGAGCTGCTGCTGGCGCACCATCGCGATGATCAATTGGAAACGGTGCTGTTTCGGCTGATGCGCGGCACCGGTGTACGCGGGTTGAGCGGCATGCCGGCGCGCCGTGCGCTGGGTGCAGGCTGGCTGTCGCGTCCGCTGCTCGGTTGGCGACGCAGTGAGCTGGAGCAGTGGGCTCGGCAGCAGGGGTTGGACTGGATCGAAGATCCGGCCAATGCCGATGAGCGCTTTGCCCGCACGGCCTTGCGTCACCGAGTGTTGCCTGGGTTGCGCCATGAGTGGCCGCAGCTGGATCGCAGCCTGTTGCGCCTGGCCGAGCATGCTGATGAGGCCAGCGTGTTGCTGGACGAGCTGGCGCAGGAAGATCTGCAGCTGGTGGCAGAAGTCACTGCTGATCCGTGGCTGGCCTGCTGGCCGAGTCTGCTGCTGGCGCCGCTACTGAGCTTGTCGGCCGCCCGGCAGCGTAATCTGCTGCGCAGTTGGTTGCGGCAGCAGGCGGTGCGCATGCCGGATCAGCGTCAGTTGCTTGAGGTGCAGCAGCAGTTGGTTGCTGACTCAGATGCGCAGCCGCAGCTGAAACTCGATGGCTGCGTTCTGTACCGTTCGTCAGATCGTCTTTGGCTGGTTCCGGCGCGCTGGCTGCCGGCGCACAACGAGCAGTCTTTGTTGCCAGGTGATGGGGCGTTGTCACTGTCGGGCAATGGCACGCTGGATTGTCGGCCGGTAGCGGGTGGTTTGTGCGACCCGGGCTCCGCGGGTTGGCAGGTTTGTTATCGTCAGGGCGGCGAGCAGATCAAGCTGGCCGGGCGTCCGACCCAGTCGGTGAAGCAACTGTTGCAGGAGGCGCATATCCCTGTCTGGCTGCGCCCGTCAGTACCGTTGCTATACTCTGGCGGCGAGCTGGTGTCGGTGGCTGGGCGCTGGAACGCAGAGCGGGCTTTGGTCGAGGGTGCAGGCAACGGTTTTACGGTCAGTTGGAAGCCGGTTTCGGATTGAGCAAGTGGGGGCTGTCTGGTATCCTGACTTCCCATCTTGTCGAGGCTTTGGCTGGCCGTTCAGGTCGCCGCTGACTCCCTTCGTATTCCTCGCGGTGCAAGCCGCTTAACTGTTCAATCTATGGGTTTTTCATGACGCGCTACATCTTCGTCACGGGTGGTGTTGTTTCTTCTTTGGGCAAGGGCATTGCCTCGGCGTCCCTCGCGGCGATCCTTGAGGCGCGCGGCCTGAAGGTCACCATGCTCAAGCTGGATCCCTATATCAACGTGGATCCGGGCACCATGAGCCCCTTCCAGCACGGCGAAGTCTTCGTAACCCACGATGGCGCCGAGACTGACCTTGATCTGGGCCATTACGAGCGTTTCGTCAACGCCACCATGAGCCAGAACAACAACTTCACCACCGGCCGCGTCTACGCCGACGTACTGCGCAAGGAGCGCCGTGGTGATTACCTGGGTGCAACCATCCAGGTGATTCCGCATATTACCGACGAGATCAAGAGCCGCATCATCAAGGGTGCAGGCGATGCCGACGTGGCACTGGTCGAAATCGGCGGTACCGTGGGTGACATCGAGTCCCAGCCGTTCCTGGAAGCGATTCGCCAACTGCGTGTCGAAGTCGGCGCCAAGCGCGCCATGCTGATGCACCTCACGCTGGTGCCGTATATCGCCACCGCTGGCGAAACCAAGACCAAGCCGACCCAGCACTCGGTGAAGGAGCTGCGCTCCATCGGCCTGCAGCCCGACGTACTGATCTGCCGCTCCGATCACCCGATCGACCTGTCCTCGCGCCGCAAGATCGCGCTGTTCACCAACGTGGAAGAGCGTGCGGTTATCGGTCTGGAAGACGTTGATACCATCTATCGCATCCCCTCCGTACTGCACGCCCAGGGCCTGGACGACTTCGTCGTTGAGCGCTTTGGTCTGGAGTGCGGTTCTGCCGATCTGGCCGAGTGGGAGCGTGTGGTTGACGCCAAGCTCAACCCCGAGCACGAAGT
>DBHE01000016.1:6016-6588 GCA_002296055.1 Pseudomonadaceae bacterium UBA836
TGATCGAAGCACTCAGCCACGCCGGTATCCAGGCGCGCACCAAGGTTAACGTGCGTTATATCGACTCCGAAGACATCGAGCAGCAGGGCCTGTCGCTGCTGGACGGCGTAGACGCCGTGCTGGTGCCGGGCGGCTTCGGCTCCCGTGGCGTAGAAGGCAAGATTGCTGCGGTGCGTTACGCCCGCGAGAACAAGATTCCCTACCTGGGCATCTGCCTGGGCATGCAGGTGGCGGTCATCGAATACGCCCGCAACGTGCTGGGCTGGAGCGATGCCAACTCCACCGAGTTCGACAAGACTTCCGGTCACCCGGTTGTCGGTCTGATCACCGAGTGGCAGGACGCATCCGGTGAAACTGAACTGCGCACCGAGGCGTCCGATCTGGGCGGCACCATGCGCCTGGGCGCGCAGGAGTGCTCGCTGGAGCCGGGTTCCAAGGCCCACGCCTGCTACGGCAAAGACGTGATCGTCGAGCGTCACCGTCATCGCTACGAGGTCAATAACAACCTACTGCCTGACCTGCAGGCCGGTGGGCTGCAGATCTCCGGTCGCTCCGGCGACGGCGCGCTGGTC
>DBHE01000158.1 GCA_002296055.1 Pseudomonadaceae bacterium UBA836
GGGCTGGACCTGCTGACGCAGGAGGATTACCGCATTCCGGTGTAACGGCGGCTGCCTCTGGCTGGTGGCCTAAGGACAGATTATGCAGGCACCGGTTTATCCTTGGCGTGAGGGCAATCGTTTCAATTTGCGCGTAGACGGGGAGTCGTTCTTCCCGCACATGCTGTCGTGCTTCGAGCAGGCGCAAGAGAGCATTGATATCGAGTTGTATCTGGTGGAGTCAGGGCGCAGCACGCGACAGTGGATCGATGCGATGCTGGCTGCTCGAGAGCGTGGTGTGCAAGTGCGCTGCCTGCTCGATGGGGTCGGCAGCGACGGCTTGCAGGCGAGCGAGCGCAAAGAGCTGGAGCAGGCCGGGGTGGTCTTGCGCTTTTACAATCCGCCCAGGCTGCTCAGTGGTTCGCGCCTCTTTCACCGCGATCACCGCAAGCTGTTTGTGATTGACCGGCGCCTTGCACTGGTGGGCGGCACGGGTATCACCGACGAGTTTTGCCAGCCCGATCCGCAGACCGGCACCGCCCGTTGGCATGAGCAACTGCTGGAGATCGAAGGCCCGGTAGTCGAGGACTGGGTGACGCTGTTTGAGTACGAATGGGAGCGTGTCGAGGAGCGGGCCAGGCCAGGGCTGGCCGCAGTGCGGCGCGGCCAGGTGCCGCCGCTGCCGGCGGGGCGCGATGGCCAGGGCCGGGTTGCCTATATTGGCGCGCGGGAACAGAAAGAAGTGGTGGCCTCATTGCTGGCTGCGGTCAAGCGGTCGGAGCGCCGTGTCTGGCTGGCTACTCCCTATTTCCTGCCATCACGCCGTATTCGCTGGGCGCTGTCTCGCGCGGCGCGGCGGGGTGTGGATGTGCGCTTGCTGCTGTGCGGCATGACTATCGATCACCCGCCCGTGCGTTACGCCGGTCAACGCTATTACACGCGTTTGCTCAAAGCTGGCGTAAAAATCTACGAATACCAGCCACGGTTTACGCACTTGAAAACCGCACTGGTGGATGACTGGGTGTCGCTGGGGTCCTGCAATTTTGACCACTGGACTCTGCACTGGAATCTGGAAGCCAATCAGCAGGCGGTGGACAGTGAGCTGGCAGCGGCGGTGGCCGAGAGCTTTGAAAATGACTTTGAGCAAAGCCACTTGTGGACGCTGGCTGAGTGGAAAGAGCTGCCCTGGTCGCACCGGTTCAAGATTCGCTTCTGGGGGCAGATCAACCGCTGGGTGATGTGGGCGTTCGGTATTCCTCGATGATCTGTCTCTCTGTGCTTTGGCAGGCGCAGAGCGGCAGACGTACGGCCCGGATCAGTTGAACACGGGCTTGCGCTTTTCCATAAAGGCGGTCAGCGCTTCCTTGGCTTCGGCACCGCTGAGCAGGGTGGCGAAATGCTGTCCCTCGGTTTCCATCACCTCATCGGCGGTGCGACTGATGCCATTGCGAATTAGCTGCTTGGTCAGGCGTACCGAGCTGGGCGGCAGCTCGGCGATGCGCAGAGCCGCGGCGCGGGCAGCGTCCAGCACCGCCTGGCCGGCCGGCAGCGCCTGGTTGGCCAGGCCGATCTCACAGGCGCGGCTGCCATTAATCTCCTCGCCCAGCAGCAATAGTTCAGCGGCACGCGGGTGGCCCAACAGGCGCGGCAGCAGGAAGCTGGAGCCGGCCTCCGGGCACAGCCCAAGGTTGACGAAGGGCATTTTCAGGCGCGCATTTTGCGCCACATAAATCAGATCGCAATGCAGCAGCATGGTGGTGCCGATACCAACCGCGGGGCCGTTGACGGCGGCAATGATCGGGGTGCTGGCATGGCAGATGGCTTTGAGGAAGCGGTAGACCGGGCTATCGGTGCCGGAGCGCTCGTTCTTGATGAAGTCGCTCACATCATTACCGCTGGTAAAGCACTCGGTGCTGCCTTGAATGATGATCGCTCGGATGCTGTTGTCGTCCTCGGCCGCGGCGATGGCGTCGCCCATGTCGCCATACATCTCGCGGGTCAGCGCGTTCTTCTTGTCGGCGCGGTTCAGGGTCAGGGTCAGCACGCCCTGGCTACGTTCGATCAGCAGATGGTCGCTCACGGTTATTCCAGCCTGTAGTTGTCGTTTAGGGATGCGCTGGCATGCTCGCACGTCTGGCGGGGCGTCGCAGCAAAGCATGGCCTGTTGAATAGCTGAGCATAACAGGGCCGCATTCAGCGCTGGGTAAACACCTCGTGCAGCACTTGAGCTCGGCCTAGCCCTGCCATAAACAAGGGGCGGCCGAGTTGTTCCACGAAGGCTTGGGAGCCGCAGGCTAACGCCAGTGTGCGGCGCGAGGGCACGCGCAGGCGCCGCAAATCTGTTTCCAGGTGGTCCTGTTGGCGTAGCTCTAGCTGCAGGTTGGGGTGAGCCTTGGCCAGTTGGTCTAGCTCCTCCTGCAGGTAACAGGGTTGCTCGCCCCGTTGCCAGTGCCACAGGGTGATGCCCGCTGTGTGACCCTGCTGAAGCGCGTCTAGGGCAATGGCCTGGAGCGGGGCCAGGCCGGTGCCGCGCGCTAACAGCAGTAGTGGACGGTCCTGCCAGTCAGGTTGGTAGTGCAGATGCCCGCTGGGGCTTCCCAAGTAACATTGGGCACCAACACTCAGTTGTAGCAAGCGCTCACCGAATTGGCCGCCCGGGCGTTGCTGCAGGTGAAACTCAAGTATCGGGCGGTCGGTTTGGCTGGCAATGGAAAAGGTTCTTGCTGTGCCGCAGGGTAGCCAGATAACCAAGTGCTGACCGGGATGAAAACGCAGCGCTCTGGCCGGGCGCACCCGCAGACGGAGCACGCCGGCTGTTAGCGGGGTCAGCTCCTCGATCTGCGCAGGTAGCCCATCGCTGGCCGGGTCGTACAGGCTCAGGCGCAAATCCTGCTGGACGGCGCACTGGCAGGCCAGCAACCACCCCTCGGCCTGCATGGCGGGCGACAAAGACGCTTGGGCTGCCGCTGGCGCCAGGCCTGGTTCGGCACGGATCAGGCAACTTTGGCAGTGCCCGCTGCGGCAGGAATAGTTGATGGGCAAGCCGGCGGCCAATAGCTGGTCCAGCAGGTTGCTGCCGGCCGGTACGCGCAGGCGGCGGTCGGCAATCTGGATATCAGGCATAACTGGGTTGATGTAACTCGCAGCGGTTACGGCCGCTATTTTTGGCCAGATACAGAGCCTGGTCTGCGTCGTTCAGACAGACTTCCAGGTCATCCTCCGGGCAGATCACGCAAAGACCCGCCGAGAGACTACAGTGCACGCCCGTCGGCAGCGCGTCAAAGTTGAGTACGGCAAAGGCCGTACGCAAACGCTCCATGCACTGCAGCAGGGCTTCGGGGCTACTGTCGCCGAGCAAAATGACAAACTCCTCGCCGCCAAAGCGGGCGACCAGATCGCCGTCGCGCAGGCTGTTGCGAGCCAGTTCGGCAAAGCCCTGCAACACCTCGTCACCGGCAGCGTGGCCATACAGGTCGTTGATACGCTTGAAGTGATCCAGGTCGATCAGCGCAAGGCCCAGTTGCTGGCTGGGCCGCATGAGGGTCATGCGGCGTTGCGCTTCGGTGAGAAAGTGACGCCGATTGGCCAGCCCGGTCAAGGCATCGGTGGTCGCCAGGTTTTGCAACTGCCCCATCATGCCGCGCAGGGTTTCCTGATGGGCCTGCAGGGTGTTGTGGCGCTGCTGCAGGCGCTCGCGCAGCTCACGTATATAGCTGCCGGTCAGGCTCAAGCAGAACAGGAAACAGGCCAGTACAAACCACTCCACCAGGCTCAGGGTGAAACTGCGAGCACCGGGTTTGAAATAGTGCTCCAGGGTGATCAGCAGTCCAAAGCACACCAGTGCCAGGCCCGAGTGAATATGAAAGTCCCGCCGTGACAGCTGAAAAATGCCAAAGACCAGAATGTTGGCGTAGATCATGATGAGGGTGCCGCGCAGCGGGCCGGCAAAGGCCTGCAGGTAGGTGATCAGCAAGATCGCCACAACAATTTGCGCGTTGGTCATGCTGGGGTCTTTCAGGCGCAGGTTCCAGTTGCTGCGAATCAGCAGCAGGAACACCAGTTGGGTGCCCAGGCCCAGCAGGATATGGCTGAACACAAGCCAGGCCGAGCCTTGGTAATGCCCGACCGCCCAGGCAACGCCTATCACCAGATAGGTAATCAGGTAGTTGATCTGGGCGAGGTAAAAACGCTGCAGCCTTAGTGCCTGAAACTTGGCTGTGTTGGAATCTGGTGCCTCACTCACTCTGTTTTTCTCCGAATGATGGCATTATGACGTCAATTTATCGGGTATCTGTCGTTTTGCAAACGCTTTTCTAGCGGCATGCACCAAATGTGATCAATGTCCGGTGCTGGACTTCTGTCAGATGGCGCTGTCCTGCCGGTGCGGCTCGGGTATACTTGTGCGCGCTTTTTCAGGGCCAGTTGACCCGCAGAGTCGGCGGCCCCATCCCGTGAGTCTGGTTTGGCGCTCTTGGCGTCACCAGCAGCCACAATGCAGAGGAGCTGTCCGAGATGGCCGTTATCAAGCAAGACGATCTGATTCAGAGCGTCGCCGACGCGTTGCAGTACATTTCCTACTACCACCCGGTAGATTTCATTCAGGCCGTACACGAGGCCTATCAGCGCGAAGAGTCGCAGGCTGCCCGTGATGCTATGGCGCAGATTCTGATCAACTCGCGCATGTGCGCTACCGGACATCGTCCTATCTGTCAGGACACCGGCATTGTCACTGTGTTCGCCCGCGTGGGTATGGATGTGCGCTGGGATGGCGCCACCATGAGCCTGGACGACATGATCAACGAAGGCGTTCGCCGCGCCTACAACCTGCCGGAGAACGTGCTGCGCGCCTCCATTCTGGCCGATCCGGCCGGCAAGCGCGCCAACACCAAGGACAACACCCCGGCTGTGATCCACTACCAGATCGTCCCGGGCGACAAGGTCGAGATCGACGTTGCGGCCAAGGGCGGTGGATCCGAGAACAAATCCAAGATGGTCATGCTCAACCCGTCTGACTCCATCGTCGACTGGGTGCTCAAGACCGTGCCGACCATGGGCGCTGGCTGGTGCCCGCCGGGCATGCTCGGTATCGGCATCGGTGGCACCGCCGAGAAGGCTGCAGTGCTGGCCAAAGAATCGCTGATGGACTCCATCGATATCCATGAGCTGCGTGCCCGTGGCCCGCAGAACCGGGTTGAAGAACTGCGCCTGGAGATCATGGACAAGGTCAACGCGCTGGGCATTGGCGCTCAGGGCCTGGGTGGTTTGACCACGGTGCTGGACGTCAAGATCAAGGATTACCCGACCCACGCGGCCAGCCTGCCGGTGTGCATGATCCCGAACTGCGCTGCAACCCGTCACGCGCACTTTGTTCTCGATGGCAGCGGCCCGGCCCAGCTGGAAGCGCCGCCGATGGACGCCTACCCAGAAATCACCTGGGAAGTGGGCTCCAGCGTGCGCCGCGTCAACCTGGATACCGTCACCCCGGAAGAGGTGCTGAGCTGGAAGAGCGGTGAAACCGTATTGCTGTCTGGCAAGATGCTGACCGGCCGCGACGCTGCGCACAAGCGCATGGTCGACATGCTCAACAAGGGCGAGCAACTGCCGGTGGACCTGAAAGGTCGCTTTATCTACTACGTGGGCCCGGTTGATCCGGTCCGTGACGAGGTCGTTGGACCGGCTGGCCCGACCACGGCAACCCGTATGGACAAGTTCACCCGTCAGATCCTCGACCAGACCGGTCTGCTGGGCATGATCGGCAAGTCCGAGCGTGGCCCGATCGCCATCGAAGCGATCAAGGATCACAAGGCGGTGTATCTGATGGCAGTCGGTGGTGCGGCGTACCTGGTTGCTCAGGCAATCAAGAAAGCCGACGTACTGGCCTTCCCGGAACTGGGCATGGAAGCGATCTACGAGTTCGAGGTCAAAGACATGCCGGTCACCGTGGCGGTGGACACCACCGGTGAGTCTGCGCACATTACTGGGCCGCAGATCTGGCAGAAGAAGATTGCCGATAAGAGCCTGGCGGTTGAAGTGGAGTAAGCGCTTCGCCGTATAAGAAAAAGCCCCGCTGAGCGGGGCTTTTTTGTGGGTGTTTCACACCCCTTGCAGGCGGCGCTTGAACCAGTAATCAACACTCACCCAACGCCCGCCGCCAGTGAAGAACAGGCTCAGCAGCAGAATGAAGTAGGTGGCGGCGAACTCGATGCCATTGTTGAGGATAACCAGGCGGCCGCTGCTGGTCAGCCAGTCGTAGTTGCCGTGCTCCTGCAACAGGGCCTTGGCGCGTGCCAGCTTCTCGGCGGAGGCGGCTACGCGGTCATTGGCGAAAAGCGAGCTGGGATCCGCGATGGCTGACCAGCCGTACGGCCAATGTACGGCAAAGGCGGCTACCAGCATGGTGATCATCAGCGGGATGCTGATCCAGCGAGTCGCAAAGCCGATCAGCAGCAGTATTGCGCCTACGACTTCGGTGAGGGTCGCCAGCCAGGCCAGCAACTCGGGGAAGGGCAGGCCGAGGCCGTGCTCAAACCAGCTGATGGTCGACTCGATATGGGCGAGTTTGCGGGTGCCGGCCATCCACATGATCGGTGCCAGATACAGGCGGATCAGCAGTGGGGCGAGAAAGTCGAGGGTTTGGGTGCGGTCCAGCAGGCGCTGGGCCGGCAGCAGGGTAGAAAGCATGGCATCGGGTCCTTGGTGGTGTCCACCAGAGGACGCCGATGCCAGCCGGTTGTTACACCAGCTCTTCGCCTACGTGCAGCAGCTTCATGGAGTTGGTGCCGCCACGGGAGTTATAGACGTCGCCCTTGGTCAGGATGACCCAGTCACCCGGCTGCACATGGCCTGCGGCCAGCAGCCGGTTGACGGCTTGCTGGTTGATCTCGCTGGAGGGCAGCTCCGCCGGGTTGAACGGGATGGCCTGCACACCGCGCATCAGCGTGACCCGACCCAGTGTCTGGGCGTTGGGCGACAGCGCGAAGATCGGCAGGTGCGAGCGGATACGCGACATGATCAGCGGGGTGTAGCCGCTCTCGGTCAGGGTGATGATCGCGGTCACGCCCGGGAAGTGGTTGCCGGCATACATGGCGGCCAGTGCCACGGTTTCATCACAGCGCTCGAAGGTCTGGTAAAGGCGGTGGCCGGACTTCTTGCTGACCGGCTGCTTTTCGGCGCCTAAGCAAACGCGGCTCATGGCGCGCACTGCTTCGACCGGGTAATCGCCGGCGGCGCTTTCGGCTGACAGCATGACCGCATCGGTGTAGTCCAGCGCGGCGTTGGCGACGTCGGATACCTCAGCGCGGGTCGGCATGGGGCTGGCAATCATGGATTCCATCATCTGGGTGGCGGTGATCACGACCTTGTTCTGCTTGCGAGCACGGCTGATGATGTGCTTCTGGATACCGACCAGCTCGGCGTCGCCAATCTCCACGCCCAGGTCGCCACGGGCAACCATGACGGCGTCGCTTGCCTGAATCAGGCCGTCGAGTGCCTCGTCATCGGCAACCGCTTCGGCGCGCTCGATCTTGGCCACCAGCCAGGCGTCGGATTCGGCATCACGCAGCAGCTTGCGCGCCAGTTCCATGTCGGCGGCGTCACGCGGGAAGGAGACCGCTACGTATTCCATCTGCAGTTCGGCGGCGAGGTTGATGTCGGCGCGGTCCTTGTCGGTCAGTGCAGCAGCAGACAGGCCGCCACCACGGCGGTTGATGCCCTTGTTGTTGGACAGCGGGCCACCGGTGGTGACGCGACAGCGCACTTCATCGCGGCCGACACTCTCAACCTGCAGCACCACGCGACCATCGTCCAGCAGTAGCTCGTCACCGGCGCGGCAGTCCTTGACCAGGTCCGGGTAGTCCAGACCTACGACGTCTTGGTTGCCGTCTTCCAGTCCGTGAGTGGTGGACAGGCGGAAGTGGTCTCCCACATCCAGGCTGATTGGGCCGTCGGCAAACCGTCCGATGCGAATTTTTGGGCCCTGTAGGTCGCCTAGCAGGGCTACGTGCTGACCGTTCTCGGCAGCAATTTCGCGCACCAGACGGGCGCGCTGGCGGTGCTCGTCTGCGCTGCCGTGGGAGAAGTTCAATCGGGCCACGTTCATGCCAGCGTTAATCAGCTCGGCAATACGTTCCGGGCTGCTACTGGCGGGCCCGAGGGTGGCAACGATCTTGGTGCGGCGCAATGACATGCAAAGGTCCTTGTTCGGTGGGTTTTGGCTGCGCCCTACAATAGACCATAATGCCGTTGAACGGGTAGGTTGACAGTGAACGGAGCGGTAGTCATGCACCCTGAGGTAATGGCGGTAACAGAGCGGTTGCGCGCGCGCAGTCGCGTTTCCAGGGCGGCCTATCTGGCGCAGATGGCCCAGGCGCCGGCAGGGCGCAGCGGCTTGTCCTGCGGCAATCTGGCCCACGGCATGGCGGCCTGCCCGGCGCAGGACAAGGATCGTATCCGGCTGATCGACCAGGTCAACGTTGGTATGGTCAGCGCCTATAACGACATGTTGTCGGCACATCAGCCCTATGAGCGCTATCCGCAGCTGCTGCGTGAATACCTGAGAAGCATCGGTGCCACCGGCCAGGTGGCAGGCGGCGTGCCGGCTATGTGCGATGGTGTAACCCAGGGCGAGCCAGGGATGGAGCTATCGCTGGCCAGCCGCGATGTCATTGCCATGGGCACGGCGGTGGCGTTGTCGCACAACATGTTCAATGGCGTCTTGTGCTTTGGCATCTGCGACAAGATCGTGCCTGGGCTGCTGCTCGGCGCGCTACGCTTTGGCCATCTGCCGGTTGTCTTTGTGCCCTCCGGCCCAATGCCGAGCGGTTTGGCAAATAGTGAGAAGGTGCGCGTGCGTCAGTTGTACGCCGAGGGCAAGGTGGATCGTGAACAGCTGCTGGCTGCCGAGAGCGCCTCGTATCACAGCCCCGGCACGTGCACCTTCTACGGCACCGCCAACACCAACCAGATGCTGCTGGAAGCCATGGGCCTGCAACTGCCGGGCGCGTCCTTTGTGGCGCCAGATACGCCGCTGCGTGACGCCCTTAGCAAGGCGGCTGCCAAGGCTGCGGTGTCCTTGGCGAGGGCGGGGCAGGGCAGTCTGTGTCAGGTGCTGGATGAACGGGCGTTGATCAACGCCGTGGTAATGCTGCTGGCGACCGGTGGCTCAACCAACCTGACGCTGCATCTGGTGGCCATTGGTCAGGCAGCTGGCTTGCAACTGCGTTGGCAGGATATGGCAGACCTGTCACAGGTGGTGCCGACGCTCGCGCACATTTACCCCAGCGGCAAGGCAGATATTAACCAGTTTCAGGCCGCTGGCGGTACCGCCTGGCTGTTTCGCGAGCTGCTGGCGGCGGGGCTGTTACATGAAGAGGTAGATACCGTCGCGGGCGCCGGGTTGGCGCGCTACTGCCAGGAGCCTTATCTGCTCGATGGTGAACTTGCCTGGCGCGATGGTCCGCAGCAAAGCCTGGACGATAGCGTACTGCGGCCGATCAGTGCGCCTTTCGCCGCTGATGGCGGCCTGCGTATGCTTGATGGCGAGCTGGGGCGTGGCGTGGTCAAGGTGTCGGCCGTGGCGCCGGAGCATCGTCGGGTAACCGCGCCGTGCCGCGTTTTCGATAGTCAGGAAGCCTTTGTCGCGGCCTTTGAGGCCGGTGAGCTGGCCCGCGACGTCATTGCGGTGGTGCGCTTTCAGGGGCCGGCAGCAAACGGCATGCCTGAGTTGCATCGGTTGATGCCCTACCTGGGCGCGCTCCAGGATCGTGGTCACCGAGTCGCATTGGTGACCGATGGCCGACTATCCGGCGCCTCGGGCAAGGTGCCGGCGGCTATTCATTTGTGCCCTGAGGCACTGGAGGGTGGCGCCATCGCGCGCTTGCGAGATGGCGATGTGCTCAGCCTTGATGCCGAGGCCGGCACCTTACAGGTCGACGCGGCTGGCTGGCAGCAGCGCGATGCGGCATCTTGCCCGCAGACGGTGCGCCGGGGCTGGGGCCGTGAGCTCTTTGCGTTCATGCGGGCGCAAGCCAGCTCGGCGGAGCTGGGTGCCAGTGTCTTTACCGCCGGACTGCAGGATGCGGATCAGTGAGTAGCGCACTGCTGGCCGCACTGCGCGAACGTGGCGTTGGCTGGGTGCAGACACCGTCGCCGGCGGCGCAGGCGCGCGTGCTGGCCGAATCCGTGGCGATGTCGCTACGCGAGGCCCAGGCAGCGCGCGGGCAGGCCAGGCTGGCCTTGTCCGGCGGTCGCAGCCCCATCCCTTTTCTCAAGGCGCTGGCATGCCATGTGCTTGAGTGGGAGCAGGTCAAACTGACTCTGGTCGATGAGCGGTGGGTGGCCGCTGATCAATCTGAGAGTAACGAGCGATTGTTGCGCAGGCATCTGCAGCCGGTGTTTGACCGGTTGCAGTGGCAGGCGTTGTATCAGGGCGATAGCCCTGCGCAGGACGCGGCGCTGGCGGATAATGCGCTGGCTCGCTGGACGCCTCTGGATGTTGTGGTTCTGGGTATGGGGTTGGATGGCCACACCGCCTCGCTGTTTCCCCGCCAACCGCAGTTAAGCCAATGGCTAGAGCCCGACGCTGGCGCATTATGCGCGGCGACACTGGCGGCAGATGGATCGCCAAGGTTGACCCTGACCGGGCGTGCGTTACACTCCGCGCGCCGTCAGCTACTGGCGATCAGCGGCGAGCAGAAATTGCAGGTTTTGATCGGGGCGCTGGAGCGCGACCCGCTGGATTGCCCGATAGCGGCGTTTTTGCACGCGCCGCTGGAAATTCACTATTGCCTGGACCAAGCCTGAGGACACTGATGTCGCTGCCTGAAAAGACCCGTTTGCTCGATAGCCTGTTCGCCGACTGCCGTCTGTTGCCGTTGCTGAATATCGAGCGTATGGCAGACGTGCTACCGCTGGCCGATGCCTTGAGTGCCGGTGGTATCAACACGCTGGAAATCACCCTGCGCACGCCGCTCGGCATTGACGCTATCGCCCTGTTGCGAGCTGAGCGCCCGTCACTGACGGTGGGGGCCGGCACTGTGTTGGACGCTAGCCAGTTTGCCGCTGTGCAGGCCGCTGGCGCTGCCTTTGTCGTGACGCCGGGCGTTACCCAGGAACTGCTGGAACTGGGCTGTGACGCTCAGATCCCCCTGCTGCCGGGGATCGCCACAGCATCTGAACTCATGCAGGGGTATCGGCTTGGTTACCGTCGTTTCAAGGTTTTTCCGGCAGAGATAGCGGGCGGAGTTGGCCTGCTGAAGGCCTTTGCCGGCCCATTTCGCGACGCGGCGTTTTGCCCCACGGGCGGGGTGACGGCCGACAACCTTCGCGCTTATCTGACGCTGCCGAATGTGATGGCGGCAGGCGGCAGTTGGATAGCGCCGCCACAGCTGATCGCGGCGGGGCGCTGGCAGGAGATTACCGCGCTGGCCCAGGCAGCGGTCAGCGCTGGGCAGGCGGGTGAACGAAACGTCAACAGGCCCTAGGGCTTGCTAGGGTCGACGAAACCGTCTGGCTTGATAATCAGCAGGTCGCAGGGCGTGGCATCAATCAGCCGTTCGGCGGTGTGGCCGATCAGCGCGCTTTCCAGTCGTGAGCGCGATACCGCGCCCATGATCAGCAAGTCAATCTTCTGCTCCTCGACAAAGCCCGGCAGGGCTTCTTCCGGATCCCCTTCAAGCAAATGAGACGTCACGCCCTCAGCCGGCGAGCGTGCCAGTAGCTGGCTGAAGGCGGTGGCGTGATGCTGTTTTACTTCCTTGGCGTAGCCTTCGTAGTCGGCAATCACGCTGGCGTCGAACACCATGGTGCGTGGCAGCGGTGTGTAGCAGTGAGCCAGGTGTAGCTGCGCTTTGAGTTGCTGACTGAGTTGGTAGCCGCACGCGACCAGCTTGTTGTCCAGCGCCGCGGGTTTGTCGGCGCTGTGCAGTGGGTCGACACTGGCGCACACCTGGCTGAGCGTGTTGTCGCCATGCTTGACCAGCCACAGCGGCACTTCGCAGTAGCGAATCAGCTGCCAGTCGGCGGCGCTCAGGAGCAGGCGCTTGAGCGGGTTGCGCTGGTGGCTGGTTTTCAGTACCAGATCGGGCCGACGGGCCTGCACTTCACGCAGCACATGGCGGTCCAGGCGCTTACCCCAGATTGCCGTGGTGTCGATTTGTACGCCTTTGCTGCGCAGCGGCGCGGCCAGCTGCTCCAGGTAGCTCTTGTGGTGGGCGAGCAGCGATTCGCGTGCTTTTTCGAGGGCATGGGACTCAAACAACACGCCGCCGTCCAACGCTGGAATATAGTCGCAAAGCATCAGGGTGAGGCGTGCTTCGGTGTAGTGTTCAAGCAATTGTGCGGCGCGCTCCAGGGCCGGTTGTTGTTCCTCTCGGGTGGCATCTACCACTACGAGCATATGGCGAATGTCCATACGGTTGACTCCTGTTGTCCAAGGCTCTGGTCGGGAACGTTCAGCCTAGCCAAGTTGGCTTGGCTTTGCACTGATCTGGGTCATGGCTTGGCGCGCTGCAGATCGGCGAGCAGCTGCCGATATAGAGCCATTAGCGGAGGTGAATATGAATAGATTCTGGCCAGTCGGAACCCTGGCTGTGGTGTTGAGCGGGTGTGCGTCGACCGCCTATAAGGGGCACCTGGATGACGCTTACCAGGCCTATGCCGAGGGCGACTGCAGTAAGGCAATGCTCGAGTTGTCTCGCACGGAGCGGGGCATCCGGTCACGGCCTTATCTGCAGCCGGAAATCTCGCTGCTGCGCGGTCAGTGCCTGGAACGGCAGTCGTTGTACCTGGATGCAATTCAGACGTACCGCTTCATGCTCGACAGCTATCCGTCCAGCGAATACAGCTACCGGGCAGCCGCACGGCTGGAGACCTTGCGTCAACTGGGGCATTACGATCCGGCCCGGCCGGTGCCGCCGCGCGCCGCCGATTGAGCGCTTGGCTCGATAGTGGCCGTCCGCTATGCTCAGAGGCCTGTTCGTTCGATCGGGGTAAGCACATCCATGCGCCTGCTTCTGCTGCTGCTCTGTTGTGGCGCCAGCCTGCCGCTGCACGCTGAGATCTACCGCTGGGTAGATGCCAACGGGCAAGTGCATTTTGGCGAGCGCGCCAGGCCCGGCGCTGAGGCGATTGAGGTGCGCCCCCAGGTGATCGAGCGAGATCAGCACGTGCGTGATGGTGAGGCCGATATGCAGCGGCTCCTGGAGGTGCGTGCCGCTGAGCGCGAGCAACGCAATGCCCAGTTGGCCGCACGTCGGCAGCAACAGGCGGCGCGCTGCCAGCAATTGCGCCAGCGACTGGCTGATTTTCAGCGCCGTACCTATTGGTATGAAGAGGATGCTCAAGGTAAGCGGGTAGAGGTCAGCCCTGCGCGCGTGCGCGAGGCCGAGGCGGCGGTCCGCCAACAGATTGCCGAGCAGTGCTGAGATGCAATTGCTGCCCGGCTCCGACCCCATACCCACGCCAGAACAGCGGCGCATACCGCGTCATCAGCTCAGTGCCTATCTGGCGGTGATCAACAGTCTGACCGGGCGGCCGTTTGGCTACATTGGCAACTTGTCCCCCCACGGCGTCATGTTGATTTGCGCGTTGCCGGTCATGCTCAATGAGGAATACCACCTGGAGCTGCATCTTCCCGAGATGAGTGCCAAGGAGTATCCCCGTGTCATTCGGTTTCGTGCGCGCAGTCGCTGGTGTCGTGCTGATGTTGCGCCCGGCCATTACGATTGTGGGTTCAGCATCAGCCATAACCGCGAGGCCTTCGCCGGGCTTGCCAGAGCGTTGCAGCGTTACTTCACGTTCGGCGACTTTACGGGTGCCTGACGCGGTAAGGTGCGTTACCCTGCCGCTTTGCCAGCAGGGGGACACATGACCAAGCGCTTTTTCTGGTACGACTTCGAGTCAACCGGCATTGATCCACGACGCGACCGCCCGCTGCAGGTGGCGGGTATTGCGACCAACGCCGAGCTGGAAGAGATGGGCGAACCCTTGTGTATCGACGCCCAGCTGCCGGCCGATGTGCTGCCGCACCCGCAGGCTTGCCTGGTCACCGGCATTACCCCGCAGCGCCTGGCCAGCGGACTGCCGGAAGCGGACTTTATTCAGCGCCTGCATGAGCAGATGATGCAGCCTGGCACCTGCACGGTCGGCTACAACAACCTGCGTTTTGACGACGAGATGACGCGCTTCTCGTTGTACCGCAACTTCCATGATCCCTACGCCCGTGAATGGCAGGGCGGCAATAGTCGCTGGGACTTGCTCGACGCCTTGCGTGCTGCCCACGCGCTGCGTCCTGAGGGTATCGAATGGCCACAGGTAGACGGCTTTACCAGCTTGCGACTCGAGCTGCTCACCGCCGCCAACGGTATCGACCACGGCCAAGCACACGACGCGCTGGCCGATGTGCGCGCCACCATCGCCATGGCACGGCTGCTCAAGCGGGCGCAGCCGCGGTTGTTTGATTACCTGCTGGGGTTACGTGACAAGCGCCGCGTGGCCGACTTCATCGACCTGCAACAAGTGCGGCCGTTGGTGCATGTCTCGGGTCGTTTTGGGCGCGAGCGTAGCGGCCTGTCGCTGGTGCTGCCGCTTGGCTGGCACCCGGTCAACCGTAATGCGGTGATTGTCTATGACTTGGCGGTGGACCCGGCTGCGCTGACGGATGTGCCGGCCGAGCAGGTGCGCGAACGTTTGTATACGCGCACCGAGGATCTGCCCGAGGGGCAGCTGCGTCCTGGACTCAAGCTGGTTCACATTAACAAGTGTCCGGTGCTGGCGGACACCAAGGTGCTGCTACCTGCCGATATAGCGCGCTTGCAGCTGGACCTGCCGCTGATGCTCAAACGTGCCGAGCAACTGGCTGCCTGGCGTGGCCAGGGGCAAGGCGTGCTGGCAGAGATTTATCAGGAGCAGCCAACGGGCGACAGCGTCGAACAGGACGCCGAGGTTCAGCTCTACGATGGATTTCTCAGTGATGCCGATCGTCGATTGATGGCGGCTATCCGCGAGGCCGACGGTGCTGCTTTGGGCGCGATGCGCTGGCCCTTGCGTGATCAGCGACTAGTGGACATGTTGCCGCGCTATCGGGCGCGTAATTTCCCGGACAGTCTGAGCGCGCAGGAGCAGCAGCAGTGGGATGCATGGTGCGCAGCCCGGTTGTCGGGCGTGGCAGGGGGCGCACCTATCACCCTGCCTGCTTTCCTCCAGGAAATTGATAGCCTGTTGCCGACACTGGGCGCGTCTGAGCAAGCGTTGTTGCACAGTTGGCGCGCATACGCGCTGCAGCAGGCAGCTCGGTTGGGTATCGGCTCTGCCTGAGCGTCTTCGGGTGGCGTAGTGGTGGGGCGTTGAGCATAAAAAAACCCGATGCAACGGCATCGGGTTTGTCGACCACTGCGGCTATCAGCCCAGGATGGTGACCCAGGACTCGACAGTGTCGGCGCCGTACTTTTCTTTCCAGGCCTTCAGAGTCTTGTGGTTGCCGCCTTTGGTTTCGATAACCTCGCCGGTGTTCGGGTTTTTGTACTGCTTAACCTTGCGCGCGCGCTTGGCGCCGCCAGCAGCTTTGCCCTTGGGGGCCGCCAGTTTGTTGTCCGGGTCAAGAATGGCAGCCACATCTTTCAGCGACTTGTTGTACTGGCCCATCAGGCTGCGCAGCTTTTCTTCGAACTCGATTTCTTTCTTAAGTTTGTCATCATTGGACATCGAGTTCAGACGCTCTTTAAGTTCGCGGATCTGTTCTTCGATGTTTCGGTATTCTTGCAGCATGGACATGGGATAGTTTCCTTTATGTCTAGTTTGATAATCAGGACGAAAAGAATAATAGGTTATGCCTGCTGAACCTACAATAAGTTGTTGTCTATCCCAGCGTGCCACAATCGGCGTTTTTATGTTTTCGATGTCATGTCTTTCTCCGCCGCAACGCGCTGTAACATCACCAAAGCAGCGATAGTGCTTGTCTTCGTTTGCGCCGCTCTGCCTGACGCCTTAATGACCGAATTAGTCCGCACGCAAACAGGGGCAACAGGGTAGAATGTCGCGGCCCGAAATGTCCTGTTCAAGTGATACGGGCACTGTCTTTTGAAAATCGCACGCCACAGGAGAGCAAATGCGCACTTTCAGGCTGGTAATCGCCTGCCCGGATCGGGTTGGCATCGTCGCCAAGGTCAGTAACGTACTGGCAACCTATAACGGCTGGATTACCGAAGCCAATCATCATTCGGATAACTTGTCCGGTTGGTTTTTCATGCGCCATGAGATTCGCGCTGATTCCCTGCCGTTTGACCTGGAAGGGCTGCGCACTGCCTTCGCGCCGATCGCCCGAGAGTTTCAAATGGACTGGCGAGTAAGTGACTCGGCAGTGCGTAAGAAAGTGGTGTTGATGGCCAGTCGCGAGTCCCACTGTCTGGCCGACTTGTTGCACCGTTGGCACAGCGGTGAACTGGACTGTGACATCAGCAGTGTCATATCCAACCATGACGATTTGCGCAGCATGGTGGAGTGGCACGGTATTCCCTTTCATCATGTTCCAGTCGATCCGAAAGACAAAGAGCCGGCGTTTGCTGAAGTTACTCGACTGGTTGAAGAGCAAGAGGCCGAGTGTATTGTGCTGGCGCGCTATATGCAGATTTTGCCGCCGGCCCTGTGCGAGCGTTACGCACACCGCATTATCAATATTCATCACAGTTTTTTGCCGTCCTTCGTTGGCGCACGGCCTTATCACCAAGCCGCCCAGCGTGGGGTCAAGCTGATTGGGGCGACCTGCCACTATGTGACAGAAGAACTCGATGCCGGGCCGATCATCGAGCAGGATGTGGTGCGTATCACCCATCGCAACAATGCTGAAGACATGGTGCGGTTAGGCAAGGATGTGGAAAAGATGGTGCTGTCGCGCGGGCTGCGCTATCACCTGGAAGATCGGGTGCTGGTACACGACAACAAGACGGTGGTGTTCAGCTAAGCTGTAGAGGGACGTTTGTGTTGCCGGCGTTAGTGTCGAGACGCTAGGGAAGTACGTGCACGCTTGAGCACTCGCAGAAGGCGTGCGGAAGTAATCAGTGCTTCCCCTGCACACCCTCACAGGAGGCTTTATGCTCAAATCCGTCAAAGTACGTGATTACATGACCACGGACCTGGTCACCTTTTCCCCCGAGATGGATCTGTTTCGTGCCATCGACCGCCTACTGGCCCATCGCATTTCCGGCGCCCCGGTACTCGACGCCGATGGGCATCTGGTCGGGCTGTTGTCTGAAGGTGATTGCCTTAAGGGCATTCTGGCCGGCAGTTATTTCGAAGAGGCTGGCGGCAGTGTGGCTTCGGTGATGACAGTGGTTGTTGAGACCATCGATGCGGACGCCGATATCGTCAAGGCGGCCGAGCACTTTATCAATATGCGTCGCCGACGCTTGCCCGTGGTGGACGAGGGCAGGCTGGTAGGGCAGATCAGCCGCCGTGACATTCTGCGTGCCATGCAAACCTATAACGAGCATGGAGCCCCTAAATGAGCGATGAAGAAGAGCTGGGCCCGCTGGCCGCTGGCGCGGCCAGCCTGCCGCCCACTTTGGGAGAAGGCTGCTTGCTGCGGTTTGACCCGGACGAGTTGACCGATGAAATGGGAGCAGACTTTGATGCGCCGCTGACGCCGGAGAGCTGATTCAGGTTGCGCGGCACGCTGGAAAAGGCGCTCGGCCAATGGCATATTGTCATCATAGTGAGGGAGTCATCCGCAGCGCACGCAACGCCGTGCCGAGGCGGGCTGTACGGATACGCGGCACAACAATCATTAAAGGCCGTAACCGAGCATGCTCAAGAAGATTTCGACTGCTGCCCTGCGTAAGGGCATGTTTGTAGACCAGTTTTGTGGCTCCTGGCTGGATCATCCTTTTTGGAGCCGCAAGTTGTTGATCGAGGACGACAAGACCCTCGAGACCATCGTGCACAGTTCTATCACCGAAGTGGTGATCGATACTGCCAAAGGCGCTGACGTTGCTCCTAACCCAACCAGCAGCGCCGCGCCCGATTCTGCCCCTGAAACCGGTTCTGCCCCTTGCCCCAGCGCTGAAGTGCCCACTGCCGAAATGCCGTCGGTGGCGCCGGAGCTGCCGGTCAGCGTAGCGCTGGAAGAGGAGGTGCTGCGCGCCAAAGCCATTTTTCGCCATGGCAAACAGGCGGTGCGCAGCATGTTTCAGGAAGTACGTCTGGGCAAGGCGCTGGATACTGAGGGGCTGCAGGACCTGGTTGAGGATATGAACCGCTCCCTGGCTCGCAACCCCCACGCGCTGCTCAGCGTGGCACGTATCAAGCATAAGGATGAGTACACCTACCTGCACTCGGTTGCCGTAGCCGCTCTGATGGTAGGGCTGGCGCGCGCGGCCGGGCTGGACGAAGCCGCAGTGCGGGATGCGGGCATGGCTGGGCTGTTGCACGACCTCGGTAAGGCGATGATGCCCGAGGAAGTGCTGAACAAGCCGGGCCGGCTGACCGACCAGGAATTCGACGTCATGCGTCAGCATCCGCTGGAGGGCTACAAACTGCTGCAGGCGTGGCAGGACGTCCCCGAACCGGTGCTGGATGTCTGTCTGTATCATCACGAGAAAATGGACGGCAGCGGCTACCCTGAGCGCCTGCCGGCAGAGCAGATCAGCATGATGGCGCGCATGGGCGCTATCTGCGACGTGTATGACGCCATTACTTCCAACCGCCCTTACAAGGCCGGTTGGGACCCGTCCGAGTCTCTCAGCCGCATGGCGAGTTGGCAGGGGCATTTTGACCCTAAGTTGTTCCAACTGTTTGTGCGCATGCTGGGTATCTACCCGGTAGGCTCGCTGGTGCGGCTGACCTCAGGTCGCCTGGGGGTGGTGGTTGAGCAAAACGCCGGTGCGCTTTTGCTTCCGCACGTTCGGGTTTTTTACTCGGCAACGCTGAAGCAGGCGGTCCCGGTGAAGCTGATCAACCTGGCAGAGCCGGACGAAAGCGAGCGTATCCAGGCTCGTGAAGACCCGCAGGACTGGCCTTTCAAGAATCTTGAGCGTTTCTGGATGGGCGAATAAAGCGGACTCACGAATAAAAAAGGCAGCCATAGGCTGCCTTTTTGGGGTCCGTCTACTGCTTAGGCCGTGACGGCTTCGCTCTGCTCGACCTGCGCCGGGTCCGGCGTGCGGATCAGGTGGTCGAAGGCGGCCAGCGATGCCGTGGAGCCGGCGCCCATGGCGATGATGATCTGCTTGAACGGCACGGTGGTCACGTCGCCCGCGGCGAATACGCCGTCGAGGTTGGTAGCGCCACGCGCATCGATCTCGATCTCACCAAAGCGGGTCAGGTTCAGCTCGCTGTCCTTCAGCCACTCGGTGTTGGGCACCAAGCCGATCTGCACAAAGATACCTGCGACGTCGACCTGCTTGAGCTCGTCGTTGCTGCGGTCCTTGTAGGTCAGACCGACGACCTTGTTGCCGTCGCCGCGAACCTCAGTGGTTTGCGCGTTCTTGATGATCTCGATGTTTTTCATCGAGCGTGCCTTGCGCTGCAGTACCTCGTCGGCGCGCAGGGTGTCGGCAAACTCCAGCACGGTGACGTGCTCGACGATACCGGCCAGGTCAATCGCGGCCTCGATACCGGAGTTGCCCCCGCCAATCACGGCTACGCGTTTGCCCTTGAACAGCGGGCCGTCACAGTGTGGGCAGTAGGCCACGCCCTTGCCGCGGTATTCCTGCTCACCGGGCACGTTCATTTCTCTCCAGCGCGCGCCGGTCGCCAGAATGACAGAACGGCTGCGCAGGGTGGCGCCGCTTTCCAGGCCAATCTCGACGTAGTCACCAGTTTCCAGGCTGGCGGCCTTTTGCTCGGTAATCACGTCAACCTCGTACTCCTTCACGTGTTGCTCCAGGCTGGCAACCAGCTTGGGGCCTTCGGTGTAGGGCACGGAGATGAAGTTCTCGATGCCGACGGTATCCATCACCTGGCCACCGAAGCGCTCGGCAACGATACCGGTGCGGATGCCCTTACGCGCAGCGTAGATGGCCGCCGAGGCGCCGGCCGGGCCACCACCAACGATCAGCACGTCGTACGGCGCTTTTTCGTTCAGCTCGGCGGCCTTGCGCTTGCTGGCACCGCTATCGACCTTGTTGACGATCTCAGCGAGGGTCATGCGGCCCTGACCGAACGGCTGGCCGTTCAGGTAGACCGACGGCACGGCCATGATCTGCCGCTCGTCGACTTCGTCCTGGAACAGGGCGCCGTCAATCATCACGTGGGTGATCTTGGGGTTCAGCACCGCCATCAGGTTCAGCGCCTGGACCACGTCCGGGCAGTTCTGGCAGGACAGCGAGATGTAGGTTTCAAAGTGAAACTCGCCATCCAGGTTACGGATCTGCTCCAGCAGCGCCGGGTCTGCCTTGGACGGATGGCCGCCGGACTGCAGCAGCGCCAGTACCAGAGAGGTGAACTCGTGGCCCATCGGAATGCCGGCGAAGCGAATGCGCGGCGTCTCGCCTGCCGGACCCACACCCATGCTCGGGGTGCGTTTGTCTTCGGCGGCTACCAGGCCGATTTTGCTCGACATTTCGGCGATTTCGACCGCGAGTTCATGCAATTCTTTGCCCTTGGGGCTGTCATCGGTGGACACGCTGACTTCAATCGGGTTAACGATGTGCTGCAGGTA
Source organism: Pseudomonadaceae bacterium UBA836 (assembly GCA_002296055.1). Lineage (GTDB taxonomy): Bacteria > Pseudomonadota > Gammaproteobacteria > Pseudomonadales > Pseudomonadaceae > Halopseudomonas. The sequence continues at coordinate 20,630 of DBHE01000158.1, forward strand.
CGTGTCCAGTTGCTTCTTCAGGTTAGCGTCCAACATGTGCGTGTCCTTTTTGAATAAGAGTCAAATTCTGGGCATAAAAAACCCGGCCCGCCGTCTGCGCGCCTGAGGCTGCGCAGCGGGCCGGGTCATCAGGCCGATCTTAGATCTTGCCTACCAGGTCGAG
>DBHE01000046.1:0-29879 GCA_002296055.1 Pseudomonadaceae bacterium UBA836
GCGGGGCGAAAGTACCATTGTCGTTTATTGTTCCAAGTGGAGAGTTGCATGATCTCGGGCAGTCTGGTGGCGCTGGTTACACCCATGGATTCAAACGGAGACCTGGATTGGCAGGCTCTGGAGCGCCTGATCGACTTCCACCTGGAAAAGGGTACCGACGGCATCGTCGCCGTCGGCACGTCCGGTGAGTCCGCTACCCTCGACATGAGCGAGCACAAGGAAGCTATTCGCCGTGTCGTACAGCAGGTTGGTGGGCGCATTCCGGTGATTGCCGGCACGGGCGCCAACTCGACCCGTGAAGCGGTCGAACTGACCGAGGCGGCACGCAGCGTTGGTGCCGACGCCGCGCTGCTGGTAACCCCCTATTACAACAAGCCTACCCAAGAAGGCCTGTACCTGCATCACAAGCACATCGCTGAAACCGTTGCCATTCCGCAGATTCTGTACAACGTACCGGGGCGCACCGCGTGCGACATGCTGCCGGAAACCGTTGAGCGTCTGGCCGCCATCAGCAACATCGTTGGTATCAAGGAAGCGACCGGTGACCTGCAGCGTGCGCGTGAGGTTATCGAGCGGGTGGGTGATCGCATGGCGGTCTACTCCGGCGATGACGCTACGGCGGTAGAGCTGATCCTGCTGGGTGGTAAAGGCAACATCTCCGTGACGGCCAACGTAGCGCCCCAGCAAATGCACGAGCTGTGTGCCGCTGCCCTGCGTGGCGATGATGCAACGGCTCGTCGCCTCAATGAGGCTCTGATGCCGCTGCACAAGGCGCTGTTTATCGAATCCAATCCGATTCCGGTCAAGTGGGCTCTGCTTGAAATGGGGCTGATTGCCGATGGCATTCGTCTGCCCTTGACCCAGCTCAGCGCTCGCTGCCACGACACCGTGCACGGCGCCCTGCGTGAGTGTGGCCTGCTCTAATCAATCGGAATACCTGTTGACCAAGGAAACATTTATGAAGCCTGTGCTGAGCGCACTGACCCTGGGAGTTTTGGCCAGCCTGAGCGGCTGTGGGTATCTGATGGGGGAAGACGGATACTTCCGTGATCGTGGTAGCGACTATCAGCAGGCCGAGGTGCAGCCTCGTATGACGGTGCCGGCCGGGCTGGAAAGTAAACCCACGGGCGATCTTCTGCCGGTCCCTGGGCAGATTGCCGCCGCGCCGCAGCCGGGCGAGAAATTTGAAACGCCGCGTCCGCGCCCGATGGCAGCGGGTGTTGATACTTCTACCTTCTCGCTCCAGCAAGAAGGCAGCCAGCGCTGGGTGTTGGCGCAGCTGCCAGCCTCTGATGTGTGGCCCCTGTTGCAGCGTTTCTGGTCGGACTACCGTGTGCCCATGGCGCAAAGCGATGCCGCTCTGAGCGAGTTTGCGACCCAGTGGGTCGATTTCAGCAAGGCTGCCGGCAACCCGTTGGTACGCCGCATGTTGCCGCTGGTGCAAGAAGGGCAGCGGATTGACGATGAAGAGCAGCGCTTCCGTCTGCGCCTGGAGCCTGGCGTCAACACCGGCACGGCAGAGATCAAGGTGCTGCATCAGGCGCGCGACCTGGGCGACGATGACAGCGAATGGCCGACCCGCTCAGACAACGTCAATTTCGAGCGCGCTTTGCTGGCCGAGCTGGAAACCTACCTGAACCAGAGCGTCAGCAGCGATGGCCCAGCGCTGGTGTCCAGCATCATCAACAGCGGCCCGGTAGAGACCAGCCTGGAGCAAGACGGCGCTGGCAACAGCGTGCTGTACATGCTGACCGACTTCAACCGTGCCTGGTCTGATGTAGGTGAAGCGCTGGCCCGAGCCGACGTACTGGTGACGGACTACAACCGCAGCTCCGGCGTCTATTACGTGGATCTGGATCAAACCCGCTCCGAGCAGGAAGAAGAGCCTGGCTTCTTCTCCCGCTGGTTCGGCGGTGACGATGAAGAAGAGCAGGTTGAGGACGACGGTAGTCAACTGCAGGTTCGCCTGACGCCAGCCTCTAACCGCATCGAAGTCAGTGTGGATGCTGGTATCGAGCACGCAGCTGACAGCGCGACCGCCCGTGACCTGTTGGAGCGCATTCAGCGTGGTCTGAACGAGCGGCCGCCGCGCCAGTGAGGTATTGCTCCCTCGGCAGCGGTAGCCGTGGTAACGGCACCCTGGTTGAACAGGGTGCCAGCCGTTTGCTGGTGGATTGTGGTTTCAGTTTGCGCGCCACCGAGCAACGGCTGCGTCAGGCCGGTATCAGTGGTGACCAGCTCAGTGCGATCCTGGTTACCCATGAGCACAGCGACCATATTCAGGGCGTCGCCAAGCTGGCCAGACGCTACGACTTGCCGGTTTACCTGACGCCGGGTACCGGCTATGCCCTGCGTGAAGAAGACGGCCTGGATATTCGTCATGTCGACCTGCACGGGCGCTTTGGCATTGGCGAGCTGGAAGTTACCCCGGTTGCCGTGCCGCATGATGCTCGAGAACCCTGCCAGTACATATTCGACAACGGACAGCAGCGCCTTGGTGTGCTGACCGATACAGGCACCATTACGCCGTGGATTGTTGAGCAATACAGCAATCTGGATGCACTTTTTCTGGAAGCCAACTATGATCCGCACATGTTATCGAGCGGACCCTATCCGGCTTTTTTGAAGGCGCGGGTTGGCGGCAATCTGGGCCATCTGAGTAACCAGCAGGCCGCCGGTTTTTTGCGGTCCGCGGGGCTGGATCGGCTGCGGCATATCGCCGTGGCGCATATCAGCGAAAAGAACAATCGCCCGGAGCTTGCCCTGGCAGCGCTGCAGGACGTGCTGACCGGCTGGACCGGTGAACTGCTGCTGGCGCAGCAGGACCAGGGGCTGCCCTGGCAATCAATTCAGTAACTGCCCATCACCATTTTGCGGACAGCGGGAGCCGATAATGGAAAAACGTAACGAACTCTATCGCGGTAAAGCCAAGTCGGTATACACCACTGACGATCCGGATCGCCTGGTCCTGCTTTTCCGCAACGACACATCCGCCTTTGATGGGAAGAAGATCGAGCAGCTCGATCGCAAGGGTATGGTCAACAACCGCTTCAACGCCTTCATCATGCAGAAGCTGGAAGACGCGGGTATCCCCACCCAGTACGACCAACTGCTGTCTGACACCGAGTCGCTGGTCAAAAAGCTCGACATGATTCCGGTTGAATGTGTCGTGCGCAACTTTGCCGCCGGCAGTCTGGTCAAGCGACTGGGTGTGGAAGAGGGCATGGCCCTGACGCCGCCGACCTTTGAGCTGTTCCTGAAAGACGACGCCAAGGGCGACCCCTTCATCAATCAGTCCCACGTCGTCACCTTCGGCTGGGCCACCGCTGAACAGCTGGCGCGCATGCAGGAACTGACCTTGAAGATCAACGACATCCTCAAGGGCCTGTTTGACGAGGCCGGCCTGCTGCTGGTCGACTTCAAACTGGAGTTCGGCCTGTTCAAGGGCGAGATTGTCCTTGGCGATGAGTTCAGCCCCGACGGCTGCCGCCTGTGGGACAAAGAAACCCGCAAGAAGATGGACAAAGACCGTTTCCGTCAGGGCCTCGGTGGTGTTATCGAAGCCTACGAAGAAGTCGCCCAACGCCTTGGCGTACCGCTGTCCTGAGCATCTTCGGCTACCGCATTGTCAGCAAAAGCTGGTAACATGCGCGCCGACTTGGAGAGTTGCCAGAGTGGTCGAATGGGACGGATTCGAAATCCGTTGTACGGGCAACCGTACCCAGGGTTCGAATCCCTGACTCTCCGCCATACAAACAAAAACGCCCAGCCTAGCTGGGCGTTTTTGTTTGTCCGGTGAGCTCTCGGTGAGAACCCTCGTTCGACCGAGCCTGCAACGCTGGCGAGGAACGCCGCGCCGATTAATTCCTGACTTGCTATCAGTCGGCATCGCCTTCAGCTTGGCCAGGTGTTTGGGCCGGCTGGCTGGTCTCAGGCCATTCTGGCAGAACAGTCGGGAATTCCTCCAGCGCGACTGGCCGCGAGATCAGGTAGCCTTGCACCTCATGGCAACCGGCGGCGCGAATGGCTGCTAGCTGTTCTACTGTTTCAACGCCTTCGCACACGGTACGTTTGCCCAGCGTCATGGCCAAGCCTGAGATCATCCGCACTATGGCTTGGGCATCGGGCCGGGTCAGCAGCTCAGTGATGAACGAGCGGTCAATTTTCAAGGTGTCGAAGGGGAAAGTGCGCAGGTAGGAAAGGGACGAATAGCCTGTGCCAAAGTCATCTAGGGCAAGGCGTACCCCGGTTTGGCGGATGGCTGTCAGCATGGCCAGCGCCTGGTCTGGATCATCGATAATAACGGACTCGGTCAACTCAAGTTCCAGTCGCTCGGGCTCAAGCTCGTAGCGCTGCAACAGCGTGGTGAGCTCCTGCAGAAAGTGGCCGAACTGAACCTGCATGGCCGACACGTTGACCGAAATGGTCAGGCCCTTCAGCTCATTGGTTGCCGCCCGGCAAGCCTCTTCCAGCACATAATGCCCTAAGCTTTCGATCAGGCCGCACTGCTCGGCAATGGGAATGAACTCATCGGGCCCGACACGTCCCAGCTCCGGGTGGCTCCAACGCATCAATGCCTCTGCGCCGGTAATTTGCCGCGTGGCGAGGCTCACCTTTGGTTGCCAGTGAATAGTGATTTCACCTCTTTCTATGGCATGGCGCAGGCCGTCTTCGATAGCCAGTCGGCGGCGGCTCTGCTCACCGATGTGTTCTGAGTACAACGACCAGCATCCGCGGCCTGCGGCCTTGGAGGCGTACAGGGCCATGTCTGATTGCACCATCAAGTCATCCAGGTGCTGGCCGCCCGGTAGCCGAATGCTCACCCCAACACTGGCGCCGATGCGGAACTCGCGCTCGGTGACGGTCACCGGTTCACTCAGACAGTCAATCACTTGCTGGGCCAGTGCTGTGGGCTCGCTGCTGCTGTTGACCGGCCAGACGACGACGGCAAACTCATCGCCGCCAAGCCGGGCTACGAGAGTGTTGTCGCCCACGCAGTCGGTCAGCCGGCGGGCAATAACCTGCAGCAGGGCATCACCAGTGCTGTGGCCGTGGTTGTCGTTCACGCTTTTGAACCGGTCGAGATCAACTGACAGCAGAGCGAGCGAGCTATCGCGTGAGACCAGGTTACTGATGGTATCGCGAAGCTTGAAGCGATTGGCCAGCCCGGTCAGCGAGTCGGTATGCGCCAGGGTGCGAAGCATGCGCTCGTTGTTCACCTTGTCGGTTACGTCGCTGATGATGCCGCGGCGACCGGCAAAGCGGCCCTGCTCATCGAGTAGAACCTTGCCGGTCATTGTGAGGTGACGGCCCCCGTGCTCGTCTTTCATAGAGATGGGCAGCGAGCGGAAGCTTTGCCGCTGCTCAATCTGGTCGTCAACCAGATAGCAGAGGGCCGGGCTGCGCTCGCAGAGTATCTGCAGGAAGTGTTTATGCTCATGCTCGCCGGGCTGCAGGCCGAGTAACTCCGTAAGGCGAGGGGAAACATGGTTGAGCATGCCGTTGCGGTCTGTTTCCCACAGAGCGTCGCCGGCATCGAGTTCAAAGTCCTGCAGCAAGACTGACAGCATTTCACCTTGGCGCGCAGCTTGCCGCTGCGCCCTGATCAGTTCGCTGGACTTGCGCCACGACAGCAGCGCGCCGATCAGCATCATGGGGGAATACAGCATCAAAAGAACAGCAATGACCAGGTAGTGGGCCTCTGCCCTGAGTACCAGGCAGGTTAGCAGGGCGAGGACGGAGGCGAGGGTGTATAGACCAACGTAAACGAGGCTGGCCAGCGGCAGGGGGCTCAGCACAAAGCCCCCGGCACCGATCATGCCGGTGACCAAGCTCGCGATTGTCATCTGCTGAAGCGCACCCGCCTGAGGAAACCAGATGATGATCATGATCGCCCAGGTGCCGGCCAGTGCTGCTGCATGCAGGGTGGATCGTTTGATCCGGCGCGCGCTGGCGGTGGCGAGGACCTTGTCGCGTATGTGCCACCAGCTCCAGGAGGCCAGCGCGCAGATCAGGGTCAGTACCGAGAACCAGATCCATAGTCCGGTTGGAATAGCAGGGTAAAAACTGAGCAGGATGCAGGCGCCCGAACCCATGTTTGCGAACATCATCGGGGGGGTAACGCGGATGACCGAGGTGAGATGCGCGCCCCGCAGCAACGCCATTTCGTGCTCATCGCTGTTGTACATGAGCGTGATGTCATCGCGGAGCGAATCGATGATTTGGCTATAGGGATTCAAGCGGCACCTGCCGGTCGACAGTCATCTTTCCTTTTAATAGTAGCTCAATGCTGGCATCGCGCATGGCTCCCCATGGACCAAGACGTGCTCTATCTAGGGTTTTGGATCGGTCCGTACTGTCTTTATTTGCGATGTGATGTTGAATGGCTGCACTCGGCTTTGGGCGGTGCTCGGAGCCCGGCAGCCAGCGACGTGAAGGAGTCGCGGCATCGACGACTTCTCTGCCTCTGATCTGAAAACCGTTCTGCTTTCCAAGGGGCTAACATTTACTACCTGCAGCACTATCGCGCGCAGGTACTGCACGGCAGTGAAGACAGCGTCGCAGCGATCATTCGGCCTCAAGGCGGATCGCCTTTTCAATCGCCAGTGCCAGCCCCCGCTCATCGAATGGTTTGGCTAGGGTGGGCAAGGCAGCGGCCTGCTCGGTGATTTCTGCATAGCCCGACGCGAGGATGACTTTCAGGCCTGGGCGGATCTGCGCCAGGTGCTCGGCTAGCTGGCTGCCGGTCATGCGGGGCATGGCGTGATCGGTGATCACCAGGTCTAGCGTGTGCATCTCCACCGCTTCCAGCGCCTGGCGCGCGGAGTGTGCGCGGATGGCGATGTGGCCGAGTTCTTCCAGCAGGGCGCAGGTGTTGAGCAGCACCAGCTCGTCGTCGTCGACGACCAGTATGCGCAGCGCGGGGCCGGCTGCTTGCTGTGTTTCGCGTGGTGCGGGTGCACTGGCGGGCGCTTTGGTGTTGGCGTCGGCCACGGGCAGCCACAGTTGCACGGTGGTGCCGGTGCCCTCGGTGCTCTGCAATGTCAGCTTGCCGCCCAGTTGCTCCATCATGCCGTGCACCATGGATAAGCCCAGGCCTGTGCCTTTGCCAACGCCTTTGGTCGTGAAGAAGGGTTCGACGGCCTGCTTTAACGTGCTGTCGTCCATGCCTTCACCGGAGTCTGCGATTTCGACCAGCAGGTATTGCGCCAGCTCTGCCCCGCTGCCTTCTCGCCCAGTTGCGGGGCGGGCAGAGATGGTGATCTGACCGCCGTCTGGCATCGCGTCGCGGGCGTTGATAACCAGGTTGAGCAGGGCGGTTTCCAGTTGATGAGCGTCGACCTTGATGGCTGGCAGGCCCAGCTCAAAGCGGGTGTCGATGCTGATTTTGGCGCCTATCGACTGCTTGATCAGGCTATCCATACCGAGGATCAGTTCAGGGAGCGAAACGGCTTCCAGCTTGAGCTTCTGGCGGCGGGAGAACGCCAGCAGTCGCTGGGTCATGGAGGCGCCGCGTTTGGTGGCTTGCAGTGCGTTATCCAATAGCTCGATAACGGGCGAGTTGGGTAGCTTCTTGCGTGCCAGTTCAAGGCTGATGAGGATCACGGTGAGCAGGTTGTTGAAGTCATGCGCGACACCGCCGGTCAGGCGGCCGACCGCGTCCATTTTCTGCGCCTGAAACAGCTCTTCCCGCGCCTGCTCAAGGGCCTTCTGGGTTTCGTAACGCTCCGTGACGTCACGGGTAACCTTGGCAAAGCCGGTGATCTGGCCGTTGTCGTCGTGGATGGCGTCGATGATCACGTGGGCCATAAAGCGCGTGCCATCCTTGCGCACTCGCCAGCCCTCTTCCTCCAGTCTGCCTTCTTGTGTCGCCAACGCCAGATTGGTGGCGGGGCGCCCGGCGGCCTGGTCTTCCGCGGTGTAAAAACGTGAAAAGTGATGGCCGATGATCTCGTCGGGTGCGTAACCCTTGATGCGTTGAGCGCCGGCATTCCAGTTGGTGACGCGACCCTCGGCGCTGAGAAGATAGATCGCGTAGTCGGTCACGCCTTGAATCAGCAGGCGCAGCTGCTCTTCGCTTTGACGCAGGCTTTCCTCGGCGGCGCGTTTTTCGGTCAGATCGCGGGTGACCTTGGCAAAGCCCTGCAGGGTGCCGTCCGCCGTGCGGATGGGGTCAATAATGACGTGTGCCCAGAACCGTGAGCCATCCTTGCGCACCCGCCAGCCTTCGGTCTCGAAGCGGCCGCCGTTCATTGCCTGATTGAGGCCGTGTGCGGGCAGGCCGTCAGCGCGGTCGCTGTCGGTATAAAAGCGGGAAAAATGGGAGCCGATGATCTCCTCGCTGCTGTAGCCCTTGAAGCGCTGGGCGCCGCTGTTCCAGCTGACCACAATACCGTTGGGGTCGAGCATGTAAACCGCGTAGTCGATGATTGCATCAACCAGCATGCGATAGCGTTCTTCGGCATGCTGCGCCGTGCCGGTTGCGTCTTGAGTATCCATAGTTTTCCAGGTAGCGGGGAGCGGGCCGCAGGCCAAGCGAAGAGGCGGGGATCTCAACGTCCGTGTTTGGCGCGGTGCAGGTGTTGTCTGTATAGCGTGAAGCGGGTCGGAAAGCCAATACTATCTGGAGGGAAATCGCGCGCGGTGCACGGCGGCGGCATCCACCGCCACATGGGCGCGGTGCCCGTGTGGCGGTGGAGCGCGTAGATGTCAGGGGAAGTAGTTCAGCAACCCCTCCTGGGCCTGCATGTCATAGTCCATCAGAAGGAACTCTTCACCCGCGTTGCTGTACGCCGGCCAAGTAATTGCCTCGGTGGATGGGTTGCCGGTTTTGGCGAACTGCGCCCACAGGGCCATGCTGTCGTTGGCGATGGATTCGTCAATGGCACCCCAGCCGGGCAAGTTGTCTGCGTAGGTGGCTGGGCTGGCGTTGGGCAGGCCGGTGAGCCCAAGGATGTAGTGGCTGTAGTAGGTGTCTGGGTAGCCGAACACGGAGGTCAGATCGATACCATGGTAGGCGCCAACGCCCCGGTTGGCCCAGTTTTCCGGCACGTGGTCGTAGACGTAGGCAAACACATCCGACTCGTGGGTTTCCTGCAGGAAGGGCAGGTACCACTTCAGCCCCTCCTTGACCCACGCGGCGTCGCCGCTGGGGGTGCCGATAATAAGCGGCACGTCGTTGTGAAAGCCGTTGGTGCGGATATCACTCTCGACGTACCAGCCATCAACATTGGGTTTGAAGAAATCGACGCCGTAGGCACCGGCAACGCTCGCCAGGGTTTCCCAGGGCACTTCACGCATGGCGCCGATGACATCGTCCTCGTTCTGCAGGCCAAGGCGCTGGGACAGCGAAACGCCGCCAGCCTCTTCCTGTTCCAGGGTGTTGTAGATCGGGCGAATGGTGTCCGTCGGTGGTGGCGCAGCGCTCATGATGATGGCGCGATCGAACAAGCCTTCGGCCAGCGGTGAGTTGAGCAGCGAGATGACCTTCAGCCCACCGCCGGACTGGCCGAAAATGGTGACATTGTTTGGGTCGCCACCAAACTCGGCGATGTTGTCACGCACCCACTCCAGCGCGGCAATCTGGTCAAGCTGTGAGTAGTTGCCCGATGACTGGTATTCGGACTCGGCTGTGAGCTGCGGGTGAGCCATGTAGCCAAAGGCGCCAAGCCGGTGGTTGACGGTCACCACAATAACCCCTTCGCTGGGTAATGCCGTGTGGTTGTAGGACAGGCTGTTGGAGGTGAGGATGGCGTAACCGCCGCCATGTAGCCAGAGCATGACTGGCAGCGCCTCACCGTCATAACCCTTGGGCACGACCACATTCAGGTACAGGCAGTCTTCGCTCATGCTGCCCTTGCCGTAGGCCTCAAGATACGACGGCTGCGCGCACTGGTCTGCCCAGTCGGTAGCCTGGCGGACACCCTCCCAGCTATCGGGCGCAACGGGTGGTTTCCAGCGCAACTCTGCCACCGGCGGTTTGGCGTAGGGGATGCCGTACCAGGCCCAGGCATCTTCATCCGGTGAGAAGCCTTCGACGTCGCCGTACTCGGTGGAAACAACGCGACGCTCGCTGAGGGTGCGCTCCAGATGCGCCTGTGCGTCCGCTGCGCTACGCAGTTTACGCGGGCGCGGGTCGCTTTCGGTAAAGACCGGCGGCTCGGCAGCGTTGAGGTCCGTCAACAGGGACTGAATAGCCGCGCTGCTGGCAAAGCTGGCCGGGTCCTGATCCAGCACGATGGAGCTGGACCAGACGGACACCGCATCGGCGATGGCAGTTGATATCTGAATGCCGTTATTGAGGTTGCGGTCGGCATCCAGGCTCTGCAGCAGGATCAGCATGTTGACGACGCTGTTATCTGCGGTGGTCGCGCCTTCCACCAGGTCCAGCGGGCTCAACTGCTCGGCACCGTTGGCGCTGCCCAGTTCCAGGTCGCCGAGGGTGAACGTCACCGTCTCTCCGTCGCGGTACTGGAAGGTGCCGTCGCTGCCAGTGGTGCCGTCCTGCGAGGCTGTTTTGTAGCCAAGGCCTGCGACTGGGCTGTCGGTGAAGACGCCGGTGCGGGTGGCAGGGGCTGTGTCGTCATCGCTGTCACTGCCGCTGTTGCAGCCGCTGATGCCGGCGACGGCGCAGAGTGAGAGTAGATACAGGGCTTTTTTCAGCGGACTGTGCTGAAAACCGGGCTTGTTCATATACCACCTGTTTTTTATTGAGTGCGTTGGTGCCTGACTCACCTGCGTGGCGGTTTGCTGGCCGCCAGTGCCGGAGGTTGCATGCGAGTCATCGCAATCAGGTTAGGGCACCTGGATAGGGTGTGACAGCTGGATTGAATATTCATTCATATCGCTCGCCAGGGGTATGAGACAGCGAAGGTCCGCGCGCAAATCCTAAGTTGTGACCGATCAGTCATGCCGCTTTGGCACGCTTATCCGCCAGCAAGGCGGTTGCTACAAACAGGCGGGCTGGGGGCGTGGATGGGTGATGGCGGGTGTTCTGGCGATGAAATTGACGCGCGGCTGATACCTTTGCTGGAGGCGTCAAAGCCCGTATCCCGTTTCGGGTGTGAGACGATTATGCGTTTTGATTGTGCTCGGTTTTTTTCTGATATTGCTACGTATTCATGGGGATTATGCCGATGTGTGGCAATGGATGAAGAGCCTGTTTTGCAGGCGACAGCGCCTTATATGGTTGGCCCATCACGCCGTCAACGAGTGGGCGGATAGGCGCAGCTGGAAGGCGTGCGCTGGCCGCAGTGGGGACTCTGATTGAAGCCACCACGCCACACAGCAGGCCGGGCAGCCTGCCGCGGGACGCTGAGGTTATTCCCAATCCACCGGGCAGGCGGTGCAGTCGGTCATGGTGACGTCCAGGAAAGTACCGTAGTGCAGGCGCGCACCTTCCAGATTGGCGTCGCTGAGGTTGGCGTGATTGAGCTTGGACTCCTGCAGGTTGGCGTCGCGCAGATCCGCGCCGGCCATGTCGGCCTTGGGTAGCCAAGCCATCTCCAGGTTGGCCGCACGCAGGATGGCATTGTGCAGGGTGGCACCGCTGAAGCGGGAGAATTCGAGGTTGGCGCCGGTAAAGTCGGTGCCATTGAAGCTGGCGCCCTGGGCGGTGAGGTTCCAGGCGCTGGCGCCCATGAAGTTGGCGCCGTCGGCGTTGGCTCCACGCATGGCGGTTTGCTGCAGGCTGGCACGGGCCAGGTTGGCATTTTGCAGGTTGGCCTGATCCAGCCGGGCCTGATCGAGAATGGCGTGGCGCAGGTCGGCGCCGCTGAGGTTGGCGCCGGTCAGATCTGCCTTGCGCAGGTCCAGGTGGCGCAGGTCGGCATCGCGCAGATCGGCGCCGGGGCAACTGGTGCCGGGCATCAGCGCGCAGCCGTTGATGTACTGGATATCTTCTTCAGCCAGGTCGGCGCTTTGGGCCAGCAACTGAGCGCTGCCCAGGGCGAGTAACGTGGCACAGACGAGAGGAAGCTGTTTCATGTCGGTCTCCAGAGCCCTGCCCGCAGAGCGGGCAGGGCATGGCAGGGGTTACTCGTTGGCCCAGCTGGGCAGTTTGAATACCCAGAAGGAGCCACCCTGGGCGACTGGCTTGGTCAGCTCAGCCATGTCGCCGCCCCACAGCGGAACCGCGCCGCCGTAGCCGGTGGTGACACCGATGTACTGCTCGCCGTCCTGTTCCCAGGTGATCGGCGGAGAGATGACGCCGGTACCGGTCTGGAACTCCCACAGCTGCTCGCCGGTTTCGGCGTTGAAGGCCTTGAAGAAGCCGTCGCCAGTGCCGGTGAAGACCAGGTTGCCGCCGGTAGCCAGTACGCCGGCCCAGAGGGGCAGTGGCTCTTTGTGTTCCCAGGCGATGTTGCCGGTTTGCGGGTCCATGGCGCGCAGGATACCCACGTGGTCATCAAACATGCGCTTGATGCGGAAGCCCATGCCCAGGTACGCCGAGCCTTTGGTGTAGCTGACCTGCTCGGTCCAGTAGTCCTCTTTCCAGTGGTTGGCCGGCACGTAGAACAGGCCGGTGTCCTGGCTGTACGCCATGGGGTTCCAGTTCTTGCCACCGAGGAACGGCGGGGAGACCTCAATCGCTTCGCTGCGCTCCTGACCTTCTTCCAGACGCGGCGGACGTTGCCCTTCGTTCTCGATCGGGCGACCGGTTTCCAGGTCGATGCCGCTGGCCCAGGTGATGTTGTCGACAAACGGGAAGGCATTCATCAGCTTGCCGTCTTCACGGTTGACCACGTAGAAGAAGCCGTTGCGGTCAGCGTGGGCGGTAGCCGGCACCTTCTCGCCGTCCTGCTCGTAGTCAAACAGCACCAGCTCGTTGTTGCCGGAGAAGTCCCAGGTGTCATTCGGGGTGTGCTGGTAGAACCACTTGACCTCACCGGTGCTGGGGTCAACACCGACCTGGCCGGAGGTGTACAGGCTGTCGTAGTCAGCCGGGTCACCGTCTTCCGGTGTGCGCGCCCAGCCATTCCACGGCGCCGGGTTGCCCGCGCCGATGATGATGGTGTTGGTGGCAGCGTCAAAGCTGGCGCTCTGCCACGGTGCACCGCCGCCCTGACTCCAGGCTTCGACCTTGCCGGTTGGCGAGTTCGGATCATCCGGCCAGGAGGGCGCCTTGATGTCGCCGGTGGGGGTGCTGTCTTCGCCGTTCAGGCGGCCCATGTGACCCTCTACGAAGGGGCGCATCCAGACTTCTTCACCGGTCAGCGGGTCGCGGGCAAACAGCTTGCCGACTACGCCAAATTCGTCACCCGAGGAGCCGTGGATCAGCAGTGCGCGGCCAGTGGTCTGGTCCTGCACGATGGTCGGCGCGCCGGTCATGGTGTAACCCGCCTTGTGATCGGCAAACTTCTTACGCCAGACAACCTTGCCGGTGTCCTTGTTCAGCGCTACAACACTGGCGTCCAGGGTGCCGAAGAACACCAGATCGCCGTAAATGGCGGCGCCGCGGTTGACTACGTCACAGCAGGGGCGGATATCATCGGGCAGGCGGTGCGAGTAGCTCCACAGGCGGCGGCCGGTTTTGGCATCCAGCGCGAACATGCGCGAGTAGGAGCCGGTGACGTAGATCACCCCGTCGTGAACAATGGCCTGGGATTCCTGGCCGCGTTGTTTCTCATCGCCAAAGGAGAAGGTCCAGGCCGGGGTCAGCTTGAATACGTTCTCTGCGTTGACCTGGTCCAGCGGGCTATAGCGCTGGGCGTTGGTGCCCATGCCGTACATCAGCACGTTATTGGTGGTCATGTGGTCGTTGGCAATGTCGTCCCAGGTGATCGGCGTGGCGGCGGCCGGATTGGCGGCCAGGCCGAAGCTGGCGGCAATCACGATGCCCTTGATCGCCTGGCTGATCGGTTTCAGCGAGGAATGTCTTGTTGTTTTCATGGCAGTTTTCCTGTCGATAGTTGGGGTGTTCAGCGGGGCTGATCCACGGCTCATGGTGGTCGCGTGGCTGTCCCGGTCGATACGGAAAAATGCCCGGAAGCGGCGGGAAGAGTTCCCGGTTGGCTGGCGCTTGGTAGGGGGTAGGAGGGAGCAGTACTTAGGGCGGAGAAAACCTGATCCAAGAGCCGTGGCGGTTACTTTTGCAAAAGCGCAAATGCCTCTGCGACGGGCGTTTCAAGGGAGTGCGCGGGGCGTTTCTACTACCAACGAACTAGCCTGCGGCCACCAAAGCAGCATTGGGCGCTGTGGCGCCGCTACCTACCATGCTCATCGTCAAATCCGTAATGAACGGCCAAGAGGTGAGCAGTATGAACCATTACAAGAACACACTGAAAATGACCGCGCTGGGCCTGGCACTGGTCGCCGGTCAGGCGTTTGCCCATGGCAACGTCACCCCTCAGGCGGTCGACACCAAGGGATTGGAAGAGCTGGGCGAGGAGTGGCGCGACACCAACCCCTATCGCGAAGGGCACCCCCAGCATGACCTCGCTATCAAGGTAGGCGCCTCAGCCTACAACCAGAACTGCGCGGCCTGTCATGGCCTGGACGGTATTTCCGGTGGCATCACGCCGGACCTGCGTTACCTGGAGTCCGGTGACTACGGTGATGAGTGGTTCAAGGAGCGCGTGGTCAACGGCGCAGTGCGCGACGGCCGAGTTTACATGCCACGCATGGCCGACTTTGTCAGTCAGGAAGCCCTGTGGGCAATTCGTACCTGGCTGGAGAGTGTTGCGGTTGAGCAGTAAATTGAGACGTTGTTCCAACAAGCCGGCCACTGCGCCGGCTTTGTTGTTTTTGTTGTGGTGAACATTTTTTTAAAAAAAAGATGAGGAACCTGCAGCGCTGCCCCGTTTAGTGAATGCAAATCAATATCACTGGAAAGGGAGCGGTAGATGGCTGGTTCTGATTTTTCCCCGGCGCGGTTGTTGGCAGGAGCAGTTGTGGGGCTCTCCTGTCTGCATGCGCCCCAGAGCGTGTTGGCGCAGCAGGTGGCGGCCGCCAGCGAGCAGGCGCGTTACGAATTCAATATCGATGCCCAGCCGGTACTGGCCGCGCTCGGCCGCTTCAGCGCCATTACCGGCATCGCCGTGTTGCGCGCCGACCAGTCCGCGATCGAGGGGCGAGCCGCCGCTGTCAGCGGCAACCTGACCAGCGAGCAGGCGTTGCAGCGGCTGCTCACTGGTACTGGGCTGGGTTATCGCGTGGTGGACGCCGGCACGGTAGAGCTGGTTGATTTGCCCCCGCCTGCCACCGGCGATGCCCCTGGCGCTATGACACTGGACCGGCTGGACGTTAATGCCGAGGCTATCCGTGGCCGTCCCGAGGACCTGAATTTCACTCGCGCCGGTAGCCAGGTGTATCTGTCAGAGGAACGCATTCAGCGTTTTCGCGGCTCCTCCGTGGGCGACTTTCTCAAGGGCGAGCCGGGTGTACTGACCGGTGATAACCGCAACAGCGGCGCGGTTGATATCAACATTCGCGGTATGCAGGGCTTCGGCCGTGTGCCGGTGCTGGTGGACGGAAGCCAGCAGCAGAACACCGTGTACCGTGGCTACTCCGGGGCGGCGTCGCGCAACTATATCGACCCGGACATGATCGGTAGCGTCACCATCGAGAAGGGCCCGACCAGCGGCGTTGATGGCGTTGGGGCCACGGGTGGTGTGGCGCGTATGCAGACGCTGAATCCGCAGGACATCCTGCTGGACGGCAAAGATTTTGGGTTGCGCGTGCGCGGTGGGCTGATGGGTAACACCACCAGCCCGCCAGCAGCCAACAGCAAGGGCGGCACCTACGGCCAGGGGTCTTACACGACCGGCTGCAACTGGGGTTGTACGCTGGAAACCGTGCCGGACTTCTACGCCTATACCAACACGGATCGGCCTGACGATCATGAATTCAACTCCGTCTCCGGCAGTATCGCCATGGCCAAGCGTTGGAGCATGGGTGAGGTGCTGGGTGTCTACAGTCGCCGCCGCAATGGCAACTACTATGCAGGTGAGCGCGGCGGTCGGCAGCCGAGTTTCAGCTCCCGCGTGGTCACTACCGATCGTAATGGCCGTGAGACGGAAACCACTACCGTCACCTTCGATGGCTTGAATCGTTATGTCGCCGGCGAAGAGGTGCTCAACACCTCGCAGAACAACACTTCGTATCTGTTGAAAGGCCGCCTGTGGCTGGCCGATGAACACCAGCTGACCGCCAGCTACATGAACTATCAAAGCGAGTTTGGCGAGCTGATGCCCTCTGTGATCATTCGCTTTGACGGCGCTGTACAGGCGCCGATGAGTGAAGTCGAGGTGGACACCTACACGCTGAATTACAACTGGAAGCCGCTCGACAACGACTGGATCGACCTGGACGCCAACCTGTGGCGTACCAAAACCGATACGCGCATCGTGACGCCCTATTCCTTCTTCGGTATCGACTTTCCGCAGGGCTATTGGGACTTGGCCAAGCGCACTGGCACAGACATCAGCAATACCTCACGTCTGCATGGCAAGCTCGGTGAACTGAGCCTCAACTACGGCGGCTCATATGTCTACGAAACGCTGGAGCCAGGTGGCGATACCAGCGAGCTGTATACCGGCTTTGGTGACGGGCTGGAGGCGCGAGACGGCTGGCGCAAGGAGTACAGCGGTTTTATCAGCGGCGAATGGAAGCCTTGGCAGTGGCTCACGCTGAATGCTTCTGTGCGCTACACCGATACCGAAAGTCATGACCGCAACGCCGTGCGCGTAGCCACCGGTGTCTATGAATACAATGTGGATCGCAATTCAGGCTTTGCCCCCATCTACTCCATTACCGTAGAGCCGTTGGGCGGCTGGCAGCTGTACGCCAAGTATGCCGAAGCGATTCGCTCGCCCTCGCTGTTTGAAAGCACCACTGGCTGGTCATTCAGCTCCGCGCCCAGGCTGGACCTGCAGCCCGAACGCGCGCGTAACCTGGAGCTGGGGAGCAATCTGGCGCTCGACTCCTTGCTGGTTGATGGCGATCAGGCGCGGGCCAAGGTGGCCTACTTCGAGAACCGGGTAAACAACTACCTGACCCGCAGTATCGGCAACTGGGACAGCTTCAGCGGCACCACGGTGCGCAATATTCACCACGCGGTATTTCGTGGGGTCGAGGCGTCCATCGGCTACGACAATGGCCTGGTGTTTGGTCAGGCCTCCGGCATCCACTACGACAAGATCCTGTTCTGCAAGACGCAGGATGACTGCCGACCGGGTGGGGTGCAAAACGGCTATGCACAGCTGCACGTGCCGCCCAAGTACAGCGCCAGCCTGACGCTGGGTACGCGGTTTTTTCAGCAGCGGCTGACGTTGGGCGGGCGCATTTCGCGCGAAGGTGAGCGCCCGGCGGAAAACAACAACGCCGATAGCGGGGGTTACACCACCCTGGCGGTGTGGGACCCGTACACCCTGATCGACGTATTCGCCAGCTACGAGCACAGCGACCACCTGACCGTTGACCTGAACATCGACAACCTGCGTGATCAGTACTACATGGACGTGCTCAACCTCGGCCTGATGCCCTCGCCGGGGCGTACGGTGCGGGCCAGTCTGACCTATAACTTCTGAGCAGCCGGCCGCTCAACAGCCGCGAGCTCCGCCCCTGGGCACAGCACCTTGTGTCCAGGCGGTAGGGGGTAATGTGGTGATGCGAAGGGATCTGCTGCGCGCAGGGCGCCCGCTCAGGGCGCTCTTTTTTGCAGCCACAGCAGGCTGCCGGTGAGCTGGGTCACTTCTACCTGTTGGGTCATCTCCAGTGCTCGCAGGATCAGCTCTGGCCGGTCGGCCGGAAAACTGCCCGACAGCCGCTGGCCGCTAAATTGTGTCGGGTCCAGCAGCACACGGCCTGGCGTCATGCGCTCCAGCTGGCGCGCCACCTGCGCTATGGGCGCCTGGTCAAACACCACCTCGCCACGTCGCCAGGCCAGTGCGGTATCCACGTTGACCTGCTCGCGTTGCTGCAAGTGCTGGCCGTTGACGCTGATACGCTGTGAGGCGGTCAGGGGCTCATCGTCCGGGGTATGGGCGCCGCCAGGTGCCGTCACCGCCACGCGTCCTTGCTCGACGGTCACTTGCAACTGGTCGGCCCAGCGCTCCAGCGCAAAGCGGGTGCCCAGCACCTCGACCTCGGCGCCGTCTGAACTGACCACAAAGGGGCGGCCGTCATGGTTGACCGACAGCCAGATGCGCCCGCGCAGCAGGTCGACCTGGCGTTTCTCGCCGTCGAGTTTTAGCCGCACAGCGCTGTCGTTGTCCAGATACAGGGTGCTGCCGTCTGCCAGCATCAGCTCGTGGCTTTGCCCTGGCGCCGTTGCGGCGTCTGCCTGCCAGCGTACCGCCAGGCCCGGGTCACGCCAGACGCTGAAACCGGCGCCCAGCGCCACTACCAGGCCGGCGGCCATGGCCCATTGGGCGTAGCGGCGGCGTGGCCGCTGCGGCAGCGGGATGACCGGAGCGCGCGTCACAGGCGTGCCCGCCACCTGGCGCGCGGGCGCTTCCAACTGTTGCCAGAGCACTTCGGCGTCGAGGTAGGCATCTACATGGGCGCTGCTGCGGCCAATCCACTCATCAAACTCGGCCTGACACAGCTCCGCCTGCTGCGGATCGTTGCGGCGCAGTAGCCAGGCGATGGCTTCTTCGTGCAATTGCTCAGTGTTAGGCGTGGTCACGGTGCGGTTCCTGCTGCGGCGCGTGGTGCGCTCTTGTTAAACGTTTCATGCCGGTGACGTCCTCATCGCTCGTCACGCATCTGTTGCAGACAGCGCCGGCAGGCGAGCATGGCCCGCATCATATCCTTTTCTACCGTGCTGACCGACAGCCCGAGTTTATCTGCGATGGCGGCGTAGGTTTCACCCTCCAGGCGGTTGAGCAGAAACACCTGGCGGGTGCGCTCCGGCAAGCCGTGTAGGGTAGCGGCCAGGGCGTCGCACTCCTGCGCGGCGATAGCCTGCTGGTCGGCCTCGTTGGGGCGATCGGCAGTCAGCTCCGGGTCCTGCTGTTGGTGGCGTTCGCGGACCTTCTGGCTGCGCAGGTAATCCAGCGCCAGATTCTGCGCTGTGCGGTACAACAGGCCGGGGCTGTCTTGCGGCAGCTCCCGCTGCCACAGGCGGGTGAAGGCTTCTTGTACCAGGTCTTCGGCAATCGCCTCGCTACTGACCATGCGCTGAATACGACGCAGCAAGGTATCGCGCTCGCGCAGAAAGGTCTGTAACAGGGTTTGCCGGGAGGTGCTCATCAGGGTCTGTTGCCGTTTCGCTCATCCGCCGGCCGCAGCGATTCGGGTTGGGCCGATGTGGGCCGCCTCTTGGCGCCCTGAAGCCGCCGAGAGGCGTACGAAACGGCAACAAACCCGATGCGGCTAGGCGTTAGTGGCAGCGACCATAACCGAAACGAGAATCGGTATCAACAATCGCATTTTCCATCAATATGTAATATCGTAACTTTCTCTGTTACTGTTACGTTATATCAAATATTATTCTTCGCTTACTTTTCTGCCCTTTATTCCAATCATGACTTGCTAGGGAGTCCTCATGTTGCCTGCCAAAACCCCTTTGGCGCTGGCACTGGCCGTTGCTGCCGCCAGCTTGCCTGCCCATGCCGATGAATCGCTAACCTTACCGAGCGTTACTGTCAGTGCCTCGGCGCTGGATCAGTCCGCTGATCGCATGACTCAGCCTGCTGCCGTATTGCAGGGCGATGAGTGGCTCAACCAACGCGAGACCGGGTTGGCAGACAGCCTAGAATCGCTGCCGGGGGTGCAGGCCAGCAACTTTGGGCCGGGCGCCAGTCGACCGGTGATTCGCGGCCTGGATGGTGCCCGGGTACGGGTATTGAGTGATGGGGCCGATGTGATGGATGCCTCAACGGTCAGTCCGGACCATGCGGTGACTGCCGATACCGCGCTGCTGGAGCGGGTCGAAGTGCTGAAAGGGCCGTCCACCCTGCTGTATGGCGGTGGTGCCATCGGTGGCGTGGTCAACCTGATCGACCGCCGCGTGCCAACCTACATTCCCGAGCGCGGCTATGAGGGTGAGATTGACCTGCGTGGCAACACCGTGGCCGATGAGCGCAGCGGCGCGGTAGGTCTGACCCTGGGCGCCGGCCAGTTTGCCGCGCGTATCGAGGGCGCCAAGAGTGATGCCGACCCTTACAACATCCCCGGCTCGCCCTCGACACAGGAAGGCGCCTATAACGAGACCGAGTCTTCTGCGCTGGGCCTGAGCTGGATTACCGACCGCGGCTACGTCGGTTTGGCCTACAGCCGTCAGGATCGTGAGTACGGCTTGCTGGCGCACGAGCACGCCGACTGCCACACCCACGGGCCTGCGGACTCGCACTGTGAAGAGGAAGAGCATGATCACGATGATGATCATGACGACGAAGACCACGATGACGAGGATCATGACGATGAAGAGCACGACCATGATCATGACGAACATGGCCAGGCTTACATCGACATGCAGCAGCGACGCTGGGATGTGCGTGCTGACTACACTGACCCCTTCAGCGGCTTCGAGCGCATCCGTGTACGCCTTGCCGATACCGACTACGAACACGTCGAGATGGAAGGTGACGAAGCGGGCACGCGCTTTACCAACCGCGGTACCGAAGGCCGCGTTGAGCTGACCCACAACCCGATTGCCGGCTGGCGCGGCGTTGTCGGCACGCAGCTGAGCCGTCGCGACTTTGCGGCTGTCGGTGAAGAAGATTACGTGCCGCGTTCGCTGACCCATAACCGCGCGCTGTTCCTGCTGGAAAGCTATGAGCAGGGTGACTGGCTGTACGAGGTTGGTCTGCGCCAGGAGTGGCAGTCCATCGAGCTGAAAGACGGTAACGACGATGCCGACCACAAGGGCACATCGGTATCGGTCGGTGCCAGCTGGCAGTTCCAGCCTGAGCTGGTGTTCTATGGCTCGCTGTCGCGTTCTCAGCGTTTGCCGACCGCCGAAGAGCTGTACGCCAACGGCCCGCATGCTGCCACCCGCACCGTGGAAATCGGCGACCCCGACCTGGACCGCGAAACCAGCGTCAACATGGAGCTGGGGCTGCGTCGCACCCAGGGGCCGGTCACCTTTGATGTCAGCGTGTACCGCAATGATGTCGATGACTTTATCTATGCCGCTGACACCGGTGATGACCCGGGCGCCGGCTATCGCGTGGTGCAGTACAGCCAGGCCGATGCGGTGTTGCACGGTATTGAGGGCAGTGTCAGCTGGCAGGCAACAGGCTCGACCGGTCTGACCCTGTTTGGCGACAGCGTGCGCGGCAAGCTGAAAGACGGCGGCGACCTGCCGCGCATCCCGGCGGATCGCTACGGCCTGCGCGTCGACCAGCGCCTGACCAGCCATCTGGGAGCGCATGTCGAGGCGACTCAGGTGATGCGTCAGGACCGTACAGCCGACTACGAAACCGAGACCGGCGACTACACCTTACTCGGTGCCGGCCTGAGCTGGCGCGGTGTGCTGGGCGAGAGCGACTATCTGTTGTTCTTGCGAGGCAACAACCTGCTGGATGAGAAGGCCCGTCAGCACTCGTCATACATCAAGGATGAAGTACTGCTGCCCGGTCGTAACATGACCATCGGCGCGCGTCTGGCGTTCTGAGCCGCGAGACAGGCGCGCAATAGCCGCGCCTGTCTTCCTCGTACTGTTTCCCCGCAGCCTGGCTGCGCATACCGTCTGTCGTTGCCTTCTACTACTTTGGTACCGCTTTTGCGGGCGTCTTGCACGCTTGCCTTAAGCTGCACGTTGGCTCTTTTTCTTGCGTAGTCTGCCGTGCAACCAATCCCTCTTGTCTCCCAGCCCGCCGATCAGCGGGACTATCAACTCTTCCGCGCGGCCAATGGTGTGCTGTGTCTGTTGATCCATGACCCTGCAGCCACCCAGGCCTCAGCCGTCGTGCAGGTGGCTGCCGGTAGTCATGCTGAACCCGATGACCTGCCGGGGCTGGCCCATCTGCTGGAACATATGCTGTTCATGGGCTCACGGCGCTGGCCTGAGCCGGGTTCGTTTCCGGCCCGAGTGGCTGAATGGGGCGGGCGCTTCAACGCTAGCACCGCGCCGGAGGCCACCATGTTTTTCTGTGCGGTCAGCCCACAAGGGCTTGAGCCTTGTCTGGCGCATTTGACCGACATGTTGGCTGCGCCGCTGTTCGCAGCCGAGCAGGCTGAGCAGGAGCGGCGGGTGATCGACGCGGAGTTTCACACCCGGCTGGCTGACGACGCTATTCATGCCCAAGCCGTGCTGGCAACGCAGGTAGATCCGGCGCACCCGCTCAGTCGATTTTCCGCGGGCAATGCGGATTCGCTTACCGGTGACCCCTCCGCCCTAGCTGAGCGCCTGCGCCAATGGCATGCCATTCATTATCGTGCGGGCAGCATGGCGCTGGTGCTGCATGGCCCACAGGGAGCGGACCAGCTGCAGGCGATGGCCAAGAGCTGCGCTGCGCAGCTACCGGCGGGAAGGGCGCCCGAACCCTATGCCCAGCCCCTGTTCGCGGCCGAGCAGCTGCCGCGCCAGATCGACTGGCAAGGCCGCAGCGGTCAGCCTGAGTGGGTGTTGCTCTATCCGCTGAGTGACTGTGCTGTGCACGGCTCGGCGGCCCGCTGGTTGTGTGACTGGCTGAACAGCCCTGCGCCAGCAGGTGCGCTGGGCTACCTGCGTGAGCGCGGCTTGCTCGATGAACTGCATGCCTCACTGGAGGCTGACGTGGGCGGGCAGGCGCTGCTGCGCATCGCGCTGCAGGTTGCCGATACCGAGCCACACCAAGCGCTTGCGGGGCTGGACGGCTGGTTGCAGGCCATGCATCGAGAAGACCCGGCCCAATGGCCGCAGGCTGCGCGCCTGGCGCTGGCGCAGACGGCGTTTGACCTCGGCCCGCAAGGCGACATGCTGGACAGTTGTCGGCGCTACGCCGAGCGGCTGCTGACGCTGCCGGCTGACCAGGTGCTGGATGTAGCTGGTGTATCGCTGGGCACGCTCGGTATGCCCGAATGGCAGCGACTGGTCGGGCAGTTGGCGCCGACCAATCGCCTGCTGCTGCAGCGGTTGCCCAGGCTGTCTGGTGGTGATATGTGTGCGCACACAGCCACCCGCTGGCAGGCTCGGGCGTTGCCTTGCTCTGCGGCGCCATCGGCCAACCTCGCAGGGCGGCTTGGCCCTTGTCTTGGTCCGCTGGCTGAGGCGCCCAAGGGGCTGCGCTGGTCTTCGGTCGCGCCCGGCCTGCGGTTGCATCGCTTTGCGTCGGCCAGCGGTGCTCTGCGTACCCGGCTGGCCTGGTGCTGGGCTGATGCTGGCGCCACAGTGGCTGAGCGGCGCTGGCTGCAGGCCTGCTGGTCGTTGCAGAGCGAAGCGCTGCAGCAGTGGGGCGAGCGAGTGGGTATCCAGATGCAATGGTCATTAGCGCCGGGGCAGCTGGTGCTGGATGTCAGTAGTCCGCCGCCGCTGCTGCCTGCGTTCATGCGTGAGCTGGTGCAGCATCTGCAGGCACCGCCGGCAGTCAGTCAGCTGGCGCTGATTGAGCGTCGCAGTCGTCGCTGGGCGCAGCAAGAGCAGGATGCGCTTCCGGCCTGGCGGTTGCTGCAGTCGCTGCAACAGGAGCGCTCGCCCAGTACGCTGCGCCTGCGTGATCCGCTCGCGCTCTGGCAACGCTTGTGCGCGCAAGCGCAGGTCATCTGGCTGAAGCCGGATGGCTGGCCTGAGGCAGAACGGGCGCTGCTGGCAAAACTGATGCTCAACCTCTGCCCGGCCTTGATGCGGCCCTTTGCCTGGCAGTGTCCGTTGCCGCAGCTGCAGCCAGGGCAATTGCAGGTAACTGAAGTCAGCAGCAAACACACCGACCGGGCGCAGCTGCTCTATCTGCCAGCTGAGGACGACAGCCTGCAGCAGGCAGCCTGTTGGCGCTTGCTGCACCATCGGCTGGCGGACCCTTTCTTTGCCGAGCTACGCACCCGGCAGCAGCTGGGATACTGGGTAGTGGCGCGTTTGCATCGGCGCGCAGGGCGGCCCGGTTTGCTATTGCTGGTGCAGTCGCCGGATCGTTCCCAGCGCTGCATCGAGTCAGCGGTCGAGCGTTTTCTGCAGCAGAGTCTGGAGGGCCTGGCGGCGCTGTCTGCCGACCAGCTGCAGGCGCAGGCCACCCACTTGTCGCAGCTGCTGGAGCAACAACGTCAGCATCCGCAGCAGGGGTTTGACGCGCAGTGGGAAGACTGCCTCTGGCAGCGTGAAGACCAGCTCGCCGCCGAGCAGCAGGCCTTGCTCAAGCTGACCGCGGCGCAGTGGGGCGCCTTTGTCAGCCGCTTGCCGCACAGCGCGCGCTGGCGTCTGCTGAGCCGGCAGGCCGGGGCGGACTGATTTCTAATACCTCCGGAGGTTGTAAATACAACCTGCTGCAGGCCCGGTATCTCGTCGCTTGGTCGCACGGACCAAAGGGCAACACAACCGCCGCTGATGACCAATGGGGGCGGGCAGGGGGCTTTCTGATAATCGGCGTGACGCTTCAGTCACTGAATTCATCGGAGAGCACCATGTACAAGAACAAGATTGCCTGCACCCTGCTGACCCCTATCGCCCTTGCCCTGCTGAGCGCCCCGGCGTCTGCCGCCATTACCCTGTACGACGAAGACGGCACCACCTTCTCTGCCGACGGTTACGTCAACGCCTTCTATGTGCAGACCGACACCGACAACATCAACGATGACCTGGACCGCGATCAAGCCCGCGTGAAGATGGGCTTTCTGCCCAACTACATCGGCTTCAACATGGGCAAGGACATGGGCGACCTGACCCTCGGCGCACGCTCCTCGTTCTGGGTCACCATCAATGACAGCGAAACCAACGGCACCAGCACGGCCATCGACGTGCGTCAGTTCTACGGCACCATCGGCGGCGACTGGGGTGAAGTGCTGGTCGGTAAGGACTTTGGCCTGTTTGCCCGCTCCAACATCCTGCTCGATGAAATGCTCGCCGGTTACGGTCAGGTCAGCGACACCCTGGGCCTGGTTGATGGCGGTGGCGTGTCCTTCGGCAACATCGGCAGCGGCTACCCGTACCCGTTCCCGACCGCTCAGATCACCTACCGCTCACCGGTCATGGGTGGCCTGCGCATCGCCGCCGGTATCATGGACCCGGTCGACACCAGCGACGACAGTGTTGCCGGCAAGAACTACCAGGACGCGCCGCGCTTTGAAACCGAGATCACCTATCAATTCGATCTGGCTGGCGCCGAGATCTACAGCTGGGTGAACGCCGGCTACCAGACCTCCAAAAACACCGATGATGCCGTAGACGACGTCACCTCCGAGGGGGTTGGCTACGGCGTTCAGGCAAAGATGGGTGCGCTGTCGCTGATTGCCTCTGGTTTTGACGCCGAAGGCATCAACCCGTTCTTTACCAACAACGCGGGCGAAGCGGTACTGCGCGAAATCGACAGCACCGGCTACCTGATGCAGGGCTCTTACACCTTTGGCGGCAAGACCCGTCTGGCGCTGTCCTACGGCAAAACCGAAGACGACGGCAACGGTCTTGGTGTGGCAGCTGATTACGAAACCCGTGCCATCGGCCTGTTCCACAGCATCAACGAGCACCTGACCCTGGTAGCGGAGTACAACCAGTTCGAGATTGAAGATCGCACCAACAACCTGACTATCGAAGAGACTGACTCCGTGGCACTGGGTGTTGCCCTGAGCTGGTAATCGCGTTAATGGGTATCGGCCCCCGTCTGTGCGAGCAGGCGGGGGCTTTTGCATTGTGTTGCACCGGCCCCATGGTGTGCCGTGCTAAACCGCCATTTCAATTACACGTCATCCCCGCGCAGGCGGGGATCCATCCCGGGGCGATTCCGGCCACATGCTGCCCAAGGCCTACCTATTCAGTACTGAAGTAGCATGTTGGCGCACCTTGCCTGCTCTCTAGAATCGGGGGCATGAACAGTATTCCCGGCACCACCCACCTCAGCACTCAGCCGCTCGACGACTGCTTTCGCACCGCCATGACCGAGGCCACGGACCCGGACGCGGCGGCGCAGGATTTGGCGCGCCAGTTGCTGCATCCGCATCTGGGCTGTGTGCTGTTTTTCTGTTCTGCCGAGTACCCGCTGGAGCGTTTGGCTACGGCGCTGGAGCAGCACTTTGGCGGCGTGATGCTGCTCGGCTGTACCACGGCCGGGGAGATCAGCGCCCAGGGCTACGGGCGCGGCTGTATCAGCGCGCTTGGGCTGGATTTGCGTACCTTTGCGGTTGACTGCACCTTGATTCAGGCACTCGACAGCTTCAGCCTGGTAGAGGCGCAGCAGGCAGTTGAGCGCATGCTGGGGTACTGCCGGCAGGTAAACCTGGCGCCCATCAAGGAGCACACTTTTGCCCTGACCATGCTGGACGGCCTGTCCAGCCGCGAGGAGCTGGTGCTCAACACCCTGAGCGCGGCGCTTGGCAGCATTCCGCACTTTGGCGGCTCGGCGGGTGATGACAACCACCTGAGCCATACCCACGTGTATTACCAGGGCCGCTTTCTGACCGGGGCCGCCGTGGTGGTGATGATCAACACCTGGCTGGATTTTGAGGTGTTCACCACCCATCACTTAAAGCCCACCGACAGCAAGCTGGTAGTCACCGCCGCTGACAGTGCCAGTCGCACGGTGCTGGAGCTGAACGCTGAACCGGCAGCAGAGGAGTACGCCAGGCTGGTCGGCGTGCCGCTGGACGCGCTGCGTGCCGAGCACTTTGCGCTTAACGCACTGGCGGTGCGTATTCGCGACCAGTTTTATGTGCGCTCCATCCAGCGGGTCAATGCCGACCTCAGTTTGACCTTTTACTGCGCCGTGGACACCGGCATTGTGCTCACCGCGATGACGCCCGGCGAGCTGCTGCCCAACTTGCGCCTGCGTTTTGAACAACTGCGCCAGCGTTTGGGCGAGCCGGTATTGATTCTGGGTTGCGACTGTTTTTTGCGCCGCATGGAGGCCGAGCTGCGCGGAGAGGATCAGCGCATGTCCGACTTTTTAGCGGCCAACCGGGTAATCGGCTTTAACACCTACGGTGAGCAGTTCAACGGCATGCACATTAACCAGACCTTCACCGGGGTGGCTTTTGCATTCCCGCGTTGAGGTGCCGCTGCATGACCCGCAGCTGCTGGCCGAGCTGCAAGCGCTGCGCGCGGAAAACCGCAAACTCAAACGCATCAACGCCGCGCTGATTGAGCGGGTTGAATCCAGCTCCAGCCAGCGCACAGAAAGCTACGCCGCGTTTCAGCATTCGGTTGAGCTGGCCGAGCAGGTGCGCGAACGCACCCAGGCGCTGAACGACACCATGGCCGAGCTGCAAGCCAGCAATCGCCTGCTGACCGATGCCCGCGCCCGTGCGGAAAAGGCCCATCACTACCTGATCGATGCCATTGAAAGCGTCTCTGACGCCTTTGTACTGTTTGATGAGCAGCGCCGTATCGTGCTGTTCAACAGTCGCTTTGCCGCCTTTTGGCAGGGCACCGGTGTGTGCGTGACCGAGGGCACCTCGCTGAACGAGGTCAAGCGCCTGGCCCTGACCACCGGGCTGGTGGTCGAGACCGACGCCGCCGCCGACGGCCAGTTGCTGCACCAGTTGCGTGACCAGCGCTGGATGCAGGTCAGTGAGCGGCCCACCCGCGAGGGCGGGCTGGTGATCATGTACACCGATATTACCGACCTCAAACAGTCCGAGAAGGCGCGGCGCGAAAAGGCGCTTGAGCAGAAAACCCGCCTGTTGCAGCGCACCGTCGACAGCCTGTCCCAGGGCGTTGCGGTGGTCAACGATGAAGGCGCCCTGGAGGTCTGGAACGGGCGTTTTCTGGAGCTGGCCGGGCTGGCACCGATTGAGGCGCACCGGCCCTTTGCCGAGGTGATTGGCGAGAGCGAGCTGGAGCTGTTTACCCCCTACAGCCGCAATCATCAGGGGGCGCCCTTGCTCACCTGCGAGCAGCGCCTAAGCAGCGGGCGGGTGCTGGAGGTGCGCAGCCACCCCATGCCGACCGGCGGCTTCGTCAACACCTTTACCGACATCACCGAGCGCGACCTCTACGCCCGCGCCCTGCAGGAGAGCGAGCGCTGGGTGCGGCTGATCACCGACCACGTGCCGGCGCTGATTGCCTATGTCGGCGCGGACCTCACGTACCAGTTCACCAACAAGGTGTACGAAGATTGGTACGGCTGGGCCCGCGGCGAAATTCTTGGGCAGACCCTGCATCGGGTCCATGGCAGCCAGTTATTCGAGCGCCTGCAGCCCTACATTCAGCGCGCCTTCAGGGGGGAGAGCCTAAGCTTTGAGTTTGCCGAGGCCAGCCTGGACGGTCAGCAGCGCTACCTGCTGCGCTCTTATGTACCCAACCGCGATGGCGACGGCGAGGTGGTGGGTATCTTTGTGCTGATCCGCGACATCACCGAGCGGCGGCGCACCTCAGAAGCGCTGCATCAGGCCTATCAACACCTGGAGCAGCGCGTGCGTGAGCGCACCCAGGAGCTGACTGAGGTAAACGGCCAGATGCGCGAGGAAATCCGTGAGCGCACCGAGGCCGAAGCGCGGCTGCGCGAAGCCAAGCGCGAGGCCGAGCAGGCCAACCTGTCCAAGACCAAGTTTCTTGCTGCTGTCAGCCACGACCTGTTGCAGCCGCTCAACGCCGCCAGGTTGTTCACCGGTGCGCTGCTGGAGCAGCACGACAGCCTGCCGGAGTCCGGCTCATCGCTGGTGCGCCAGGTTAGTCATTCATTGGAGGATGTGGAAAATCTGCTGGGCACCCTGGTGGATATTTCCAAGCTGGACGCCGGTGTGATCAAGCCGGATATCAGCGCTTTTCAGCTGACCGATCTGCTCGACAACCTGGCCAAGGAATATCGCCAGATGGCCGGTATCGATGGCCTTGACCTGCACTTTGTCAGCAGCCAGGCCGTGGTGCGCAGCGACGCCCAACTGCTGGTGCGCATTCTGCGCAACTTTCTCACCAACGCCATTCGTTATACGCCTAGCGGGCGTATTCTGCTGGGCTGCCGGCGCCAGGCGCACGGCTTGCGGATAGAGGTCTGGGACACGGGGCTGGGCATTCCGCAGGACAAGCTGCAGGAGATTTTTCAGGAGTTCAAACGGGTCAACCCCAGCGCCAACACCCGTGACCGGGGTCTCGGCCTCGGCCTGGCCATTGTCGACAAGATCGCCCGCATGCTCGGCCACCGCATTAGTGTGCGCTCGGTAGAAGGGCGCGGCTCGGTATTTGCGGTAGAAGTGCCCTTTGGGCGTCTGCAGCCGGCGGCGCAGGCTGCCGAGGTGGTCTCGGCGCGCATTGGCGAACATCTGCCGGGTTCCACCGTGTGGGTGCTGGATAACGACGCCGCCATTTGTGCCGGCATGCGCACCTTGCTGGAGGGCTGGGGCTGCAATGTCATCACCGCCCTCTCGGAAGAAGACCTCGCCGCCCAGGTGGACAACTTCCATGCGCCGGCCGACCTGTTGATAGCCGACTATCACCTGGACAACGACGTCAACGGCGTCGACGTGGTCAGCCGCATCAATGCCCGCCGTGGCACGCCATTACCGGTGCTGCTGATCACCGCCAACTACAGCAACGCGCTGAAACTGCAGGTGCGTGAGCTGGGGCACGTGCTCATGCACAAGCCGGTGAAACCGATGAAGTTGAAGACGGCGATGAGTCATTTGTTGGCGGTCAGAGGTTAGGCCTGGCCCCGCTCCGCAACAGCGCCCCTCCCTCGTCATTCCCGCGCAGGCGGGAATCCAGAGAGGGTATCAGGCGATGGACTGGATCCCCGCCTGCGCGGGAATGACATGGAAAGGGTGGGTGAACATCGATGCGGGTGGCCGCAACGCTGGGGTGCGGTGGAGGTGGGCACGGCACGGCATACCGTGCCCGTTTCCAGACACATACGCCTCTCCCGTCATTCCCGCGT
>DBHE01000046.1:30244-30365 GCA_002296055.1 Pseudomonadaceae bacterium UBA836
CGCGGGGATGACGTGGAAGGGGGGGCTATGTGAGTGGCCGCAACTCCGGGCTGCGGTGCAGGCCGGCACGGCATACCGTGCCCGTTTCCAGCCACACACGCCTCTCCCGTCATTCCCGCGT
>DBHE01000046.1:30735-34143 GCA_002296055.1 Pseudomonadaceae bacterium UBA836
CGCGGGGATGACGTGGAAGGGGGGATCTATGTGAGTGGCCGCAACTCCGGGGTGCGGTGGAGGCGAGCACGGCATGCCGTGCCCCTACGAACGCGGTGTGCAAACGTAGAAGGGAAGGGGCAGTCAGCCCCGCTCAGCGCCGCAAATACGCACTGAAATCCACATCACTGGCCGACAAAATCGCCTGCACCCGATTGTGCACATTCAACTTGCGCAAAATGGCGGATACGTGCGCTTTGACCGTGGTTTCGGCGATGTCCAGATGATAGGCAATCTGCTTGTTGGACTCGCCCTTGGCCATGCGCTCCAGCACCAGCAGTTGCTTGCGGGTGAGGGCGTAGAGCAGTTCCGGGGAGATGGGGTATTCCTCGGGGTTGCGGCGGGTGATGGTGTGGTTGGCGCGGATGATATCCGAGGGCAGGTAGACGTTACCGTCCAGAATCTGCTCGATGGCTTCGGTCATTTGCGCGCGCGGCGAGGATTTGGTGATAAAGCCGACCGCGCCGTAGGTGATGGCCTGCAGCACCACTTGCTTGTCTTCCTCGGCCGAGACAATCACCACCGGGATAGACGGAGACTCGTTACGCAGCGTAATCAGGCCGTTGAGGCCATGCATGCCGGGCATGTTCAGGTCCAGCAGGATCAGGTCCAGATCGTCCTGCTCACGGGCGATGGCCAGCGCGCTGTCCAGATCACAGGTTTCCAGTAGCTCGCTGCCCGGAAAGCCGCCGCCGATGACGTTGCAGATGGCCTCGCGGAACAGGGGGTGGTCGTCAGCTATGAGTATCTTGTACATGGCTTGGTAACCCGTTTTATTTTTTTATGTATGAGTAGCCAGGGCGACTGGCATTGTAGGCATTACATCGCCAGTAGGGTGTCTTTTAAATGAGACGTTGGCAGTACAAACCGGTACTAAAGTAGTAGGTCGCGGGTGCTTGGAGCAAGCGCTATCTGCCCGGCGGCTATCGGTGATTCGGCGCTCTGCAACAGGTCATTCAGGCGTTCATCCGCTACCAGGGTGGCGGCGCTCAGGGCAAGCAGGTAAAAGGCGGTCAGCACGATCAGCAAGCGCATGGCGGCAGTCCGGTTGTTGTTTGCTGGAAGTATGGCGCCGTCGCCGGCGCAAGCCCATATGCAGAAAGTAGCGGGTTGTCGGTACCAAGGTCGTATTTTGCTCGCGCGCGGGCGGCATAGCATGGGTAGAAAACAAGTGGACTACCACCATGCACTGCCTGCGAACCCTGCTGCACCTGACTCTTATGCTGTTGTGCCTGCTCGGCACCGATCGCCTGTTGGCGGTAGATAGCCCTGCCGCCAGTGCCGCTGCTCAGCATGAGCCGCGCCCATGAACCTGCTGCTGGTGGACGATCACCCCATGGTGCGCCACGGCTGCGCCTGCCTGCTGGGCGAGATGTTGCCGCAGGCGGAGATTCGCGCCGTGGAAAGCGGGGAGGACGCCCTGGTTGCTGCGCAGCAGCGGGTGCCTGACCTGGTGTTGCTGGATATCGGCCTGCCCGGCATCAGTGGTATCGAAACCGCACGGCGGCTGATGCAGCGCTGGCCGCTGCTGCGCATCCTGTTCTTCAGCATGCACGATGAACTGCCGCTGGTGCGTCAGGCGCTGGCGACCGGCGCGCTGGGTTATATCACCAAAAACGCCTCGCCCGAGGTGCTGCTCGATGCGGTCGGCCGCTGCCTCAAGGGTCACCGTTATATAGAACAAGACCTCGCCACCCAACTGGCTTGTGCCGGCAGTGATGAACGCCTGGACCCGCGCCTGCGCGACGTGACCCAGCGCGAGTTCGAGATCTTCGTCATGCTCGCCCGCGGCGTGCCGCCCCGGCAGATTGCCGAGAACCTGTGCATCAGCAGCAAAACCGTCTCCAACAACCTCACCGTGCTTAAACAAAAGCTCAGCGTCAGCTCGCTGACCGAGCTGGTGCATCTGGCGATTGATACCGGCGTGCTGCGGGTGCAGAGCGCCTGACCGCTGGTCGGCTGCAGCGCGGCTGAGCCGTCTGCCAGCTAGCCTGAGAAGACGCTATGGGTCGGGCAATCTACTACTAAATAACGACATCAACCCTGCCAACGGCGCATACCAGACACCCCGAAGCCGTTACTAAGATCGAACCATGACTTGACCCGTGCGGGGTCAGGCTTCGCTCAGAGGAAAACAACAATGATCTATGCACAACCTGGAGCCGAAGGCTCAGTCGTTTCCTTCAAGTCTCGCTATGGCAACTACATCAATGGCGAGTTTGTCGCACCGGTCAAAGGGCAGTATTTCACCAACCTGACGCCGGTTACCGGCAACGCTGTGTGTGAAATCCCGCGCTCCACCGCAGAAGACATCGACAAGGCGCTGGACGCCGCTCACGCTGCCAAAGATGCCTGGGGCAAGACCTCCGTGCAGGCGCGCAGCAACATCCTGCTGAAAATCGCCGACCGCATTGAGCAGAACCTCGAAAAGCTGGCCGTCACCGAAACCTGGGACAACGGCAAAGCCGTGCGTGAAACCCTGAACGCCGACATCCCCCTTGCCGCTGACCACTTCCGCTACTTCGCCGGCTGCCTGCGCTCGCAGGAAGGCACCGCTGCCGAGCTGGACGAGCACACCGCGGCCTACCACTTCCACGAGCCTCTGGGCGTGGTGGGTCAGATCATCCCGTGGAACTTCCCGCTGCTGATGGCCGCCTGGAAACTGGCCCCTGCGCTGGCTGCCGGTAACTGCATCGTGCTCAAGCCTGCCGAGCAGACCCCGCTGGGCATTCTGGTGCTGATGGAAGTCATCGGCGACCTGCTGCCGCCGGGCGTACTGAACGTGGTTAACGGCTACGGCCGCGAAGCCGGTGAAGCGCTGGCCACCAGCACCCGCATCGCCAAACTGGCGTTCACCGGCTCTACCCCGGTTGGCCGTCACATCCTCAAGTGCGCTGCGGAAAACATCATCCCGTCTACCGTCGAGCTGGGCGGCAAGTCGCCGAACATCTACTTCTCCGACATCATGCAGGCGGAAGAATCCTTCATCAGCAAGGCCGTTGAAGGCATGGTGCTGGCGTTCTTCAACCAGGGCGAAGTGTGCACCTGCCCGTCCCGCGCGCTGATTCAGGAAGACATGTACGACGACTTCATCGGCATGGTTCTGGACCGTACCCGCAGCATCAAGCGCGGCAACCCGCTGGACACCGACACCCAGGTTGGCGCACAGGCTTCCGAGCAGCAGTTCGACAAGATCCTGTCCTACATGGAAATCGCCCGCGAAGAGGGGGCCGAGTTCCTCATCGGTGGCGGCGCAGAGCGTCTGAACGCCGAGTTCGGCAACGGCTACTACATCCAGCCGACCCTGCTCAAAGGCCACAACAAGATGCGCATCTTCCAGGAAGAAATCTTCGGCCCGGTGGTCAGCGT
>DBHE01000133.1 GCA_002296055.1 Pseudomonadaceae bacterium UBA836
CGCGCTAGCTGCATGTCGCGCCAAGTGGACAGACGACGCGACAAACCGCTCTGGTGTTTGTCGAGATACTGCTGAGAGTGAGCGCGGTCGTACTTGTCGGAGAACGCGAGCTCGATCGGTTTGCCTTCAGACATGACGGTGACCCTGACAGTGGTAAGTGCTGTCAGGTTATTCACCGGCGGATCAAGACCCCGTCAAAGGGATGTCAAAATTTCGTGAAAACAGCAATTAATCGCTCTGCAATGGCCGTTGCGCCATCCGCTATCAGCCAAGGGTTACTTCAAAGCAACTGCCGCCCGAAGCGGGCGAACGCATGCTGACCGACCAGCCCTGGTAAGCACAGATCCGTTTTACCAGCGACAACCCAAGCCCCAGTCCTTCGCCCCGCGCTTCACTGCCGCGCACATAGGGCTCAAATATCTCGCTCTGCTGCTCAGATGGCACGCCGGGACCGGTGTCTTCCACCCGAAATCCGCCCTGTTGCAACACCAGACGCACGTGACCTTGCTCGGTGTAGTGCAAGGCATTGCGCAGCAAGTTGGACATCACCGTAGCCAACAGCCCCGGGTGATACTGGCCGCTATCCTCCGCTTCGACGACCAACTCGAACGCCAGCCCCTTATCAGTGAAACCGCCCTGCCAGCGCTCAGCCTGCTCCCGTGCCACCTCTAGCAGCGCGGTATTGCCAGTCAACCGCACTGGCCGGCCTTTTCCCCGCGCCAGCAGCAGAAACGTGCCGACCAACTCGCTCATCTCCTCGGCCGCGTGGGCAATGCGGTCGACATGACGCCGCTCCCGCTCACCCAGCTCGGCGGCCTCCAGCAACTCGGTAGAGGTAGCGATGATCATCAGCGGAGTACGCAACTCATGGCTAACGTCGCCGGTAAACAGGCGCTCGCGTTCCAGCGAGCGACGCAGTTGGCTCAGCGTCGC
This sequence comes from Pseudomonadaceae bacterium UBA836, assembly GCA_002296055.1. GTDB lineage: Bacteria > Pseudomonadota > Gammaproteobacteria > Pseudomonadales > Pseudomonadaceae > Halopseudomonas. The sequence continues at coordinate 934 of DBHE01000133.1, forward strand.
ATCAAACGCTTCGGCAAGATACCCTACCTCGTCATCCGGATAATCCGGCGCCAAGGGTGGCGCAAACGGCAACAATTGATCACGGTGTTGAACCTGTCCGGCCAGCCGAATGATCGGCGCCAAAATCTTCTGCGCCATCAACCAGCCTAGTAGACAGCCAAGCAGTACGCTGAGCAGGAAACCGGCAAACACCACAGCAAACAGGATCTTCTCCCGCTCTTCGAACTCAGCCTGCTCCCTTACCAACACGAAACGCTGCGCGCCGATATCACGGATAAATACGTAGGCTACGTGCTCATCGTCCACCAACTCGCTAAAGCCTTCGTCCAAATCACGCATCACGCCAGGAATCTCGTAACCCGGCATGTTTGATGCGTAGAGTCGGGTCTTGGCGTCAAGTCGCGGTGGCATTCCGCGAGCCAAGTCTTGCGCTAAAACATTATTAAGTTCTTCGCTCATTTCGTCGGACACGAGATGCTCCTCAACAAAATGCACGATACCCACAATGCTCAAGGAAAATACGCCACTAACCGCTAGGGTCATCAGGGTAAAGGCAATCACGATGCGTCGCCGCAACGGCTGCTTGGGAATCATTGGGCAGGCTCCGCGAGGCTATAGCCAACACCATGAACGGTGTGGATCAACGGTGTGTCGAAAGGTTTGTCGACAATCTGCCGCAACTGATGAATATGGCTGCGCAAGCTATCGCTGTCCGGCAACTCATCCCCCCACAGCGCCTCCTCCAGCACGTTACGGCGAATCACCGCCGGGCTCTTGCGCATCAGCACTTCCAGCAATTTGAGGCCGACCGGGTTCAGCTTGAGCGCCTTGCCGTCACGAGTTACCTGCAGGGTGTCGAGGTCATAGCTCAGGTCACCGACCTGCAGCCGATGACGACCGCCGCCACTGCTGCGGCGCAAAATGGCTTCGATGCGGGCAACCAGCTCCGACAGGGCGAAGGGTTTGAGCAGGTAATCGTCAGCGCCGACCTTGAGGCCCTTGAGCCGATCATCCAGCGCATCGCGGGCGGTCAGCATGATGATCGGCGTATCGCGGCCGGCGTCTTCGCGCAACCGCTGACAGAGCTGATAACCGTCCATGCCGGGCAGCATGATGTCGAGCACGATCAGGTCGTAATGATCGCTCACGGCCAGATGTAAACCGGACACCCCGTCCTGTGCACAATCCACCGTGTAGCCCTTGAGCTGCAGGTAATCCATCACGTTGGCGAGGATGTCGCGGTTATCCTCGATAACCAGAATACGCATGCAGGGGGCTCTCCAAAAAAACAACGCGGCTTGACGAAATTTTCACAGCGCGTTGACGCTACGCCGACAGCAAGATCACCACACTGCGACGGTCGATTTCAACCATGGACCGTCACATGCACCTGCTCAAATCCGCCCAAGCCCGCTTCCTTGGCCTGCTCGCAGCCCTCTGGCTCGGGGTTTTCTTCGTTACCCGCTCGATTCTGCTGCTGACCCATCTGAGCGAAGCCCAGCTCAGCCCGGGCGGCGTGCTGCGCCTGTACGGCGAGGGTGTGATCTACGATTTCAGCTTCCTGCTCTACGCCTTGGCACCACTGGCGCTTTATCTGCTGCTGTGCCCCGGCTGGCTCTGGCGCAAGCGCTGG
>DBHE01000011.1 GCA_002296055.1 Pseudomonadaceae bacterium UBA836
ACCGACGGGGCCACCATAGCGACCCGAGCATGCTCGGGCCGCGCTATTGTAACGGCTTGCGGATAACTTACAACCCTCAGGTTTTAAAGCGCCCAACCTGTTGCTGCAGGCCCGAGGCCAACCGCGCAAGCGCGTTGCTCGCATCACGGCTCTCCTGTGAAGACTGGGCAGCCTGGTTGGAGAGGTCACGGATGCCGCTGATGTTGCGGGCGATATCTTCGGTAGTCTGGCTCTGCTCTTCACAGGCCGCCGCAATCTGGGCGGCCATATCGTTGATGCGCATCACCGAGGCGGAGGTTTCATTCAATGACGACTCGGTAGCACCCGCCTTTTCAACACTCTGCGCTGCCAGCTCGGCGCCGCGCTGCATCACTGCCACTGCCTGCCCCGTGCCAGACTGCAACTTCTGGATCATCTGCTGAATATCGCGGGTCGAGTCCTGGGTGCGCGCTGCCAGGGCCCGGACTTCATCGGCCACCACCGCAAAGCCGCGCCCCTGCTCACCGGCCCGTGCCGCTTCAATGGCAGCGTTAAGCGCCAGCAGGTTGGTCTGCTCGGCGATGCCTTCAATCACGCTGAGCACGCCACCGATCTTGTCAGTATCCTGCTCCAGATTGTTGATCACCCCGGCAGCCTCTTCGACGTCGGCGGCCAGACGGCGCAGGTCATTCATGGTCGCTGACACTACGTCCGAGGCGGCGTGCCCCTGGCGATCAGCCTCGCGGGCCGCATCGGCGGTACTATGGGCATTGTCGGCCACTTCGTGAATAGCCGCGCTCATTTCGGTGGCAGCGGTACTGACCTGATCAACCGCCATGTACTGATCGTTGACCAGCTTTTCCTGCCCGGTCGAGATGGCGCTCATCTGCTCTGCTGCCGAGGCGACCTGCAAGGTTGAGTCGGCCACCTGCCGAATCAGCGTCTGCAGCTGCTCCAAAAAGGCATTGAAGGCCCGGCTCAGGGCGCCCAGTTCGTCATTGGAATGGACGACTACACGCTGGGTCAGATCGCCTTCACCGTCGGCGATATCGCGAATGCGCTGCAACAGCTCACGCAACGGGCTGGTAATCAGGCCCGGGAAAAACACAATCATCAGCAAACAGACGACGCCACCAACCACCAGCACCGTCGCAACACGCGCGTGACTGGCGCTGACATCGGCCGCTGCCTCGCTCTCTTCGGCATCAGCCTGACGATTGACCAGCCCGGTCATTTGATCAATCAGATCACGTGCGCGGGTGAACTCCTCATAGCCACGCCCATAGCTGATATCAGAAGCCTGGGCAGCGGCGCCGCTGCGGGCGAGCCTGACGTTCTCCATGGCGGTCGCCTTCCAGGTGGCAAACGCCCGGGTAAACTCGCTTGCCAACGCCTTGCCTTCGGCAGAGTCGGTCGCCTCACCGTAGCGAGCAATGCGGTCGCTGGCCTGCTGCAGGTTGTCGCTCAGTTCAGCGTCCAGCCCGGCGCTGCGCACACCGGCGATAATAGCCCGCTCTGCACTCAACGCCTGATACAGGTCACGATCAGCCTCCAGCACCACGCTACTTTGGGGCAGCAACTCAGCCGCCACTCGAGTCAGCCTTGCCTCAACCGTACTCAATGCCCAAAACGCGAACACCCCCGACAAGGCCAACAACGCCGCAAGAATCAGTAGGGGAATGGTTAACTTCCAACGAAAACTCATGTCTCGAATCAGGCTAGGCATAGTCATTGTCACTCTTGTAGCAGACGCAGGCAGAAAAAAGGCCGCCAAGGGCCGGTTATTCCCTGAAACAGGCTCGGTTAGCGTCCGCCATACCGACAGCAGCCAGGTGCGTAGCCCTGCACCCTTGGGAAGCGCTGACATCCTCCTTGCGCCCTGTATAGACAGTGCGCAGCACCTATGCCGGTGCGCTTCCGTTATGTTTCCTTACCTGAGTTATCGGCCGAACCGGCAGCAGCATTAACCGTTTTCTGTCACTTTCCCGATTAGTTTCAGGTTAGCCACAAAATACTGTCACCGCGATATCAAAACAGCCAGGCAATCATCAGCGGGATATACAGCAGCGCTACCAGAGTGCTCAGCAAGGCGGTACCAGCCACCTGCCTGGGATGGGTATCGAGCAAGGTCGCGATGACCACCGTGTTGGCAGCAATGGGGGTGATGGAGATCAGCAATATGGCCTGATAGACAGCCTGACCATAGAGCTGAGTCACATGACTGTCGAACCAGCACAATGCCAGTGCCATGAGAGGCCAGCTGACGAACTTGCCAAGCAGCGCCAGCCCGGTAAACCGCAGGTCACCGGCCAGCCCTTGGAAGCTGAGAATACTCATGCCGATGATCATCATGCCGAACACGCTGTAGGCACCGCGCAGGTTATCAAACAGCGGCACAAAGGCATCGGGGATCGACAGGCCCGCGCTGTTGAGCAGCACGGCCAGAAAAAACGCGTACAACGACGGCAGGCGCGCCACCTTCAGCAGACAGTCACGGATACCAAAACGTCCGCGGGCCGCCAGGTAAAAACCCACCGAGGTTTCAAACAGAGTGGTGCCCAGCATGCACACAATATAGATCGACAGTCCCTGTTCGCCGAACAGCAGTAACGCCACCGGAATACCAAAATACCCCGTGTTGCCGGTACCCACTGCCAACGGAATCATATTGGCGCCGGCGTCGGGGAACCAGCGCCGCGCCACCAGCAGATGCAGCCAGCCAAGCAAGCTGCACAAGGCAAAGGTCAGAAACGGCAACGCAATGACTTCAGGCGACAGCGGCGCCCGCATAACGCCGGCAAACACCACCGACGGCGTGACGATATACATCATGATGCCGGCTATATGCCGACCACTGGCCTCAAGATAGCGGCCGGCCAGCCAACCAAGGGCGACCGTCACGTACAGCGGCAGCAATTTGTACAACAGGGCAAAAGCGGCGAGCATCGAGGCCTCAGGCGGAAATGAGATAGACCCGTTCAACCAGTGACCGCATACCCTGGCTGGCGAAAACCGCGTGGTCGGCCAGCACATCCTGCTCATCCAGCACGTCGATACGGCAGCCTTGGTACAGCGCCCGCACCTCGGCATCCGGCACGCTGAACGGCGGACCGGGGCGCTGCTCCTGAGGATAGTCCAGCGTCACCAACAGCATTTTCCAGCCGTCCGGCAACAGAGTGCGCAACTGGGCGACATAACGCTCTCGCATGGCAGGTGGCAACGCGATCAGGGCAGCCCGGTCATACACCGCAGCCACACCGGCCAGCTGCTCGGCCTGCAAGGCAAAGTAATCACCACACAGCAGTTCAAACCCAGCCCCCCGCGCTACGGCAAAGTCGCCCTCCTGGCTCCACGCCAGCGCCAACTCGTGCTCGGCATCAAAGGCCTCCAGAGCGCTGCGCGCCAGCTCGACACCCAGTACCGGATGCCCCTGTGCACGCAGCCACAACAGGTCAAGCGACTTACCGCACAGCGGCACCAGTACTGACTCTACGCCACTCAGCGCCAGACGCGGCCACCACTGCTGCAACAGCGGATTGGTTGCCGCCTTGTGGAAGCCGATTTCCCCCAGTTGCCAGCGCTGCTGCCAGAATGCTGCGTCCATAATCACCTCACTGCTCACAATGCATTGACTATACAGTAATTTTTTTACTGCTCCGGGGCATAGACGATATAGTGGAGAGGTTCGTGCCACCCGCCGTCGAGTCGCCTCCATGGACTATATCAACACCCTATTTCTGATCGGTGCCGTACTGCTCTGTTTCAGCGTGCTGGCCAGCTCGCTGTCATCGCGGCTGGGCATTCCACTGCTGTTGATCTTTCTGATCATCGGCATGCTTGCCGGGGTCGATGGTATTGGCCGTATCCAGTTCGAAGACGCCAACACCGCGTTCGTCATCGGCAGCCTGGCGCTGGCCATTATTCTGCTCGATGGTGGTATGCGCACCCGGGTGGAGAATTTCCGCGTGGGTCTCTGGCCAGCCATGTCGCTGGCCAGCATAGGTGTGCTGATCAGTGCGGCGCTGACCGGTGCTCTGACTGCCTGGATTCTGGAGCTGCACTGGCTTCAGGGCCTGCTACTGGGTGCCATCGTCGGCTCGACCGACGCAGCGGCGGTGTTTTCGCTGCTACAAGGCAAGGGGTTGAACCTCAAGCAGCGCGTGGGTGCCACCCTGGAGATCGAGTCGGGGTCAAACGACCCGATGGCCATCTTCCTGACCATCACCCTGGTGGAGATGCTCGCCAATGGCCAAACCAGCTTCAGTTGGTCTTTCGCCCTGCTATTGATTGAGCAGTTTGGTATTGGTGCCATTTGCGGCCTGGCCGGCGGCTTCGGCCTGGTCTGGCTGGTCAATCGCGTCACCCTGCCGGCCGGCCTTTATCCCCTGCTGATTACCAGTGGCGCCATCATGGTGTTTGCCGCTACCAACAAGATCGGCGGCAGCGGCTTTCTGGCCATCTATCTGACCGGTCTGATATTGGGCAACAACCGTGTGCGCAACCTGCAGAACATTCTGCAGGTGCAAGACGGTATGGCCTGGCTCAGTCAGATCGGCATGTTCCTGATGCTCGGCCTGCTGGTGACGCCCAGCGAAATGGTCATCATCGCCATGCCGGCGGTACTGATCGCCCTGTTCCTGATTTTTGTCGCCCGCCCCATTGCCGTGCTGATCTGTCTGGCACCCTTTGTCTTCTCCTGGCGCGAGCGGATGTTTATCGCCTGGGTTGGCCTGCGCGGTGCAGTGCCGATCATTCTCGCCATCTTCCCGCTGCTGGCAGGCCTTGAGCAGGCGCAGCTGCTGTTCAACCTGGCCTTCGTGGTGGTGCTAGTGTCGCTGCTGTTGCAGGGCTCGTCCTTGCCCCTTGCCGCGCGCCTGTGCAAAGTCGAGATTCCGCCCCAGCCAGAACCGCTGCAACGCACCAGCCTGGACACCGCTATCGAAGGCGATTTTGAGCTGTTGGTCTATCAGCTGGATAACGCCAACTGGTGCGTTGGCGTGGCCCTGCGCGATCTGAAAATGCCTGACGATACGCGCATTGCTGCGCTATTTCGTGGCAACCACCTGCTGCATCCAACCGGCAGCACCCAGCTGGCGCTGGGCGACGTGCTCTGCGTGGTAGGCCGCCCGCGCGACCTGCCGGCCCTGTCCAAGCTGTTCAGCAAGGCGCAGCCGCCGCGGCGACTGGAGAGCCGCAGCTTCTTCGGGGACTTTATCCTTGAGGGCGAGGCGCAGCTTGGCGAGGTCGGCAAGTTCTACGGTATTGCGGTACCCGAGGACATGCGCGAGCTGACCCTCGCCGCCTTCTTCAGCCGACAGTTCGGCGGACATCCGGTGGTGGGCGACCAGATTGAGTGGGAAGGCCACACCTGGGTCGTTGCCGCCATGGATAACGACTGGATCCTCAAGGTGGGCCTCAAACTCGGCAACGGCGGCGGCCCGGTCTTGGGGTTTTAGAAAAGCGCCGCCCCATTTTGCGCGCCCCTGGCAGCCGAGCATATCAGCGCCCCCCTTGGGTGACGCTTTGCCGCAGGCATGCGCTCCCCGCTTGACCTTCACATGATGTCAGGGTTCATGCTGCAATGGAGTCAACAGCACGGGAGCAGGTCATGTCGGAGATAACACTGCAGCTCAGCGGTATGAACTGTGCCGGCTGCGTTAGCCGGGTCGAGCGCGCGCTTGAAAGCGTCGATGGCATCGAGCGCGTCGCGGTCAACCTGGCCTCGCAAACCGCGCGCATGGATGTACAGGACAACAACCAGCTCACGGCTGTTGAACAGGCACTGCACCAGGCAGGCTACCCCGCCGAGCAGCAGAGCCGCCAACTGCAGCTAAGCAACCTGACCTGCGCCAGCTGCGTGGGCCGCGCCGAGGCGGCCTTGAGCAAGGTGCCGGGCGTACTCGACGCCCAGGTCAACCTGGCCAGCCAGCAGGCTCGTGTGCGGATGCTGCAGGGCACAGATCAGGACGCACTGCTGCGCACCCTGCGCCAAACCGGCTATCCCGGACAATGGCTGGATGCCGACGCCCCTGTCGCTGACGCAGGCCCTGACCTGGCCAAACAACGTCAACGTGTGATCATCGCCGCGCTGCTCAGCGCCCCCATGTTGCTCACTATGCTCCCTGCCCTACTGGGGGCCGGACACTGGATGCTGCCAGGCTGGCTGCAACTGATTCTGGCCAGCATTGTGCAGTTTGTGTTTGGCGCCACCTTCTACCGTGGCGCATGGCATGCCCTGCGCAACCGCACAGCCAACATGGATTTGCTGGTAGTGCTGGGCACCAGCGCCGGCTGGGCGCTAAGCACCTGGAACCTGCTCACCCAGCCAACCGGCACCGAGCTGCACCTGTATTACGAGGCCTCGGCGGTCATCGTCACCTTTATCCTGCTGGGCAAATACCTTGAGAACCGCGCCAAGGGGCAAACGCTGGAAGCCATCCGCGCCCTCACCGCCCTGCGCCCGGACACCGCACGACTGCGTGATGCCGACGGCGAACGCGACGTACCACTCAGTCAGGTGCTACCGGGTGATCAGCTGGTGGTACGCGCCGGCGAACGCATCCCGGTTGATGCCGAGATTGCCGAGGGCAACAGCCATATTGACGAGTCCATGCTGACTGGGGAAAGCCTGCCGGTCAGCCGCGGCCCCGGTGAGTCCGTGCGCGCCGGCAGCCTGAACCAGGACGGCGTACTGCTGATCAACACCACCGGCGTCGGCCAAGACACGCTGCTGGCGCAGATCGTGCGCATGGTCGAAAACGCGCAAAGCTCCAAGGCACCTATTCAACGTCTGGTCGATCGCGTAGCGGCAGTGTTCGTGCCAGTGGTGATCGCCATCGCGCTGATGACCTGGGCGATCGGCAGTTTCTTCATCGGCCCGCAGGCAGCGCTACTCAACGCCATTGCCGTGCTGGTCATTGCCTGCCCCTGCGCCCTCGGGCTCGCCACGCCGACCGCCATTATGGTGGGCACCGGCGTGGCCGCACGTTACGGCATTCTGATTCGCGATGCCGAAGCGCTGGAGCGCGCCCGCTTGGTCAACGCGGTGATCTTTGACAAAACCGGCACCCTGACCCTGGGCAAGCCCGCGTTGACTCGCGTTGAGCCCCTGAACGGTCATAGCACCGACGATGTGCTGCGCGTTGCCCTGGCCCTGCAACAACAGGCCGAGCATCCGCTGGCCCGAGCACTGTGCGACTACGCCGCCGAACAGGGCATCCAGGCAGCGCCGGCCAACAACCTGCAGGTGCTCGCCGGACGCGGCGCGCAGGGCGTGGTCGACGAGCAGAACGCCTGGCTGGGCAGCGCCCGCCTGCTGGAAGAGCAACAGCTTGACCTGACGCCCTGGCAGCAACAGGCGACCAAATTGCAGGCCGACGGAGCAAGCCTGTCCTGGCTGGCCCAGGGCAATCAGGTGCTGGCGCTGCTGAGCTTTGCCGACAGTTTGAAAGACAACGCCCGCGCGACCATCGACCAACTGCAAGAGCAGCACATCGAGTCACTGCTGATCAGCGGCGACAGCCAAAGCGCCGCCGAGCACATCGGCCGCCAGCTGGGGCTCGACCAGGTCCGGGGTAACGTACTGCCCGCCGACAAGGTCAGCGAGGTGCAACGCCTGCAGCAACAAGGCAAGATCGTCGCCATGATCGGCGACGGCATCAACGATGCCCCTGCGCTCAGCAGCGCCGATGTCGGCATGGCGATGTCCACCGGCACCGATGTCGCCATGCATAGCGCCGGCATTACCCTGATGCGCGGTGACCCGGCCCTGGTACCGATGGCACTGGCGCTGTCACGCCGGACCGGCGACAAGATTCGTCAGAACCTGTTCTGGGCGTTCGTGTACAACTGCTTGGGCATTCCGCTGGCCGCTTTTGGACTACTCAACCCGATGATCGCCGGCGCCATGATGGCGGCCAGCAGCGTCTGCGTGGTCAGCAATGCATTGCTACTCAAGCGCTGGCAACCGGAGGACAAATGAATATAAGCCAGGCCGCTACGGCCAGCGGCCTCAGCCCGCGTATGATTCGGCACTATGAAAAGATCGGCCTGCTGCCGGCGCCGCCACGCAGCGATGGCGGTTACCGACAGTATGGCGACAGGGAGCTGCACACCTTGGGGTTTATCCAGCGGGCGCGGCGACTGGGTTTCAGCATGGAGCAGATCGCTCGACTTTTGCAGCTATGGCAGGACCGTTCGCGCTCCAGTGCCGAGGTCAAGGCGTTGGCCGCTGAGCACTTGGAGGAGCTGGAGGCGCGTATCGCGGACCTGCAGGCCATGCACGCCAGTCTGGCGCAGCTAGCCGATTGCTGTCAGGGTGATCACCGTCCAGACTGTCCGATTATCAACTCACTGGCCAACCCCCGCTAAGACACCCAATGGACCTGAAATCCCTACGCCATTTCGTAGCGCTGGTCGAGCACCAGGGCTTTGCCCGCGCCGGCGAGGCCATTGGCCTCAGCCAACCCGCGCTCAGCCGCAGCATCCAGACATTGGAGCAGCGCCTTGGTTGTGACCTGATCAACCGCGGTGGCAAGGGGGTCGAGCTGACGCCCCAAGGACATCTGGTGCTGGAGCACGCACAGCGGCTGCTGGCCGGCAGCACCGCCATGCGCAATGCGCTGCGACAGTTCAACGATCTGCAGGCAGGTGAGTTGCTACTGGGCGCTGGCCCCTTTCCGGCAGCCGGTCTGCTGCCCCGTGTGCTGGGCCACTTCAACCGCCGCCACCCTGGCGTTCGAGTGCATATGGAGGTTCAGCATTGGGTGGCGTTGCGCCAGCAGTTGCTGGCCGAGCAACTGGAGCTGTTTGTCGCTGACATCCGCGAGCTGGAACACGACCCCCAGCTGGAGGTAATGCCGCTGCAGCAGCAAGCCAGCCAACTTTTCTGCCGCACCGGGCATCCACTGGCCGGGCGCACCGACCTGACGCCGGAGCTGCTGGCTGAGTACCCATTGGCGAGCTTTCGCGTGCCCGACAGAATATTGCAAGACTTGCGTCGTACCCTGCCCCGCCCCGAGCCGCTGATCAGCCTGGAGTGTGACAACCTGGATGTGCTCAAACGCCTGGTGCAACACTGCGATGCACTCAGCATCGGCAGCCTGGATACCCTGAGCGATGAGCTGGCCGCTGGCACTCTGGTGCTGCTCGACTGGCCAGCGCTGCTGCCCGGCACCAGCTTTGGCCTGGTGACGCGGCGCCAGCGGCCGCTATCACCCGCCGCGACCGCGTTTATCGAGATGCTGCGCACCCACAGCCAAGTACCAGTCCCGAAAGTTACAGCAGATTGAACAGACTCAGCCCGCTGACTTTGACAAAGCTCTGTTGCGACGCCTCCAGCACCACGCTCTGCAGACTCAGGCGACTAAGTGCCTCGGCATAGTCCAGATCCTGCAGCTCGGAGGTAACGGCGGTGTTGATCAGCGACACTTCCTCGTTCTCGGTGAGGGTCGACTCAATCACATTCATGCGCGCGCCAATGGTGGTCTGCACGCTCAACACCTGATTCATCGCGTTGTCGAGGTTGTCCAAGGATATGGCGATCACATCACGCCGCTGCAGCTTGTCTTCGGTGCTGCTCCCCCCGGTTTCCAGCGTACTGCGCAGCATCGAAACGGTCTCCAGAATACTGCGTGTTTCGCGGTTGGTACTGCCGGGTGTGCTATTTCCGGTGCTGATCGTAAAACTGTCGCCGGCGGCCAACTCGCCATCCAGCGTCACCGCAACGCCGGCATAGCGAACGGTGTAGCCACCTTCGTCGTTCTCTTCCAGTTGGCCAGTCACCGGCGGCGCCATGGGGTTACCAGCGCTGTCGACTATTTCGTAGCTGTCGCCGGTGGCGCCAATCACGATGCTGACACTGCCCTGCGGGTAGAAGGTGTTGTCGTACGCGTTCTTGTCCTCGACGACACCCAGCGAAATGCGCCCGGTGCCCGTGTTGGCTGGGTCGGCTTCTGTGTTCACTCGATTGACGTTGGCGACACTGACGAACAAGTCCTTGCCGTTGTCGTTGATCGCCACGTACTTGGAGCCAGCAATCTGGATGGAGCGCTGGCCCTCGTCGCCCTGATAGCTGTATGTGCCATCCGGATTTTTGACAAAAGGCTGCTGGCTACTCTGGTAGCCACCAAACAGATACTCGCCGCGCGCATTCTGGCTGTTGAACAGGTTGTACAGCTCCTCTTCACGCTGCTCCAACTCGGTCGCCAAAGCCTGGCGGTCAGCGTCGCTCTTGGAGCCGTCACCCGCTTCAATGGCAATTTCACGAACGCGCTGTAAGACGTTGTTGACCGAATTGAGGATGGCCTCCTCCTGGGTCAGGCTGTTGTTGGCCGCCGTCATGTTGGTGCTGTACTGCTCCAGACGGTTGGCCTCCTGGCTCAGTTGCAGCAGGCGCACGGTTGCCACCGGGTCATCCGCCGGGGTGAGAATGCGTTTACCCGAGCTGATCTGCTCCTGGGTGCGGGTGGCATTGCTGTAGTTGTCCTGAATGCCGCGCACACCGCTGTTGAACTGCTGGATAGTTGAGATACGCATGGGACGCTACCCGTTATCTGACGCTGTTAATCAGCGTATCAAAAATGGTTCTGGCGACCTGAATCACCTGAGCCGACGCATTGTAGTACTGCTCAAACCGGATCAGATTCGCGGCTTCCTCATCCAGATTCACCGCGGAGACCGAGTCCCGGTTGTTGGTTGCCTGGGTCAGCACTGCCGAGCTGGACTCGGAATTGGTCCGCGCCTGAGCCGTATAAGTCGCCACGCGCTGCACCAGATCGCCGTAGCCATCGACGAAGGAGAAGCCTTCGGCGCTGTTGGCTTGCCCCAGGACCTTCGCGGTCTGCAAGTCCGACATCACCAGCGCATTGCGGTTGTCTGCTACCCCGGTGTTGAACGCCAGGTTAAAGCTGTCGCCATCCTTCGGCGTTCCCGTCATCGACATGCTGAAGGTGTAGCCACCCACAGTCACTTCGACGCTATTGGTCTGGCCCGGGTTGATCACCAGCGGTGACGGGTTGAGCGTGGCGGTGCCGCCCGTCACCTGCAATTCGCCGCTGGCCTCGTCGTAGCTCAACTCAACGGGCAGCAAACCCTGCAGCGCGGCCGGGTCGATGGGCGACGGCCCGGCGGTCAGACTCGGTTGACTCAGACTGCCAGTACCACGGTTATCCAGGCTGGCCTCAACAGAGCCGGGCGCGGCAAAAGCCAGTTCCTGCGGCTGCTGCATCACCACCGTCATTTCGGCGGCGGCGTGACGGGTAGGCGTCAGCAGGAAGCGGTCACCGGCAGCGATACCGCCACCACCCAACTCGATGGTAAAGCCGTCAAGCTCAGGTGGCGGTACACTGCTCAGGTCATAGGGGCCGCTAACGCTGTCATCGGAAGTGCGCCGCACGGTGAATTCGGTAGCACTGGTAAACACGACCTCGTAGTCCGATGTGCTCAGCTGCGAGGTGTCGCTAATCAGCACGTCAAGCTTGGCATTGGGGTCGCTATTGTTCGCGCGCGCGCGGCTGCGGCCATCCACCAGCTCGGCACTATTGATGTCGTTGAACAGCGAGGCGCCCGCGTTGCCATTGAGGTCCAGCCCCTGGCCTTGCTGTTCGTTGAACTCACTGGCAATCGACAGTGCCAGGCGGCCAATAGCATTGAGCGCCGGGTCCAGCACGTCATCACGGTACTTGATCAGGCCGCCCAGCTCGCCACCACTGATCAGCCCGGTGACATCCTGCGCCGCATTGCCGGCCTTGAGCACCACATCCACCCGCGACGGGTCGCCGGCACCCGGCTGAACAGCCAGCGTCGATGCTTCGTTACCCACCACCAATGGCTGACCGGAGCCGATAAAAATATTCAGCATGTTGTCGTCCTGCTGAACCACGGTCACACCGATCAATTCACTCAGCTCGCGCACCGCCTCATCGCGGGCGTCGAGCAGATCATTGGGTTGCGCGCCATTGGCAGCAGCCACCGCGATACTGTCGTTGTAGCTGGCAATCGAGCTGGCCAGCCGGCTCGCCTGATCGGCCAAGGTGCTCATCTGCTGGCCGATAAACTGGTTCTGACTGGTCAGGCTGGTCTGTACGGTGTTGAAGCGTGCCGCCAGGCCCTCGGCCTCGGACAGAAACAACTGGCGTGCCGGCAGGTTAGCCGGGTCTTCAATAGCAGTTTGCAGGGCATCAAAATAGCTTTGCAGGCCGGGCGTGATACCCGTGGCGCTGCTGGAAACCAGGGTATTGAGCTGCTCTAGCTGCGACTGAAAGGCCTGCACCTCGGCGTTGGTCGAGGTCGCAGTGCGCACCTGGTTGGTCAGAAACTGGTTATAAATGCGGTCTACATCCACCACCTTGGTGCCGTTACCCAGATAGCCAGCACCGCTGAAGCTGGGTACCTGCGCGGTCTGCACCGCCGTCTGTCGGGTGTAGCCGGGGGTGTTGACGTTGGTGATGTTCTGACCGGTGACCGACAGCTGGGTCTGGGCCGACTTCAGGCCGCTAAGGCCAATACCGAATAGATTTGCCATGCTCAGGCCCTGCCGGCGTTGTCAGTAGAGGTGTCGGCACTGGCTACCTGGCTGCTACTGCCAATCAGCTGGCGCGCTATCTGCGACACCTTGCGCGCATACTGCGGGTCGGTAGCGTAGCCGGCACGCTGCAACTCGCGGAAGAAGGTGTCCGGGTTTTCGGTGCTGCTCAGCGCCTTGCTGTAGCGACCGTTGGTTTCCAGAAAGCTCACGTAGTCTTCAAAGCTCTGCTCCCACGAGCCGTAGCTGCGAAAGTCCGCTCGTTCACGGGTGCTCACGCCATTGCGGAACTCGGTGGTTGCCACGTTGGCACTCTCGCCCTGCCAGCCGCCATGGGCCTTGATACCGAACAGGTTGTAGCTGGAGCTACCATCAGACTGGCGAATGACCGATTTGCCCCAGCCGGTTTCCAATGCGGCCTGAGCAACCAGATAGTGCGGGTCTACACCCAGGCGCGCAGCGGCTTTCTCAGCCATGGGCAGCATGGTTTCGACAAACTCCTCGCTGCTGGCAAAGCGCGTACGCCCGGCCGCCTCACCGCTCAGAGCAGCCACACTGGCGCCAGCGCTGCGCATGGCCTCGATGCCGCGCAGCGGCTGCCACTCACTGCTAGCGCTGCTGGCGACGCTGTTATCTGCGCGCTCCAGGCGCTCAGCCCAGGCGCTGTAATCCGAGGCAATCTGCAGCCGGCGACGCGCCAGCAACGCCGACTGATCCACCGCCGGCGTGGCAGCAGTGTCAGCGCTGGCGCTGCTTTCTGACTTCGGCGACAGCTGGCGCATAAAGGCATCACTCAAGCCTAGGCCGCGCCCTTCGGACAGGTGTACGGCCATCTGACTGTCGTACATTTCCTGATAGAACTTGGTCTGCGGCGTGTTCAGCGGGTTGCCTTCAGCAAAGGCGGCATTGGCCTCACGCATGCTCTTGATCATCATATTGACGAACAGCGACTCGAACTGCTGCGCGACCTTGCGCACGTTCTCCGGGCTGTTGGCATCGCTGCCGACCTTGAGCTGGCTGACGCTGTTGATGTCTGTGTAGCTGACGCTATTGCTGGTGTTCATGCTGGGCTCCCCGGTCAGATGATGACCAGATCGGCATTCAAGGCGCCGGCCTGCTTGAGCGCTTCAAGGATGGCCATCAGGTCGCCCGGCGCGGCGCCTACCTGATTGACGGCACGCACGATCTCATCGAGCGAAACGCCCGGATTGAACACGAACATGCGGCTATCGCCTTCCTCGATATTGATCTGCGAACTCGGTGAAATCACGGTCTGGCCACCGGACAGCACACCGCCGGGCTGACTGACCTGCGGGTTCTCGCTAATGGTCACGGTCAAACCACCGTGGGTCACGGCAGCCGGCTGAACGCGCACGTCCTGACCGATCACGATAGTGCCGGTACGCGAGTTGATGATGACCTTGGCGGCGGCACTGCCCTGCTCGACTGTCAGGTTTTCGACCATTGCCAGGTAGTCGACTCGCTGGTTGGGGTCGATCGGCGCACGCACGCGCACCGAGCCGCCGTCCAGCGCCTGGGCGACGCCGGGCCCAAAGGTCTCATTGATGCGATCGACAATACGCTTGGCGGTGGTGAAATCCGGGCGATTGAGATTGAAGACCAGATGATCCCCGGACGCGAAGGGGCTGGATACCGAACGCTCAACGGTCGCGCCGTTAGGGATACGCCCGGCGCTGGGAATGTTCACCGTAATGCGCGAACCATCGGCACCCTCGGCGCCAAAGCCGCCCACCACCAGGTTGCCCTGAGCGATGGCATACACCTGGCCGTCGATCCCCTTGAGCGGCGTCATCAGCAAGGAGCCGCCACGCAGGCTCTTGGAGTTACCAATCGAGGACACGGTCACGTCGATAGTCTGGCCCGGGCGCGAAAACGGCGGCAGATCGGCGTGGATAGCCACGGCGGCGACGTTCTTCATCTGAATGCGCGTGCCTTCCGGCACGGTGATACCAAACTGGGTCAGCATGTTCTCAAAGGTCTGCACGGTGAACGGCGTCTGGCTGGTCTGGTCACCAGAGCCATCGAGGCCCACGACCAGGCCGTAACCGATCAACTGGTTGCTACGCACCCCGGCGATGCTGGCGATGTCCTTGAGACGATCGGCCAGCGCCAGCGGACTGGCAAGGCAAAGACAGAGGCAGATAATCAGGCTGCGCATGGCAGTACTCCTGTCAGAACGGCCACATGGGGCTGAGGAAGAACTGACTCAGCCAGCCGGGCTGGTTGGCGTCGGCAAAGGCGCCCTTGCCGGAATAGGTGATGCGCGCATCGGCCACACGGGTCGACAGCACGGTGTTGTCCGGCCCGATGTCGTCGGTGCGCACCAGACCACTGATGCGGATCAACTCGTCACCCTGGTTGAGGGTGATCCACTTCTCGCCGCGAATCGCCAGAATGCCGTTGGGCAGCACTTCTGCGACGGTCACCGTGATGGAGCCCGACAGGCTGTTGCTCTGATTGGCATCGGAGCTGCCTTCAAAGGCACGCTGACCCGACATGCTGACGCCCAGATCAAGCCCCTTGAAGCCCACGGCGTTCCCCAGAATGGTGGGGTTGGCGATGGTGGTCGAACTGTCCTTGTCGATCTCGTTCTCGGCCTTCTTCTGCGCAGCAGTGCTTTCGCTCAGGGTGATGGTAATGATGTCACCCACACGGTGTGCCTTGCGGTCGTTGTACAGACTCATCTCAAAGCCGGGCTGGTAGATCGCGCCGTTGTTCAGCTCCTGCGGCAGCGGCGTACGTGGCAACACCGGCGCATAAGCCGGATCATCGCGCACAGGCGGCGCCTGCAT
>DBHE01000152.1:0-15274 GCA_002296055.1 Pseudomonadaceae bacterium UBA836
TCCTCGATGGCCACCGCGATGCGGATGGAGTTTCCGAGGTTGGCGAGATCGTCCTGGTGCTCGAGCATGTTGACAATGTACGGGTGCTCAAGCGGGATCATCTTGGCGAAGCTGGTATCAGGGCGTACTTGCAGCGCCTGATAACCAAGAAACAGTGAAACAAGGGTAAACAGAATCACCACTGCAAGGCGGTTGTTAAATACCAACCGCTCCATGAAGGGCGCATCTTTCTGGTCAAAGGACATCCAGATTCTCCTGGCTTGTAATTATTATCAGTGCGCGTGCAGTGCGTCGGCAGGCATGGTGACAACACCATGCTGGCCCACCAGCAGCAGTTCGCCGTTGGTCAACACACGGGCCGAAGCCAGTGCCACACGGTCCGGACGGGTCATAACATCGAAGCTGCGGCCGCCATTATCACTGGTGACAACTACGCCACCGGCGCCCACTACCGCAACCGCGCCACCAGCAGACACGCCACCACCCAGCAGCGTCGCCTCCAGCGGGCCATTGTTGGGGGTGTTCAGCTCCACTTGCTGCCAGCTGTCACCAAAGTCGGTGGAACGGAACATGTTGCCCCGCAGTCCCCAGACCAGCACCACATTATTTTGCGCGGTGCCGGAAACGCCAAACCAGGAGCCGTCATAGGGCAGATCGGTGAGGGTTTCCCAGGTGTCGCCGAAATCAGCTGAGCGGTACAACGTACCCATTTCACCAGCGATGAACAGACCAGCGCCCTTGACCTCAGCCATGGCGTTGTAGTGGAAGCCATCGGGGTTATCGATGTCGTAGGTGCGGTCTTCCCAGGTTTCACCGCCATCATCGGTACGCAGGAAGGTGCCGTAGGCGCCGATAGCAAAGCCGGTGTTCGCGTCGCGGAACCATACATCCATCAAGGGGCGCTCCAGCAGACTGGGGCCATCCGGGTCAACCGGCTGATCCAGTTCCGGGTCGCGATACTGCATCGCCCAGGTGGCGCCGCCATCGGTGGTATTGAGAATCAGAGAGTCATGACCCACCGCCCAGCCGCGCTTGTCATCAACGAAGTATACGGCGGTCAGCAGCTGGCGCACCGGCACCTCGGCCTGGCTCCAGCTTTTACCTTGATCATCGGAGTAGACGATGTGGCCACGACTACCGACAGCAACCAGACGGTCGCCAACAACGGCTGCGTCAATCAGCAGCGTGTGGGAAGCCAATGGCGATTGAATAGCCGGTTTTACCGCTTCTCCGACCGTGTCATTTGCCTGAACGGCAGCAGAACCAAGCGCGCCCAAGCCGGACAACATAACGGCAGAGGCCAACGCAGAGACAGAAAACGCTTTCTTGAGATACGAACCCTGCAGTGAAACAACTGCGCAGGTTGCGAGTGAAGCGCGCCAGTTAGACGGCTTACGCATAAACACCACCCCTCTTTGTTTTTATAGGTGTTGCTCCGCTACGGGAAGCATGTTGTCGCCACATGGCGCCTGCTGCAGCGCAGGCGCAGCCATGCAGTCATTCCGCCAGCGGACATCGCATATTAGAGACCTGCAAGGCGGGGCACAAATACCTCTCGGTAATTTTTTATTAAAATTTCACACTTGCGCGTGCTGAGTAACTCATTTATCGACGGCGAGTTCAAGAGCCGCGTGCCAGACGGCTGGCGGACGTGAACTCGCCGTTACCGGTCAGGCCAGCGACTTGCTGACCACCTCATAGACATCCGGCGACAACTTCTCGGCCAGAATGCGCGACAGCTGCTCACGCATCAGCGCCTGACGCTCGTCATCAAACTTGCGCCAGCGGCTCAGCGGCGTCACCAGGCGCGAGGCAATCTGCGGATTGCTGCGGTCCAGCTCGATGATGCGATCAGCCAGGAAGGCGTAGCCGCTGCCGTCGATGGCGTGGAAGTTGGCAAGGTTCTGGTTAACGAAAGCGCCAATCAGCGCACGCACCTTGTTCGGGTTGCGCATCGTAAACAGCGGATGCTCCATCAGTTTCTGCACCCGCTCCAGAGCGCCCGGCTGGGAGGCCATGGCCTGCACGCTGAACCACTGGTCCATCACCAGCGGATAAGCGGCCCAACGCTCGGCAAAGTCGGCCAAGGCCGCTTCACGCTGTTGCTCAAAGGGTGAGTTAACCAGCGCCACCAGCGCAGCCTGACGATCAGTCATATTGCTGGCCTCAACAAACTGGCGCACACACCAGTTCAGCACCTCCTGTTCACCGGTCAGCATCAAATAACCCAGCAGGCTGTTCTTCAGGCTGCGGTCAGCCATCGCCGATGCGCTGGGGCTGAACTCCCCTGCCCCGGCCGCTACCAGGGCCTGGTAGCGGGCAGCCATGTCGTCACGCAGGGCCACCGCCAGTGCGCGGCGCAGCCACTCACGGACAAAGTGAATAGCATCAACGTCCGCCACCTCGGCCAGCTCAACCAGATAGGCCTCAGACGGCAGGCGAATGATCTCTGCCGCCATGGCGGCGTCCAGCTCGGCATCGCTGATCACGGTGCGCATCACCTCGACCAGGCGCTGATCCAGATTCAGCGGGCGACCGGCCCGGTGAATATCCACCAGCCCCTGCAAAACGTCTACCGCAAGGCCTTGGGCCGCCTCCCAGCGGTTGAAACCATCCGGGTCGTGCTTGGCCAGGAAGACGCGATCATCCCGGCTGTAGGGATAGCTCAACTTGACCGGCGCAGAGAAACCGCGCAGCAAGGATGGCAGCGGACAGGTCGGCACATTCTCGAAAACCAGCGTCTGCTCCGCTTCGGTGATCGATACGACGGCCTCGGTACCCAGCGCCTCGCCATTGAGCTGCAGCGTCATCTCTTTGCCGTCGCGGTCCAACAGCGCCATACGCACCGGAATCACTTGCGGCAGCTTGTCAGGCTGGCCCGGTGTTGGCGGGCAGACCTGGTTGAAGTGCAGGCGGTATTCGCGGCGCGCGGCGTCATACTCGCTGGTGACGCTCACGCGCGGAGTGCCGGCCTGGCTGTACCAGCGCTTGAACTGCGTAAAGTCAGCGCCATTGGCGTCTTCCAGTGCCTTGATAAAGTCGTCGCAGGTGACTGCCTGGCCGTCGTGGCGCTCGAAGTACAAGTCGGTGCCCTTGCGAAAGCCCTCCTCGCCCAGCAGCGTGTGCAGCATGCGCACCACCTCTGCGCCCTTCTCATAGACGGTCAGGGTGTAGAAGTTGGAAATCTCGATAAAGGAATCCGGGCGAACCGGGTGCGCCATAGGGCCGGCGTCTTCGGCAAACTGGTTGGCACGCAGGAAAGTAACGTCCTCGATGCGCTTGACCGTGCGCGAGTTCATGTCAGCGGAGAACTCGGAGTCGCGGAAGACAGTGAAGCCTTCTTTCAGCGACAGCTGGAACCAGTCACGGCAGGTAACCCGGTTACCGGACCAGTTGTGGAAATATTCGTGCGCGACCACCGCCTCGACCCGCTGGAAGGCCATGTCGGTCGCTGTGTCTTGATGCGCGAGCACACAGCTGGAGTTGAAGATATTGAGGCCCTTGTTCTCCATCGCGCCCATGTTGAAGTCATTGACCGCGACGATCATGAAGATATCCAGATCGTACTCACGGCCGTAGACCTCTTCATCCCAGCGCATGGAGCGCTTGAGGCTGTCCATGGCGTGGTCGCACTGGGTGCGGTTTTCCGGCTCGACGTAAATGCGCAGGTCAATCTCGCGCCCGCTCATGGTGGTAAAGCTGTCCTGCAGCAGGCAGAGGTCACCGGCGACCAGGGCGAACAGGTAGGCCGGTTTGGGGAACGGATCTTCCCAGCTGACCCAGTGGCGACCACCCTCGTGCTCGCCGGAAGCAATCGGGTTGCCGTTAGACAGCAGCACCGGGTAGCGCTCGCGCTCGGCAATGACCGTGGTGGTGAAGCGGCTCATTACGTCCGGGCGGTCGAGATAGTAGGTAATCTTGCGAAAGCCTTCAGCCTCGCACTGGGTGCAGAACATGCTGCCGGATTTGTACAGCCCTTCCAGCGCGGTGTTGTTCTGCGGTTCGATGCGGGTGGTCAGCGCCAGCTCAAAGGTCGCGGCCGCTGGCTGCAGGCTAAGGCTGTCGTCGTCGACCTGATAGTCACCCTCGCCCAGCTCGCGCTCATCCAGCACCACCTTGAGCAGCGCCAGCTCCTGGCCATGCAGCGTGAGCGCAGGCAGCGCGCCCTCGCCGTGCAGGTCGCTGTTCAGACGCAGGGCCAGGCGGCTGTGCACCAGCGCGTGGTCTTCGAACAGTTCAAAGGTCAGCTGGGTCTCGTCGATCCAGTAATCCGGCGCTTTGTAGTCCTTGAGGTAAATCGTCTTGGGTTGTTCGGTACGCATGTCAGAGCTCCGCTGCGGCCGAGGTCGGCCGGTGAAATCATGTTCGGCCGCCCCGCTGCAGGGCGGCCCTGCCGTTATGGCTCAACCGGCGCTGAAGGCCAGCTGGTAGGCGGTGTATTTGCGAATATTGATAACTGCAGTATCGAGCAGCAGGTACTGCCCCTTAATGCCAAGCAGTGTGCCTTCGAGCACCGGCTCCTTGTCCAGGTTGGCCGATTGCGGTTTGGCCACGTACTGCTCGACCGGATAACGAATCTGCAGCGCCTCGGCCTGGGGCAACAGCTGAATCGCCTGCAAGCCGAAACGCGACTGCAGCTCAGTCAGGCCCGCCTCGGCGTTATCCAGCAGGCGATCGCGCTCGGCGCACAGGTCCAGCGGCTCGGGGTCACCCTTTAGCAGCGCGCGCCAGTTGGTCTTGTCTGCCACCTGTTGGCGCAGCAGGTCTTCCACCAGACCAGATTGCTGCCGGGTGGCTACGCGCAGGATCGGCAACGCCTGGGTGGCGCCCTGGTCAATCCAGCGGGTCGGAATCTGGGTGGCGCGGGTAATCCCCACCTTGAGCCCAGACGAGTTCGCCAGATAGACGATGTGATCGGTCATGCAAAACTGCTCACCCCAGGCCGGCTCGCGGCAGGTGCCCTGGTCGTAGTGGCACTTCTCCGGGCTCATGATGCAGACGTCGCACTGTGCCAGCTTGGTAAAACACGGGTAGCAATAGCCCTGGCTGAAGCTTTTCTTGGTCTTGCGACCACAATGCACGCAATTGATGACGCCCAGCGCCTCCAGGCGCAGGGTCTTGCCAAGCAAGGCATTGAGCGGCACCTGCTCGTCGCCAATGGGCAAGCTGTAGGTAACCGGCGTCTCGGGCGACTCGAGCTGGCCGCGCATTTTGCTGACGCCGCCCTGAAACTGCAGCTGGCTCAATGCAAGGTCTCCGAGCGGGTCGAAAACAGAATATTGGGGATTTCCTTCTCCTGCGACTTGCAGCCTTGCGGCCCCATGTATCCGGTGCGCTCCTCTTCCGGCAGATTGTCCTGCTCCCAGGCAATCATTGCCTGCAGGCAGAGTTCCTTCTGCTCACGCGTCAGCTTGCGCCCGTCAGGCCATTTGCCGATTTCCACGGCCAGCTTGAGGCTTTGATAGATTTCCGGGCTGATGTTTCGCAGCATCTCGACGAAGGTAGTCATCGGGTCTCCCGCTGGATGAGTGAAAGTGGCTATTGTACCTGCCGCTGACGCTGCAACGCACCTGCCGCGGCGCCGATCAGGCAGCCCGTAACAAAGCCGCTGACATGCGCGGCGTTGGCAATAGCGCCAAACCCCAGCAGCGTAATCAGACCGGTCATACACAGCACCAACCAGGCCAGCATCATGATGATGACCCCACGAGGCAGATCAAAGAACACATTGGGAGCCAGCTTCTGATACAGCCAGCAGTAGCCAAGCAGGCCGTAGAGCACGCCAGACAAGCCGCCAAACAGACTGCTATTGCCGCTCCACAGCCACTGGGCGGTATTGGAGACCAGCCCGATCAGCAGCGTCAAACCCAGCAGCCATAGCCCGCCGGAGCGCATTTCAATGCGCCGCCCCAGCTCCCAGTACCAAAGCGCGTTGAACGCCAGATGCATAACGCCAAAATGCAGGAAGATCGGCGTTATCAAGCGCCACCACTGGGTCATGTCCGGTTGTTCAGCCAGATAGCCGCTTGCCTCCAGCGGCGTAAAGGTAAACATCACCACCTGCCGCACATCACCGCCCAAACCGGTCAGCAACGCCACCACGGCGGTGATTACCAGTACCGCCAGCGTCACCGGGATCAGGCGGTGCGCCTGACGCCAAAACTGTGCGGCCGGGCTCGGCGGACGCGGCGCGCCAGCGCTGTGGGGCAAGGCCTCAACACCCTGTTCATACAGGCTGCGCACGATCTGCGCACTGGCCTCGTCAACCACCCAGACCACCTGCTCGCCACGTTCCTCGGCAATCCGATGCACTACCCCACGGCTGCGCAGAAACTGCGCCAGCGGCGCCAGGTCTTCGTTCAGCGGGCAACTCAAGGCCTTCAGCATGACATTCCTCGATTCAACTCATTCGCGGGACTTCGACCCAGACAAAATGATCGCGTTCCAGCTGGCGCTCGCCGCTCCAGCGGTACGCCACCAGCTTGCCGTACTTCACAGCGCTGTAGTCCAGGCACGCCAGGTTGGGCCGAATGGGTTGCGGGCGACCCTGCTGCCAATAGTGTCCAACGAAAAGCAACGGGTCGTGCTGGCGATACAGCATCAATGCGTCCTTCTGCTGCTCAGTCAGCGGCTTTTGCGCTACGGGCTCAGGCAAGGCATCAGGCTGAAACACCACATCACCGTAGGTTTCGGGCGACTCTTCCCAGAACTTGGTGCGGAAAAAGGCGCGGGTAAAGCCGTCCTTGCCGGTCATGGTGATGCCGTGTGGCAGGCGCATGTCAGTGCCGCGCAGCAGGCGGTCAAAGGCTTGCGCGGCAAAACTGCTCCAATCCGCCGAGGCCAGCAAAAAATCCTGATCGATTCGGCCGTCCGGGTACTGCGCCCGCAGCGGCTCAATCAGGCTGCTGTCCCAGCAGGCATGCACCAATCGAAACGGCCCCATATCAAGAAACAACGGCAGCTCGGCAAACCAGTCAACAAACTCGCGCCACTCCTGTGGCCAGGCCTCAAACTGCGCCAGGGTATCGCCAATCAATCGGTGATGCCGCTCGGTATGTTCACGCAGATAGGTACGCTGGCTGTCGGCCGGCGCCGGGGTTTCCCAACACAGGGCATTAAACTCATGGTTACCCATGATGCAGTGGGCCTGCCCCGCCTCAACCATGTCGCGCACCAGGTGCAGGGCCTCACGAATGCGCGGACCACGATCAATGATGTCACCGAGAAACAGTGCCTGCCTGCGCGGATGCTGCCAGACGCCATTCAAACGGTGGTAGCCCATTTGCTCCAGCAGCCGCTCCAGGGTGTGCGCACAACCGTGCACATCGCCAATGATGTCGTAGCCGCGGGCAAGCTCGGCGCTGTCCACCTTACTGCTCCGTCAAACGGCTGGACCAGCCAAGCTTGCTGCGGCAGATGGCGTAGAAGTTGTGGTCAAGCGGGTGCAGTAGCCGCAGCTTCTGCGGCTTTTTGCGGATGGTAATGCTGTCTCCCGGGGCGCACGACATATGCACCTGGCCATCACAGCTGACCTGCGGATAGATACCGCTCTGCTTGGAAATAATGATCTTCAGCTCGCTGTTGCCATCCACCACGATAGGCCGGCTGGACAGGGTGTGCGGGAACATCGGCACCAGCACCACGGCATCCAGCTTGGGATGCATGATTGGCCCGCCGGCCGACAGCGAATAGGCGGTCGAGCCGGTTGGCGTAGCCACAATCAGGCCATCGGACTTCTGGCTGTAGACAAACTGGCCGTCCACATACAGCTCGAACTCGATCATCCGCGCCGACTTGCCCGGGTGCAGCAGCACATCATTGAGCGCCTCGCTGGTACCCAGTTGCTCCTCACCACGGCGCACAAAGGCGTCGAGCAGAAAGCGGGTTTCGACCATGTACTTGCCGGCCAGGACTTCGCCTACGCGGGCTTCGAGCTCATCCGGCGGAATGTCGGTCAGAAAGCCCAGACCACCGCGGTTTACACCCAAAACCGGAATATTGTAACGACACAGCGCACGGGCGGCGCCAAGCAGGCTGCCATCGCCACCGACCACAATCACCAGATCACAGATCTCGCCCATCATCTTGCGCGAACACACCTGCTGCTGGTGGCCCGGCAGCAGATCGGCTACGGCATCTTCCAGAATCACCGTATGCCCGGTGTCGAGTAGAAAGCGCTTGAGCCGCTTGAGGGTATCGACCACACGCCCGCTGCCAAGACGTCCAATGAGACCGATGTTGCGGAACTGATCCATACCACCCCTTTGCGTTCGCCTGTGAGATGCCCGAGACTGGGGCAAGCGCAGATTATTCCGCAGCCAGCCAAGGCTGGCAAATACGGGAGCCGCGATGCCGCCGCGTTTTAACAATCCGATAGTCCGTGATCTGGCCTGGGTAGCTGGCAGCCCGGCGCTGCTCGACAGCCAGTTGCTGCCCATACGGGACCCGCTGCAAGGCTCGATCTGGCGCAAGGACCCGGACTACCTGTGGCACGAGTTGAGCGCACTGGACGCAGCCCCGCATCGCCTGGCGGAGCTGTTCAGCGACTCGCCAGACCGGCGCCTGGGCAGCCACTTCGAGCGCCTCTGGCATACCCTGCTGACACTGGCGCCAGACACGCGCATTCTGGCTCACAATATTGCCTTACGCCGTGGCGCTCATACCTTGGGTGAAATTGATCTGGTGATGCAGGCCGCCGATGGCGCCATCGTGCACCTGGAGTTGGCGGTCAAGTTTTACCTGGGCCGAGCCGACCTGCACGACCCGCAACAGCCCTGTAGTGACCCGCAACACTGGTGGGGCATCGATACTCGCGACACCCTGGCCCACAAGCTGGACCGCCTGACTCAGCATCAGTTACCGCTCAGCCAGCGCCTGCCCGAGCTGATCACCGCGCATCGCGCCCTCCCCCTGCCGGAGGTCTCGGCGGCCTGGTT
This sequence comes from Pseudomonadaceae bacterium UBA836, assembly GCA_002296055.1. GTDB lineage: Bacteria > Pseudomonadota > Gammaproteobacteria > Pseudomonadales > Pseudomonadaceae > Halopseudomonas. The sequence continues at coordinate 8,937 of DBHE01000152.1, forward strand.
ACAAGGCGGTTTGTTTACGCCGCTGGGTCAGCCGATGCCGCTACCATCAGGCGGCATCGCACCACCCAGGCCACTGCACTGGTGCCCGGTACGCGCGCTCAAGGAGATGCCCACGCGTTCGCGCTGGCTGCAACTACCGCACAAGGAGTGGTTGATGCCGCCGGCAGCAGGCGCTGCCCAGGCACTCAGTCCGTCAGACATGCACGCCCTTTGCCTGCGCCTGGGGCGGCATCGGGCGCGCATGTTCTGTGCCGCAGGGGATGACAGCTTGAGCGCCGAACGACTGCTCTGTATGGATGACGCCTGGCCAGGCTGAACGGCCAGGTCAGTCAATGTCGGTGGAAGAACGGCTTTGCGCCTTGCTCAGTTCGCGCTTGAGGTTGGCGTTGACCTTCTGCTGCTGGGCCAGCTCCTGTTTGATGTCCAGTAGCTCGCCTTGAATGATCTCTAGGTGCTCGGCATGGGTGCCGCGTAATTCGACCAGCGCCTGTTCCTTTTCCAAGGTCAACGCCCGCAGGCGGTTGTTGAGCAATTCGATCTGCTGGCGATACTCGCGCACTTCACGAGCGTGCTGCTCCTGTTTTGCCTGCGCTTCCTCCGCCACGGCGGCCTCACTGGCCGCGCCGCCGATCATGTTGCCACCGCCGTACCAGGCATCCTCAGCGGCAATATGCAGACGCTCAGGTGCCAGTAGCCCCAAGGTCTCCTTGTCTTCACCCAGAATGCCCAGAGCATTACGCGCGACAGCATCTTTGACCAGTGCCAGATCATTGCTACCGGCACGCTGGCCAGGTTTCCAGAGCATGGGGCGATATTGAGGTTGCTTGTTGTAGCCCAGGCATACCAGACGGATCGGTCCACCGCCCATGTCCGGCCCACGCTCGCCGCGCTCGGCAATCTGGCGCAGCGGCATGTTCCACAGCCGGTTTACATAGCCATCGAGATCAAAATCCAGGGTAAAAAACACGGCTGCACGAACCTGCAGCCGGACATTGATTTGCAGAAACACCGCTTCGACAGTTTCATCGGCAAAGTCTGGTGACGCCACCAGACCATCGAGCAGCGCCTCAAACTCGGGGAACAGCATTTCCTTGCTGATGCCACGTTCTGCAAAGAACATGACGGCTTCTGTCAGTAACGGCTTGGTTGCCGTGCTCATCATTCAGTCTCCTCACCCTGCCGCGGCCCCACATGGAGCGCTATCCCCATCAGTCTCCCAGTGTAGGCAAAAGGTTCACCGCCGTGTGTGACAGACTTGGCAAGGGACTGGCGGGCAAGGACGCATTGCCGCGCAAAAGGCCGAATTGGTCGCACTTTTGCCGTCGGATGCCCCACAGGCGGGGCATCCGTGCGCGCACTCAGATCGCCGCAGCGAGTCGCGAGCCCTGGTCGATAGCCCGCTTGGCGTCCAGCTCGGCGGCCACATCGGCGCCGCCGATCAGGTGAACGCTCTTGCCGGCAGCCAGCAGCCCGTCTTGCAGCTCGCGCAGCGGTTCCTGGCCAGCGCAGAGGATGATGGTATCGACCGGCAGCACCCTCGGCTCCCCGTTTTCACCGATGCTGATATGCAGCCCCTGATCATCCACTTTGAGGTAGTTGACCGAATTGAGCATCTGCACCTGTTTGGTCTTGAGCCCGGCACGGTGAATCCAGCCGGTGGTCTTGCCCAGGCCGTTGCCCACCTTGCTGGTCTTGCGCTGCAGCAGGTAAACCTCGCGCGCCGGCGGGTGCGGTTGTGGCTCAACGCCCACAATACCGCCACGCGCCTCCAGGTTCGGGTCGATGCCCCACTCTTTCCAGAACAGATCGATATCCTGACTTGGGCTAGTGCCCTGGTGCGTAATCATCTCGGACACGTCAAAGCCGATACCGCCAGCGCCAATCACGGCCACTTTCTGGCCCACCGGCTTGCGCTCCAGAATGGCATCCAGATAGCCAATCACCTTGGGGTGATCGATACCCGGGATGGCCGGCGTGCGCGGCACGATACCGGTCGCCAGAATCACCTCATCAAACCCGGTCAGATCCTCCACGCCAACGCGGCGATTCAGCTCCAGCGTGACGCCGGTTTTCTCGATGCGCTTGGCGAAGTAACGCAGAGTCTCGTAAAACTCTTCCTTACCCGGTATACGTTTGGCGACGTTGAATTGACCGCCAATTTCACTCGCTGCATCAAACAGGGTGACCTCGTGACCACGCTCAGCCGCCGCGGTGGCTGCCGCGAGGCCAGCAGGACCGGCACCGACCACGGCGATGCGTTTTACCTGGGTAGTCGGCACGAAGTTCAGCTCGGTCTCGTGACAGGCACGCGGGTTCACCAGACAGCTGGTGAGCTTGCCGCCAAAGGTGTGATCCAAGCAGGCCTGGTTGCAGCCGATGCAGGTGTTGATCTCATCAGCGCGCCCCGCCGCCGCCTTGTTGACGAACTCCGGGTCGGCCAGAAACGGCCGGGCCATCGAGATCATATCGGCGGCGCCCTCAGCGACCAGCTGGTCTGCCAGTTCCGGAGTGTTGATGCGGTTAGTGGTAACCAGCGGGATACTCACTTCACCCTTGAGCTTGGCGGTGACCTTGGCAAAGGCGCCACGCGGCACTTTGGTGGCGATAGTCGGAATACGCGCCTCGTGCCAGCCGATACCGGTGTTGATAATGGTGGCGCCCGCCTTTTCGATCGCTTTGGCCAGCATGACGATTTCATCCCAGGTGCTACCGCCTTCCACCAGGTCGAGCATCGACAGGCGGTAAATGATGATGAAGTCGGTACCTACGGCCTCGCGCACCCGACGCACAATCTCGACCGGCAGACGCATGCGGTTCTCGTAGCTGCCGCCCCAACGGTCAGTGCGCTTGTTCACGTGGGCAACCAGGAATTGGTTGATGAAGTAACCCTCTGAGCCCATCACCTCAACGCCGTCATAACCCGCTTCCTTGGCCAGCGAGGCGCACCGGGCGAAGTCAGCGATTTGCTTCTCGATGCCGTCCTCATCCAGCTCCTTGGGCGTGAACGGGTTGATCGGGGCCTGTACTGCACTGGCGGATACCTGCTTTGGGCTATAGGCGTAACGGCCAGCATGCAGAATCTGCATGCAGATCTTGCCGCCCTCAGCGTGTACCGCGTCAGTGATGACGCGGTGCTGCGCAGCCTCTTCCGGCGTTGTCATTTTGGCCGCACCGTGCGCGACGCTGCCCTCTTCGTTCGGGCCAATACCGCCGGTAACGATCAGCCCCACACCGCCGCGTGCGCGCTCGGCAAAGTAGGCAGCCTGGCGATTGAAGCCATTGGGGCGCTCCTCCAGGCCGGTGTGCATGGAGCCCATCAAGGTGCGGTTACGCAGGGTGGTAAAGCCCAGGTCCAGCGGGGCCAACAGGTGCGGGTAGAGGGTTTGTTCGCTCATCGGTTACTCCGGCGTCATCATCAGGAACGGCGCTCGGATACGTGCCCGGCGCCTGTTTGTGAGCAAAACAATAGGTCCGCTTGCGGGCCCGCTCAATAACCCAAGGTGACACTTTAATAACGGCAAATTACACTTCAGCCACCACTGTTGCGGACGCTGCCATGAAACTGGGCGATATTTCTGTTGGTTATCTGCTGGCTCTGCGCGAGGCGATACAACGCTCCGGGCTCGACCCGGCGCCATTGCTGGCGCGCTTTCGCATCGACGAAGCGCTGCTGGCCCAACCCCACGCGCGCATCAGCATTGCCCGCTTTATGCGCCTGGGCAACGCCGCGATCCGTTACACGCGCAACCCCGGCATCGGCCTGTTGATGGGCAGCTGCAGCCAGCTCAGCCATCTGGGTTTAGCTGGCATGGCCGCCCAATGTGCGCCGAACCTGCGCGAGGCCTTCGCCACCCTGATCGAGTTTGAACTGCTGACCAGCCAGAACTACCGCGGCCACTCCAGCTTTGAGCCACCGGCGCTGCGCTTTTACTCGATCAGCCCCTACAACATGTTCAACCTGTTTGTGGTGGACTCAGCGCTGTCAGCGCGAGCCCACGTGGGCCGCGCGCTGACTGGCGGCCAAGCGCGCCTGCGCGAAGTGCACATCGAATTTCCGCCGCCGCCCTACGCTAGCCGCTATGAGGACGTGTTTGGTTGCCCCGTACACTTTGAGCAGCAGCACAACCAACTAATGTGGGAGCCGCGCAGCCTGGACCTGCCGCTACAGCAGAGCGCCACCCCGACCTACGTACACCTGCGCGAGCTTTGCCACCAGCGTCTGAGCGAGCTGACCCGCCACCGCGGTCTGCGTGAGCGGGTAGAAAGTCTGGTTGCGCCCAGACTCGACGGTCAGCCACCCGCCCTGCCGGAGGTAGCGCGGCACCTCGGGTTAGCCGCCTGGACCCTGCGCCGCCGCCTGCAGCAGGAAGCACACACGACCTATCAGCAGATTATTGATGACATGCGCCGCGACCTGGCCATCAGCTACGTGCGAGACACCGAGCTGGCGCTGGGAGAGATAGCGTATCTACTGGGGTTCTCGTCACCGGAGGCGCTGCAGCGCGCGTTTCGGCGCTGGACCGGATCACCGCCCGGTAGCTACCGCAAACAGCTACTGGAGGCGAAAAGACTAGGAAAGGAAATTGATTTTAAAACAGAGGGGTAAAGCTTACTTCTCACAAAACGCGCGAAGAGAAATCACATCTCTTCGGCGTCTTCTACATCATCATCCCATTGCTGGGATTGCAGTTCGATCAGTTCTTCTACGTAGTCGTTCATACGACGCTCCTGTCGTTACAGCGGTGGGTTGTCCTGCCAACGCTAGCGAGCTGGCATGACATTCAGATGACCGCGCTGGCCACAAGTTCCCCGCGCCCCGATATGACGCACGAAAGACGCCTCGGCGCACCAAAACAATGCAACACACCAACGCGCTTATTGCTTGAGCAGGTCACTGTAATTGAGCACAGTTTGAGCCACCTCACCGAGGCGCTGGCCACGCTCCATTGCCGCGTTCTGCAAGGTACGGTAGGCCGCTTCTTCGCTAAGCCCATGGCGACTCATCAAAAGCCCCTTGGCTCGCTCAACCAATTTGCGCTCGTTCAGGGTCTCGCGCGCTTGCTCCAGCTCATCCTGTAATTGCTGCAGGCGTACCGTTTGCTCGTGTAACGCCTCCAGTAGCGAGCGATTCACCTCACCACCCGGCGCCTCGCCGGGCAGCGTCTGCAGCTCAGTCGCCTGCACGTTATACAGGCGCGGTGCGCCCTGCTCGTCGTCGCGATCAAGCTGGTCAAGCTGGCGCAACAGCCGGCGCTGATTGTCCAGGTCGGCTTGGGCCTTACGGGTTTTCTGAGCGCATAGCTGCTGCAGGCTATCGGCCAGGTGATCCTCGATCAGCTTCATGGTGTCCATGCGCTCGCTGGTCAGGTCAAACCACAGGTCACCCAGCTCGCCCTGCACCCGCTGAGTTGAGGTGGTGCGTACGGCAACCTGGCGCAGCCGCTCTATCTGCTCGACCAGTTCGGCCTTGCACAGCTGCTCCCACTCAGTGCGCGCCGCGTCATCCGCAGACTCGACAAAGCTGTCAAAACAACGCTTCTGACCGTCCTGTAAAAAATGCAGCCGGTCCTGCAGGGCCTGGTCGAAGTAGCCCGCCATAAAGCCCGACACCCCCGTCGCGCGCTCCTGCCCAGCCAGCTCCTTGCCCTGCATGAAGTTGAACAAGGCAACCAGAGCGCGGGTCACACGCGGGTCAACGGCGGTATCGGCAGCTTCAAACACGACGGCAAGCAATGCCGCCACCAGGCGAGAAAATTGCCGCATCGCATCGGCGGCAGAGACAGACTCATCACGCACTCGGCGGCGCAATGCCGGCAGTGCATCCAGCGCATGCAGGGCATAGGCAATCCGGGTAAACAGCTGGGCCTTGTCGGCGCTAGCGCTGTCTTCCAGGTTGATCTGCCCCAAGGCTGCGCGTACGACCTGCTCCTGCTCCAGCGCTTGCTGACTCAGCTCACCCAACGTATGAGCGTGACTGGCCGCCTGCCCACCCAGACAAAAATTGGAATAGCCGCGCTCGCGCTGCAGCGCGTGGACCAATCGACTGATTTGCACCACCAGCGCACAGGTCAAAGACAGCGCCTGCAGCCCCTGCATCTCGCTGCGTCGAGCCGCCAACATAAAGTCCAACGCTGATGTCATACCTGATCTCCCCACTCATCATGAGTGGAAATCAGCAAGAGCCGTGCCAGACGAGGCGCGGCAGGTAAGGCTTGTGCGCGGAGCTGGCGGCTTGCGGGCAAAACAGCACGGCGGCAAAAAGCCGTACTGCAAACGCAAAAAAGCCCCGATTCTCGCGAATCGGGGCTTTTGCAAAATGGCGCAGCGGACGGGACTCG
>DBHE01000152.1:15592-23678 GCA_002296055.1 Pseudomonadaceae bacterium UBA836
ACCCCCGGCGTGACAGGCCGGTATTCTAACCAACTGAACTACCGCTGCGCGTAGATCAGAAAACACACCGTTTTAGCGGCTTGGGCGTTCACCCTGTGCGTCTGAACTGGCGCGCATTTTATCGATTCCGCCAACCGAGTCAAGCACTTGCGTGTGATTATTTAAAAATATCTGCACACTGCTGCTCCCCCTCGACAGCAGCTGCCTGCTTTGGTCGCAGTAACAGCCGGCACACCGCAGGGACGACCAGCAGCGTCAGCACCGTAGAAGCCAGCAAACCTGAAATAATCGCCCAGGCCATCGGTGGCCACAGCGTTGAGCTGGACAGGGCCAGCGGCAATAGTCCGGCGATGGTCGTCGCGGTGGTCAGCAAGATCGGCCGGGTGCGACGCACTACTGCCTCCGACACCGCCGCGTTGATATCCAGGCCTTCAGCCAGCCGCTGATCAATCACATCGATCAGCACGATGGCGTTATTGACCACGATACCCACCAACGCAATCACGCCCAGCAACGACTGAAAGCCAAAGGGTGCGCCAGACAGCACCAGACCAGGCAAGACGCCTGCACTGGCCAAGGGTACCGTCAGCAAGACAATGCCCAGACGGGTAAAGGAGTTGAACTGCAGCAGCAAGAAAAACAGCAGAAGCAACATGCCAACCGGCGCCGTAGTGAACAATGCACGATTGGCATCGCCGGAACCCTCGCTCTCCCCGCCAACCTCCATGCGCGTACCTTCCGGCAAGGGCGACCTCTGCAACGTGGCCTGCAGCGCCCGCATGACCTGGCTGAAGCTGTAACCCTGCTCCAGGCCTGCAGTCACTGTGAGCACTCGCACCCCATCGCGCTGGGTGATGCTGGCGGGCTGCCAGTCCGGAACGATACGCGCCGCCGCGCTAAGCGCCACTGCGTCACCACCCGCATTGAACACACTGGCCGACAGCAGCCGATTCAGGCTCTGCCGACTGCCCTCGTGGCTGCGCAGCACCAGAGGAATCGGGTCCAGTTCCTGACGGTATTGCTCGACGGTGGTGCCCAGGCTCTGACGATACAGTGCCTGAGCCACATCTGCGCGGCTGAGGCCAAAGCGCTCGGCTTGAGCATCGTCGACGTCAATACGAACCACAGGTACACCCAGGTCGATGTCATGCCGTACATCCACCGCCCCCGGTATCTGCTTGAGCTGAGCAAACAGTTGCTCAGCGGCAGCGATGCGCTGGCGGTCATCCGGGTGATACAAACGCAGCTCCACGGGGGCCGCTACCGGGGGCCCTTGTCCAAGGGTGCTGGCCACCACATCCAGCTCAGGCCAGCGCGCAGCGACCGCAGTGCGCACCCACTGAATCAGTGGCGCGGTATCGGCCAACTGGCGGGTATTGACCACTAGGCGGGCACGGTTTGGCGCCTGCGGGGAACGGGTCAGGTTGTAATAAAAACTCGGCCCGGTGGCACCAACAAAACGGTGGACGGCCTCCACACCGGGGCGACTGACCAGTTCAGCTTCCAGCTGCGCCGCTACCTCGGTGGTACGTATCTGATCGGTCCCCTCGGGCATATATAGCTCAATCACAACCTGAGGCCGGTCAGCATTGGGGAAAAACTGCAGCTTTACCAACGGCGCCAAGGCCAGGCTGAGTGCCACCACCAGCGCCCCGAGCAGTAACATGCGTTTGGGTGCAACCTCGCTAAGCCGCGCCAGGGCGGCGGCAACAGCGTGCAGGCGCGGGTTAGCGCGTTGCGGCGCCGGGCGCAGAAAACGGCCAGCCAACAATGGCGCAACACTGATAGCCAACAGGTAGCTGACGCCCAGAGTCAGCATAATCATTACCGGAATACCGCGGGTGAAGTCCGCCGTCCCGCCCTTGGACAGCAGCATCGGAGCAAAGGCAGCCAGCGTGGTCGCGGTTGAGGCGCCAAGAGGCGCAGCCAACTCACCAATACCACCCAGCACCGCCTGGGCGCGGCTAGCGCCGGCGTTGAGGCGAGCCTGAATGTTCTCCACCATCACAATCGCGTTGTCGATCAGAATGCCCATGGAGATCACCATGCCGATCACCGCAATCTGGTGCAGAATGCCGCCACCGAGGTCGTAGAGCCCCAGACTGATCAACGCCACCAACGGCAACATGAGCGCCACCAGCACGCCCATTCGCCATCCCATTCCCAGCAGTACGACCGCAATAATGATCAGCACGCTACTCACCAGGTTGGACTCAAGGCCGTCTAGCCGCTGTTCGACCTGATCCGGCTGAAAGAACATCTCCTCGACCTGCAACGGCGCAAATTCTGGCGCCAGTGCATCCAGGCGCGCGCGTAGCTGCTGCCCGAAGCGAATAGCGTCCACCTGTCCCCGCTCCAGCACCAGACCAACCAGCACGCTTGGGTCACCGTCGTACCAGGCGCGCTCCCCCACCGGCTCTGTCGGGCCGCGCCAGATATCGGCGATGGCCGCAAGTGGCACACTGCCGCCCTGCGGCAGCGGAATCTGGGTCGCCCGCAGGGCGTTCACGCTAATGAACTCGCTGTTGGGCAATACGCCAAGACGCTGGCTGCCTACCACCACAAAGCCGCCGGGGATCACCTGGTTACGCTGCGCCAGTAGTGCCGTCAATTGCTGCGGAGAGAGGCCCAGACGCCGCATTTCGGCATCGCGCAAGGCAATGGTGATCTGCTCGTCCGTATCGCCGTACAGCTCGATACGCGAGAGGCCCGGCAGGTCCATCAAGTGACGTTTCAGTCGCTCGGCCTGATCACTCAGCTGCACTAGCGAAGGGTCCCCGCGCACAGCCAGCACCACCGCCGGTATGTCTATCAGGCGATCATCCAGCTCAATGCTTTGCACGCCCTCGGGAAACTCCAGCTCCGCCCGGGAAATCGCCTGGCGCACGCGATCCCAGGCGGCGTCGGTATCGTAGATATTGTCGAGCAGACGTACTGAGACCAGTGCCACCCCGGTGCGCGCCGTGGCGCTATTGAAGTCCACCTCCTCGACCTGCGACAGCTCATCGGCCAGCGGCTCCAGAATCAGCCGCTCGACCGACTCAGCAACCGCGCCGGGGTAGATAACGGTGATCATGCCAGCCCGGTAAGGAAAGCTCGGATCCTCCTGCCGGGCCATGGTCAGATAAGAGGCCACGCCCAGCAAGGCCAGCATAACCACCACAAGCCCGAGCAGGCGCGGACGCAGCCAGCGTGACGGGTTCATGGCAGCAGCTCCACGGCATCGCCGTCAGCCAACCGCCCCAGGCCCGCGTAGACCACCTGATCACCAGCACGCAAGTCGCCCTCACGCAGCATCGCCAACTCGCCGGCAAACCCTGACACCTGAATGGGCACCCGCCGTGCCAAGCCTTGTTCGAGCCGGAATACCGATAGCCCCTGGGCCGAGCGCATGACCGCCGCCAGCGGCACGCCAAGCTGGGCGTCGGAGCGGCGCTGCAGCCCAACCTCCAGCGCATCGCCAGCGCGGCCCTGACCATCAAGACTGATAACCAACGGATAAAGCGCCGAGCCGTACCCTGCACCACGACCGATTTCTGCCACGCGGCCCTGCCACTGAGTCTGCCCCAGGGAGGCCCAGACCGGCACGACCATGCCGGCCTCCAGCCCTTGCAGCAACTCCGCGGGCACCATGACCTCAACCTCCAGTCCGTCACCGGCCGCTAACTGCACCACTGGCTGTCCCGCCGCGACATACTCCCCGGCCTCAACCAGCAAGGCATCAATGGTGCCGTCGAAGGGCGCTCGCAGACGGGTTTCGCTGTGCAGCTGCTCGCTTTGCTGCAAACTGGCGCCTGCGCTGCGCACCGCCGCATCCAGGCCCTGCAAACGCGCCTTGTGCTGTTCCAGATCAGCCTGCGATAGCACTCCGCGCTGGAACAGCTGCTCGGTGCGCGCCAGGTCACGCCGCGCCTGCGCTGCCTGCACCTGCAACTCCGTCAGGCGCGCTTTCGCCGCATCCCGAGCGGGCGCCAACTGCGGATTGTAGAGGGTGGCCAATACCTCACCGGCTTGGACCCGCTGGCCAATCGTCAGCGGCCGGGTGGCCAGCGTACCGCCCACTTGAAAGGTCAGACTGGCGCGCTGCCGCGCGCGCGCCAAGCCCGCAAAACGCAGCGGCTCGGCCTGTCCAGCCGCTATCACCGGCGCTGCGCGCACCCCAACCGACGGCGGCTCGACCGCGGGCTCGGCTGGTGTACCGCGGCAACCGCCCAGCATCAGCATGACCGATGCCCCTGCCAACAACAGCCTCATGCTGCTTCGACCTTGCCAAAACGCCGCGCTAGCCATCATTGTGCTCCTGAAAATGAATCCCTTATTAACAATCTGTCAGAGGTTGACACTTTGTCAATATCTGACAGACTGTTTTCAAATCCACAGCAGGAACACAGATGAATTCGGTAGAGCGTCGTGAACGAGAAAAACAGGAGCGCCGAGAAAGCATTCTGGACAGCGCAGAGCAATGCTTTTTCAGCAAAGGCTATGAGCGCACCTCAATGGATGAGATCGCCAAGGGCGCCCAGCTAAGCCGCGCCCTGCTCTACGTCTATTTCAAAGACAAAGCGGCCATCATGCGCGGTGTCATGCTACGTGCCGGCTACGCTCTGCTAACCGCGTTTCGAGCCGCGCAAGCAGCTGGTGGTAGCGGCCTGGTGCAGCTTGAGCGCATGGGCCGGAGCTACTACCGTTTCAGTCTTGAGCAGCCCAACTATTTTGACGTGCTGACCAACGCCAGTACCTTCGCGCATCTTATGGACAATGATGAACAGACCGAGGAGCTGAGCGTCTGCAGCGAGCTGGCGATGGGTTGCATGGTCGAATCCATGCAAACAGGGGTCGCCGACGGCAGCCTGAGCCGCGAGCGCGTCGCCGATCCGCAGCTGACCGCCTACTATCTGCGCGGCGCCTTGCATGGCGTGATCCTGCAAACCCGCCAGCAAGAAGACGCGTCTCTGGCCGGACAGCCGGCTGCCGAGCAGTTGCTGGACTACACCATGCTGATGCTCAACCAGTCACTGCGCGCCTGATCCGGCCTTGCCATCGACCCGGGGGCCGCGCATCATGAATGCTCACCCTGATTAGGAGTAGCACCATGCCCTGGTACGGCTGGCTGTTCATCGCTCTGGCCCTCGGTAGCATCGTCGGCAGCCTGTTGCTGTTGCGCGACAACGCCGGCAGCAATCGGGTCAGCCCGCAAACCATAGCCAAGGTCAAGGAGCGCGAGGCGCAGCTGCGCCGCGAGGAAGCCGAAGACGACGCGCGCTGAAGCGGCGCACCTGCCTATCGCGCCAACGCAGATAGTTTTGCAGCGGCCTGTTAGAATAGGCGCTTTTCAACGCCAGCTCGCTGGCATGCTGTCAAACCCGGCGCGCCCCGCTGCGCCACCATCACGACGATTGTGACAACCCATGGTCAACTCACTGCAAGCTCAACTGCTCAAGGCCGGACTGGTCGATGAGAAGAAACTCAAGCAGGCGCAGCGCGCCAAGAAAAAAGAAGCCAAGGCTCAGCCAGCCGGCGAAAAGAGCCCCAGTGGCGCGCAGCAGGCGCGCGATCAGAAGGCGGCCCGTGACCGCGAGCTGAACCAGCAACGCGAAGCAGAGGCAGCGCGCAAGGCGGCCGAAGCGCAAGCAAAGCAGATGATCGAACAGGCGGTTATTGAGCGCACCGGCGGTGAAACGCCTTATCAGTTTGTCGCCAAGAACAAGATCAAGAAGATTCACGTCACCGAAGAGCAATTTGGCCTGCTCAGCCGCGGCCGACTGGGTATCACCCGTCTGTCGGGCGGTTTCGTACTCATCCCGCTGGACATTGCCGAGAAAGTGCGCGAGCGCGTGCCGCATTGGCCGGTGCACGTTGCCGAGGTCAACAAGCAGACGGTGGACGAGGATGATCCCTACGCCGCGTATCAAATCCCTGATGACCTGATGTGGTAAGAGGTAACAGCAAAACAAAAGGGGCTGCCGGATTGGCAGCCCCTTTTTACATCAGGCGTCCGATTCTTCGGCAGCCTCTATCGCATCGTTACCGGCACCGTCCTGCTCGCGTTGCTGCTGACGACGGCGTTCCTCGTCATGTTGAGCCTCGGAGCAGCTGGGCTTGTGCATGAAAGTCTCTGACACATCAATCAGGCCAATGTGCTCGATGGTGCGCCGCCCGATCAGCACCGGGTAATTCATGTCGCCACGGTCGCGTAGGGAAAACTGCTCCTCGTACACCTGATCACCCATGCAAATGGACATTTTCACCACTGGGCGACGCTCAGAACCACCAGCGCCACGCACCAGAATTCGGCGGAACACCGGCCGCTCAAAATGCATGGTGATTTCTTCACCCGTATCAACATCTTCAACCGGCACGTCGTAGCGCACCCAGTCATTGCCCTTGTGCTCAAACTCTTCCATGTTGACCGCATGCATCGACGAGGTCAGCGCGCCGGAGTCCACCTTGATCTTTACCGCGGTGTACTCGGGCAGGATCAACCCCTTTTCGATCCAGCCGACAACCCGGGGGGCCGGGGCGTCATCCGCCTGGGCCAGCGTGCTGAGCGTTACGGTGCCCAGCAAAGCCGAGCACAGACCAACCACCTTGAAAAATGACTGCATGAGAAACCCTTGTCTGCCAATCAGCGGATGAAGCCGTCACAGTGACGGCGCAGGACGTCTTTATACCAGCGCCGAGGCGAAAACACGCGTTCTGTTTTATGAGAAAAGATCACAGAAACCGATTGTCACTTGCAAGCCCTGCGCACTTGAAGTCAAATCGCCATCACGGGTGACGGGAAAATACCGCTCAGGTTTTGACAGCATCAGCCGACACACTGGACACGCGCACCACGCCAGCACATCCCAGGCGGCACGGTGACAGCCAGATACATAACAAGAAATATCACACTCAGCGGGTGGAGGTTGTACATGAAGCTGTTGCGCAACATTCGAATCAGCCAGCGGATCTGGCTGATCCTGATTATTGCATTGGTCAGTACCCTGACCGCAGAAGGCTTGTCGCTCTCGCACCTGCACAAGGAAATCCGAGAAGCCGAAATCACCAAGGCAACCCATCTGGTGCAAGTCGCCCATGACCTGATGGCCTTCTATCACCAGAAGGAGCTGAATGGCGAGCTGACCGGCGAACAGGCCCGCAAGGAAGCCCTCGGCGCCCTCTCCTCCCTGCGCTACAGCGGCAATGAGTACTACTGGGTCAATGACATGAATAACATCATGATCATGCATCCGCTGGCGCCACAAACCGTTGGCACTGACCTGACCACCATGCGCAACACCGAAGGCGTGAACGTCATTTCCGAGATGGTCCAACTGGCGCGCTCCAAGGGCACGGCCAGCTTCGAGTACTCCTGGCCCAAGCCGGGCGAAGAGGACGGCTCTGCCAAGATCGCCGCCTTCAAACTCTTCAAGCCCTGGGATTACATGGTGGGCACAGGTATCTACGTTGATGCCATGCAGGCCAAGTTCCGCTCGGCGGTGATCAGCTCTGTCGTGCTTAGCGCCGTGGTTATCCTGGCCATGTTCCTGCTGCTGTTCATCATTGGCCGCAGCATTTCTCAGCCACTGGACAAGGTGGTCAGCGCCATGCGCGACGTGGCCAGCGGCGAGGCAGACCTGACGCGACGCCTTGATGATGACGCACGCGATGAGCTGTCGCAGATTGCGCACTACTTCAACCGTTTCAACCGCAACTTGAGCGACATCATCCAGCAGCTCGGCGACAGCGCCCGCCAGTTGATCAGCTCCAGCCACCAACTGGACCAGATCAGCAATAACAGCCTGCGTGACATGACGCGACAGTCCGAGCGCATGGAGTTGATGGCTACTGCCATTAACGAGATCACCTACGGCGTGCAAGATGTAGCCCAAAACGCCAATGCCGCCGCCGAGGAGGTCGAGAAGGCCAACCAGGGCGCCGACAACGGCCGCGCCCAGGTCGAGCGCACTATTGGCGAAATCAACCAGCTGTCGACTAGCGTTACCACCGCCGTCGAGCACATGGAAACCCTCTCCAGCGACGCCCAGGAAATCACCTCCGTGCTGGATGTGATTCGCAACATCGCCGAGCAGACCAACCTGCT
>DBHE01000152.1:23975-26131 GCA_002296055.1 Pseudomonadaceae bacterium UBA836
ATCGCCGAGCAGACCAACCTGCTGGCGCTGAACGCTGCGATCGAGGCAGCACGGGCTGGCGAGATGGGTCGTGGCTTCGCCGTCGTCGCTGACGAAGTACGTAACCTAGCGCAGCGCACCCAGCAGTCGACCGAAGAAATTCACAACATGATCAGCAAGCTGCAGACCAACACCCAAACGGTGGTCGGCGTGATCAACGAGAGCAGCCGCCATTCGCAGGCGAGCGTCGAGCAAGTCAACGAGGCTGGCGCCGCACTGGAGCAGATCGCCCAGTCTATGCAGCAGCTTGTAGCCCTGAACGCCTCCATCGCCAGCGCCACTACGCAGCAGTCCACCGTGGTCGAGGACGTCAACCGCAACGTGACTGAAGCAGCCGAACTGGCCCGCGAAACCACTGATGGCGCCCGTGAAACCGCGCAAGCCGGCCAACACCTGGCCAGCCTGGGCCGGCAGATCGACGAGCTGGTGAAGCGCTTTAGAGTCTGAGCCTGATCAGACGGCGTAAAAAAGCCCTGCTCAGCTCAGCTGGCAGGGCTTTTTAGTACCCGTGGCCACATCACAACTGACCGCAGGTTGTCTCAGAGCACCATCACGGCCAACCAACCAAACGCGATCAGCGGCAGGTTGTAATGCAAGAAGGTCGGCACGACGGTATCCCAGATATGGTTGTGCTGTCCGTCGACGTTCAAGCCTGCAGTTGGCCCAAGGGTGGAATCCGAGGCAGGAGAACCCGCATCGCCCAGCGCCGCTGCGGTACCCACCAGCGCCACGATAGCAGCCGGACTGAAGCCCAGCTGCATGGCCAGCGGCACATAGATGGCCGCAATGATCGGAATGGTCGAGAAGGATGAACCGATGCCCATGGTGATCAAGAGCCCCACCAGCAACATCAGGAGTGCGGCCAGCGCGCGGTTGTCGCCGATCATTGCCGCCGAGCTGTCTACCAGCGTCTTGATGGCGCCCGTTTCGCGCATGACTTCAGCAAAACCCGCCGCGGCGATCATGATGAAGCCGATCATGGCCATCATCTTCATGCCTTCGGTAAAGACGTCGTCCGCTTCACGCCAGCGCACGACACCCGACAGCGAAAAGATCACAAAACCGGCCAGCGCCCCCATGATCATCGAGTCCAGCCACAGCTGAATGACGAAGGCCGCTGCCACCGCTACCAATGCGACCAGCAGCGACAAGCTGTTGTACCGCGTACCGGTGCGCTCCACTTCGCTGATCAGGCTCTGGTCGTAGTCTCGCGGTTTGCGATAGCTGACCAGCACCGCGACCAGCAGACCGCACAACATGCCCAATGCTGGCAGCGCCATGGCGTGCATGACGTTGATCCCTTCAATCTGCGCGCCGCTGTCAGCTACGTTGGCCAGCAGAATATCGTTAAGGAAAATACCGCCAAAGCCCACCGGCAAAAACATGTAGGGGGTAATCAGGCCGAAGGTCAACACGCAGGCCACCGCACGGCGATCCAGACGCAGACGCGCCATGACAAACAGCAGCGGCGGCACCAGCAGCGGAATGAAGGCAATGTGAATCGGCAGAATGTTCTGAGAGGAAATGGCTACCGCCAGCAACACCAGCAGCATCATCAGCTTGAGCAGGCCGCTACCGCTATCGCGGCGGCTGTCGACCAGGGCCAGTCCCTTGTCCGCCAACGCGTGCGCGAGGCCCGACTTGGCAATCGCTACGGCAAAGGCGCCAAGCAGCGCGTAACTCAGGGCAATATTGGCGCCCTTGCCCAGTCCCGCCTGAAAGGTGCTCAGCGTATTCTCCAGCCCCAGCCCCCCAAGCAACCCGCCGGTCAGAGCGCCAACAATCAGCGCCACTACCACGTGCACCCGGCACAGACTCAGGACCAGCATTACGGCCACGGCCGCGACTACAGCATTCATCGTTGATTCTCCTAGCGCATGGCCTAAGGGCCACTACCGGCATCAGCGCCACGACAGCGCCCCGAAGGGCGCGTACTCTGCCCCACTCGCCCTGCCCTGTCAAAAGGCACTGACCAAAGGCGGCAGCTGCAGCGATGGGGTACAGTGACTCTAGGGAAGCACTGATCAATTCCACACGCCCTCTGCGAGTGCTCAAGCGTGTAGCTGCAAGGCGCGATGTGAAGCCAATAGTGCCTCTATTGGCAAGCAGCGCAACGC
>DBHE01000270.1 GCA_002296055.1 Pseudomonadaceae bacterium UBA836
CTCAGCGAGCGCGTCAAGCCTTTTCTTGCAGTTTTATTGCATAGACCGATTTTACTTGGCCGCCCCCAGGCTTTTGCGCTTGCGCCACAGGGCCAGCAGCGGGCCTGACAGGGTGTAGCAAACAAAGATCGCCCAGAGAATCCGAGACGGGTCGGACGAGATCACCGCAAACACCAGCACTACAACCAGGATGGCGAAGAACGGCACACGCCCTTTGAAGTCCAGGTCCTTGAAGCTGTAGTAGCGCACGTTACTGACCATCAGCAGGCCGCCCAGCGCGGTGAGAATGCCAACCAACAGGGCAATATTGCCGCCATCAATACCAAAGTCCGCCAGCGACCAGACCATGCCGGCAACCAGGCCTGCGCCCGACGGGCTCGGCAAGCCGGTAAAATAGCGCTTGTCGTCATCACCGATATGCGTATTGAAGCGCGCCAACCTGAGCGCCGCACCCGCGACGTAGATAAAGGCGAACACCCAACCGACCTTACCCAGGTCAGTCAACGCCCAGCTGAACACCACCACTGCCGGCGCGATGCCAAAGGCGACCATATCTGACAAGGAGTCGTACTCAGCGCCAAATGCGCTCTGGGTGTTGGTCAGTCGTGCGACCCGCCCGTCGAGCCCATCGAGCACCATGGCAATGAAGATGGCTACTGCCGCATGGGTAAAGTTGCCGTCCATTGCACTGACAATGGCGTAGAAGCCAGAAAAAAGCGCCGCCGTGGTAAACAGGTTTGGCAGCAGATAGATGCCCTTGTAACGCACCTTGTTGCCATCGGGCCCGGACACCTCCTCAACGTGTTCGTCAATTGGCAGCAGCGTATGCGCGCCCTCTACCTCGGAGTCTTTCGGGTTGTTCTGATGCTCTGTCATGGGATTACCTTGCAACATTGCCGGGCTGAACAGTGTGGCAATTTGACAAGCAAATAACCAGTCAGCTCCACGGCGGGGCATAAAAAAACGCGGCCACAGGCCGCGTTTTCTTGGTCAGACCAACCGACTCAGTTCTTGGACTTGTCGACGATCTTGTTGGAAGCGATCCACGGCATCATGCCGCGCAGCTTCTCACCTACCTGCTCGATCGGATGCGCGGCGTTGTTACGACGGGCAGCGGTCATGGACGGGTAGTTGTGGGCGCCTTCAGCGATGAACATCTTGGCGTATTCGCCGCTCTGGATACGCTTGAGTGCGTTGCGCATGGCTGCACGGGACTCATCGTTGATGACTTCCGGGCCAGTCACGTACTCACCATACTCTGCGTTGTTGGAGATGGAGTAGTTCATGTTGGCGATGCCGCCTTCGTACATCAGGTCAACAATCAGCTTCAGCTCGTGCAGACACTCGAAGTAGGCCATTTCCGGCGCGTAACCCGCTTCGGTCAGGGTTTCGAAACCGGCCTTGACCAGCTCAACCGCACCACCACACAGAACAGCCTGCTCGCCGAACAGGTCGGTTTCAGTCTCGTCCTTGAAAGTGGTTTCGATGATGCCGGTACGGCCGCCGCCCACACCACTGGCGTAGGACAGAGCTACGTTCTTGGCGTTGCCGGATGCGTCCTGGAAGATCGCGATCAGGTCAGGAATACCGCCGCCCTTGACGAACTCGGAGCGCACAGTGTGGCCCGGTGCCTTGGGAGCGATCATGATGACGTCCAGGTCGGCGCGCGGCACGATCTGGTTGTAGTGGATAGCAAAACCGTGAGCAAAGGCCAGGGTAGCGCCCTGCTTCAGGTTCGGCTCAATTTCGCCCTTGTACAGCTGGGACTGGAACTCGTCCGGGGTCAGGATCATGACCACGTCGGCAGCTGCTACAGCGGCCGGTACATCGCTGACTTTCAGGCCGTGTGCTTCGGCCTTGGCGATGGAGCTGGAACCAGGACGCAGACCAACGGTCACGTCAACACCGGAGTCTTTCAGGTTGCAGGCGTGCGCGTGGCCCTGCGAGCCGTAACCGATGATGGCAACTTTCTTGCCCTGGATGATGCTCAGATCACAATCTTTATCGTAATAGACTTGCATGAAGTTCCCCTGCTTACTTGTGCGGGCCGCCTGGCCCGCGATCAATTAGTTTAGATACTCAGAACCTTTTCACCACGGGCAATGCCCGACACACCGGTACGCACCACTTCGAGTACCGATGTCGGCCCGATGGCCTCAATGAAGCTGTTCAGCTTGTCGCTGGTGCCGGTCAGCTGCACGGTATACACGCTGGGCGATACGTCCACGATCTGGCCACGGAAGATATCAGTGGTGCGCTTGACCTCGGCACGCTGCGCACCGGTCGCCTTGATCTTGATCAGCATCAGCTCGCGCTCAATGTGCGCGCCCTCAGACAGATTGACCAGCTTGACCACCTCAATCAGCTTGTTGAGGTTTTTGGTGATCTGCTCAATCACCTCGTCATGGCCAACCGTGGTGAGCGTCAGACGCGACAGGGTCGGGTCTTCCGTCGGTGCCACGGTCAGGGTCTCGATATTGTAGTTACGCTGGGAGAACAGCCCAACCACCCGAGACAACGCGCCCGGCTCGTTTTCCAGAAGAACGGAAATGATGTGTCTCATGTCAGGTGCGCTCCGTTTTGCTCAGCCACATATCTCGCATCGCACCACCACGAATCTGCATCGGGTATACGTGCTCGCTGGTATCCAC
>DBHE01000177.1 GCA_002296055.1 Pseudomonadaceae bacterium UBA836
CGCCTTCTGCTTGGGCGGACGATAGAAGATGATCGGCTTGGCGCGCAGGCAGTACCAGTGGTTCAACACCTCCCAGTTGCCCAGGTGACTGGTGATGCCGACCACGCCCTTGCCGGCCTCAAGCGCCTTGGCCAGCACGTCTTCGCCTTCCACTTCCTTGATCAGGCCAACGGTCTTTTGCGGCGACCACATCCAGGCGCAAGCACTCTCGGCAAAGCTGCGGCCGGTATCAAGCAGGGTGCGACGCACCAGATCATTCAGCTCGGCCTCGGTCAGCTCCGGCATGCAGTGACTGAGGTTGATCCGCACCACCTCACGCGAGCGGTTGGGCAGCGTCCACATCAACCAGCCCACCAGCGCACCAAGGCGCTGCGCCACGCTGAACGGCAGCATGGAAAACAGCTTGAGAAATCCAACGATGATGGCGCCTTTCAACCGCTCCACGGTAATGCTCCGAACAATGAGTCAGCAGCCATTGTAAGCCGCTCGGACGAGCAGGGCGAGAAGCCGGCTCAGCCGCCAGCCAGGGCAGGGTAACAGTGGCAGTCAGTAGTGTGATCCATCGCCATGCCGGTGGCCTGCATGAAGGCGTAGCAAATGGTCGGCCCGACAAAGGTGAAGTCCGCCTTTTGCAAGGCCTTGCTCATGGCCTTGGCCTCTGCCGTCTGCGCCGGAATCTCGCCCAAGGTGGCGGCATGGCGAACCAACGGCTGGCCGCCAACGAACTGCCACAGCCACTCGACCGGATCATGCTCGGCGCACAGGCGCTGCCAGGCACGGGCGTTACGCCGCGCGCCATACACCTTGAGGCGATTGCGAATGATGCCCGCATCCTGCAACAGCGCCTGCAGCTCCTCATCACTCTGGTCGGCCATAAAGTCGACATCAAAGCCCCGGTACACCTGGCGGTAGTGCTCACGCTTGCGCAGCACGGTAATCCACGACAGGCCCGCCTGAAAGCCCTCCAGCATCAGCATCTCGAACAGGCTGTCGGCGTCGCGACAGGGCACGCCCCACTCCTCGTCGTGATAGCGCTGATACAGAGGGTCATCACTGCACCATGCGCAGCGTATCGGGTCTGTCGCGGTCATGTCTTGCTCCAATTCGGGGGTTATACTCGCCAAAATCCATCTTGTATTCGCCCACGGAGAACCACATGAGCGACCAGTTGCAAATAATCGACCTGAGCGTGGGCGAGGGCAAGGAGTGCGTCAAAGGCGCGCTGATCACCACCCACTACACCGGCACCCTGGAAGACGGCACCGTGTTTGATTCTTCCCACCAGCGTGGTCGCCCCTTCCAGTGCGTCATCGGCACCGGGCGAGTAATCAAGGGTTGGGATCAGGGCCTGATGGGCATGCGCGTTGGCGGCCGCCGCCAGCTGTTCGTGCCGGCTGAACTTGCCTACGGTGACCGCAGCGTCGGCGAGCATATCAAGCCCGGCAGCAACCTGCGCTTCGAGATCGAACTGCTGGAAGTGCTGACCCGCGACGATTGATGGTTGACCGATCAGCCAGCAACCAGCTAAGTTCCCAAGCATGAAAACCGCAAGCCTGTTCACCACCACCATGATTATTACCGCCATTCCAGTAACGGCGGGCTAGCTTGCGTCCAGACCCCACCCGCCTCCGAGGCGGGTAATCAGCACTGTCTCCGAGGTTAAAACCGCATCAGGAGACAGCATGAACACCGCCACAGCAACACCCACTTCCGACACCGACCTCAGCGAGGACGACGGCACGGCGCAACTACGCGCGCTGGTCGGCAGCATCCTCTCGGCCCCGGTCTACGACGTAGCACTTGAGACCCCGCTGCAATTTGCCCCACGTCTGTCAGCCAACCTGAACAATCAGGTACTGCTCAAGCGCGAAGACCTGCAGCCGGTTTTCTCGTTCAAAATCCGCGGAGCCTATACCCGGGTCGCGCGCCTTACACCCAGCGAACGCGCGCGTGGCGTCATCACCGCCTCGGCCGGCAACCACGCCCAGGGCCTGGCGCTGGCCGCCCAGCGACTCGGCGTACGCGCACTGATCGTCATGCCCACCACCACACCCCGGCTCAAGGTAGAGGGGGTCTGCGCCCGAGGCGCAACCGCACTGCTGCACGGTGAGAGCTTTGCCGAGGCGCTGTCCCACGCGCTGCAACTGGCCGAACAGCAGGGCTACACCTTTGTACCGCCCTTTGACGACCCCGATGTGATCGCCGGCCAGGGCACGGTCGCCGTGGAGCTGCTGCGCCAATACCAGAGCCCGCTGAAGGCAGTGTTTGTACCCGTTGGCGGCGGCGGGCTGATTGCCGGCGTCGCAGCGTACATCAAGTACCTGCGCCCCGAGGTACGGGTGATCGGTGTCGAGTCGCAGGAATCGGCCTGCCTGCAGGCCGCGCTGGCGGCCAATGCGCGCGTGGTGTTGCCCCGGGTTGGCCGTTTTGCCGATGGCGTGGCTGTCGCGCAGATCGGCGCGCTGAATTTCGAATACTGCCGGCGCTATGTCGATGAGGTGGTCACGGTCAGCAACGATGATATCTGCAGCGCCGTGCGCGCCATCTACGACGACACCCGCTCCATCACCGAACCCTCGGGCGCACTGGCGGTAGCCGGGCTACGCCAGTACGTGCGCCGCGAGGGCATCCAGGGCGAGACCCTGATCGCCATCAACTCCGGCGCCAATATCGATTTCGACCGGCTTGGGCAGGTCATCGAACGTTCGGCGGTGGCGCACCCATGAGCACGCAAAGAGATTGGCCAGAGTCGCTGCATTGTGCGGCGCAGACCAGTAAATACGCCGCTTTCCTGTATGTCGCAGGCGTTCTGACTGTATACTTCGGCCTTTCTCAAT
>DBHE01000038.1 GCA_002296055.1 Pseudomonadaceae bacterium UBA836
CTACTCGCCCGCGTAAACGGGGAGGGGCGGCGTGCATGCTTCACGGTTTTCGGCCTGTAACCTGCAACCCCCTGATTAGGGTTACAGGGGCAGCCACCGTCACGCCGGCTGCCCAGACTCCTCCAACTCCTCCCCAATAAACCCACCGGACTGACGCGCCCAGAGGCGAGCATAGACGCCGTTCTGTGCGATCAGCTCGGCATGGGAGCCTTGCTCGATGATATTGCCGTGTTCCAGCACCACCAGACGGTCCATCTGGGCGATGGTGGACAGGCGGTGGGCGATGGCGATTACCGTTTTGCCGTCCATCAGGCGGTTCAGGTTCTCCTGAATCGCCGCTTCCACGTCCGAGTCCAGCGCGGAGGTGGCTTCGTCGAGGATCAGGATGGGCGCGTCCTTGAGCATCACCCGCGCAATGGCAATGCGCTGGCGTTGGCCGCCGGACAGCTTCACGCCGCGCTCGCCCACGTGGGCATCAAAGCCCCGACGGCCCTTGGCGTCTTCCAGCTCGGCGATGAACTGATCGGCCTCCGCGTTGCGCGCGGCCTGGTGCATCATCTGCTCGTCGGCATCCGGGCGCCCGTAGAGGATGTTGTCGCGCACCGAGCGGTGTAGCAGCGAGGTATCCTGGGTCACCATGCCGATGTGTTCACGCAGGCTGTCCTGTTGCACGTCCGCAATGTTCTGGCCGTCGATCACCACGCGGCCGCCCTCAACGTCATAGAAACGCAGCAGCAGATTGACGAGGGTGGATTTGCCAGCACCGGAGCGGCCGACCAGACCTATCTTTTCACCAGGGCGAATGTGCAGGTTGAGCTGCTCCATCACGCCGCTGCCTTTGCCATAGTGAAAGCTGACGTCCTCGAAGCGAATGTCACCCTGGCTGACGGCCAGTGGCGCTGCATTCGGGCGATCAAGCACCAGTTGTGGGCGGGAGATGGAGTTGACGCCGTCCTCCACCGTGCCGATGTTCTCGAACAGGGCGGACAGCTCCCACATGATCCACTGGGACATGCCCCACAGGCGCAGCACCAGCGCGACTGCCACCGCGACTGCGCCGACGCTGATCGAATCCTGCACCCAGAGCCACAGGGCTAGCCCGGCCACGCCCAGCAGCAACAGGGCGTTGAGTACGTAGAGCAGGCTGTACAGGGTGGTTACCAGCCGCATCTGCTTGTACACGGTGACCATGAACTGGTCCATGCCTTCGCGTGCATAGGCCGACTCACGGCGGGCGTGGGAGAACAGCTTGACCGTCTGGATGTTGGTATAGCTGTCGACGATACGCCCGGTCATGACCGAGCGGGCATCAGCCTGCACCTTGGCCACCTGGCCCAGCACCGGGATGAAATAGCGCATCAGCAGGATGTAACCGACCAGCCAGCCCAGCATGGGCAGGGTCAGGCGCCAATCGGCAAAACCGACCAGGATCAGGGTGCCGATGAAGTAGACACAGATGTAGTTGAGCACGTCGATCAGCTTGATCACGCACTCGCGCACAGCCAGCGCCGTCTGCATCAGTTTGGTGGCGATACGTCCGGCGAACTCGTCCTGGTAGAAGGCCATCGACTGCTTGAGCAGATAGCGGTGCACCAGCCAACGGATGCGCATGGGGTAGTTGCCCATCAGGGTCTGATGGGTCATCAGGCTATTGATGAAAATCAGCGAGGGCAGGGCAACCAGCACCACAAAGGCCATGCCGGCCAACTTCCATGCTTCTGTCTGCAGAAAGGTGTCGCGGTTCTGGTCCGACAGCCAA
Source organism: Pseudomonadaceae bacterium UBA836 (assembly GCA_002296055.1). GTDB lineage: Bacteria > Pseudomonadota > Gammaproteobacteria > Pseudomonadales > Pseudomonadaceae > Halopseudomonas. The sequence goes on from DBHE01000038.1 coordinate 1,760, forward strand.
TCGACAATGCTGCCTAGAAAGCCGAACAACCAGACTTCGGCGATGGCAATCCCGGCCATTAGCAGCGAGGCGAGAAGAATGTAGGGCCATGCGCCCTTGGTGAAGTGCAGACAGAAGGGCAGCAGCTTGCGCGGTGGCTCGCTCAGCTCTTCAACGGGGAACGGGTCAAGACGGTTTTCAAACCAGCGGAACATGCGATGGGCCTGCGAACTAACAACGAGGAAGGCCGTGCATTATGAGCGCCGTGGCGACGCGGCTCAAGCGGACAGGACAAGCCTGTCCGCCTGGGTGGTTATCAATCCAGCACTTGCAGAATCTGGTCAGCCAGCACGCGCGAGCCAGCAGCGGTGGGGTGAATGCCATCGCTGGTGATGTAGCGGCTTTCGTTACCGGCGAATGCCGCGCGCACGTCGACAAACTTGACGCCCATGCCCGGGTAGGCAGCCGCCTTGTAGTTCATGCTGTAGTTGTTGATGTCACGCAGCTCCAGGGCGCTGCCTACGGCGTTGTAGTAGCCGAGAAAGACAATTTCCTCGATACCGTCGTTGCGCATTTGTTGCACCAGCGCAGCGATGCGGTCTTCCAGCTCATTGAGTAGCGGCATGCAGGCGCTGAGAGATGGCCGGCAGCTATTGAGCTGAATGTCGTTGCCGCCGCCGTTGAAGATCACGGTGCGGATGCCACGTTTGCTGGCGCGCTCGTACTGACGTTCAACCGAGTAGCGGCTGGAGCACAGGATATTGCCACCGGTCAGCTGGCAGCCGGAGCGGGCGGAGGTGTTGATGTTCTCGTCCAGGTCGGCTTCCAGGTATTCGTGGATGTCACCGGACAGGGCAAAGATCGAGTCCCCCAGAATAAGGGTGTCGGGCGAGCTGCTGCCGGGGTTGGTGGCCAGCGCGGATGTGCAGCACAGTGCGCTGAGAGTGAGTACGGCCAGGCCGCGGGAGAACAGGGTGGGCATGCGCAATTCCTCTTGTTGTGTGGGGGGGTGATCGCGCCGACAGCAAACTGGCGTGAGACATATGTGCGTTTTGCGTCATGCATCTTAGGGGCTGCGGCATCGGCCACAAGCACCCAAACGGGCGAGCGTGGAACAGACCTGTCGCGCACCAAAGCGGGGTGATGCTGCGCGCAATGCACCCTGATGGGTCGCTATTTGGGGTTGTGAGGGGTAAGGTTTATCGCGTTTTGTTTATTTAAAATTGTAAATTAAAACAATGGCTTGTAGTTGATTTTGAGGGGTTTTATGGCCGCTCTTGACGGGTTGGCATGGCAGTTGCTGAAGCCTGTCAGAGGCCGGTGCCGAGACCGCCGGCCGGAAGTGAAACGCCGAAGGTGGCGTGGGCTAACCCTTTATTCGCTTCCCCACAATCCGTGAATCCAAGGCAAAGGCGCCTGCAGCTGGAGACAGTTGCAGGCGCCTTTTTTGTTTTCTGCCCCACAGCAGAATCTGAGTGAGGACTGGCCATGAACGCGTTCGTCGCCCCGATCAAGAAAGAAACGCTGATCATCATCGGCAATGGCATGGTGGGCCACCACTGTGTCGAGCAGCTCGTCGAGCAGGGGGCGTTGGCCCATTTTGATGTCCACGTGTTCGGCGAGGAGCGCGAGCGCGCTTACGACCGTGTGCATCTATCCGAGTACTTCGGCGGTCGTGATGCTGAGTCGCTGGCGTTGTGTACGCCGGATTATTACAGCGAGCACGGCGTGCAGCTGCACCTGAGCGAGGCGGTGCTGGAGATTGATCGCGAGCAGCGCCAAGTGGTGACGCCTACCGGTCGTCTGGCATACGACAAGCTGATTCTGGCAACCGGCTCCTACCCCTTTGTACCGCCGATTCCGGGCGCTGAAGGCAACTCCCGTCTGGTCTATCGCACTCTGGAAGATCTGGACGGCATTCGCGCAGCTGCCACCAATGCCCGCCGCGGCGTGGTGGTCGGGGGCGGCCTACTGGGTCTGGAAGCGGCCAATGCGCTCAAGTCGCTTGGTCTTGAAGCGCATGTTGTCGAGTTTGCCCCGCGCCTGATGCCGGTGCAGCTGGATGTAGACGGCGGTGCAGCGCTCAAGGCGCGTATCGAGGAGCTGGGCGTGGGCGTGCACCTGTCGCGGGCGACCAGCGAGATCGTGGCCGGTGAAGAATACGCCTACCGGATGAACTTTGCCGACGGCGAGTTTCTGGAAACCGACCTGGTGCTGTTCTCCGCGGGTATCCGTCCGCAGGATGCGCTGGCCCGGGCCTGCGGCCTGGACGTGGCTGAGCGCGGCGGGGTGGTGATAGACGATGGCTTCCGCACCAGCGATGCGTCTATCTTCGCCATCGGCGAGTGCGCTTCCTGGAAGGGCAGCATCTTTGGTCTGGTGGCGCCGGGTTACACCATGGCGCGCAACCTGGCCGCGCAGCTGGTCGGTCAGCCGCACGAACCCTTTGCTGGCGCTGACATGTCCACCAAGCTGAAACTGCTGGGCGTGGATGTCGGTTCTATCGGTGATGCCCATGGCAATACCGAAGGCTCGCGCAGTTATCGTTTTATCGATGATGTTAACGCCAGCTACCGCCGCCTGGTGGTTTCGGCGGATGGCAAGCGAGTGATCGGCGCGGTGCTGGTGGGCGACAACAGTTATTACGACACCCTGCTGCAATACGCGCAGAACGGCATCAAGCTGCCGGCCGATCCGGCCAGCCTGATCCTGCCGGTGGGCGACGGTGCGCCGGCGCTGGGCGCCGATGCGTTGCCCGATACCGCCACCATCTGTTCCTGCCATAACGTCAGCAAGGGCGCGATCTGCTGCCAGGTGGATGCTGGCTGCACGGATCTTGGCGAGCTGAAAGCCAACACCAAGGCGGCGACCGGCTGCGGCGGCTGTGCGGCGCTGCTCAAACAGGTGTTCGAGCACGAGCTGTCGGCCCGTGGCGTCGAAGTGGACAAGAGCCTGTGCGAACACTTTGCCTTCACCCGTCAGGAGCTGTACGGCATCGTGCGGGTGGAGGGTATCGAGACCTTTGATGAGCTGCTGAGCAAGCACGGCCGAGGACATCACGGCTGCGACATCTGCAAGCCGGCAGTCGGCTCTATTCTGGCCTCTTGCTGGAATCAGCCGATCACTGATCCGGGCCTGATTCCGCTGCAGGACACCAACGACACCTTTATGGCCAACATGCAGAAGAACGGCACCTACTCGATTGTGCCGCGCATCGCCGGCGGCGAGATTACCCCGGAGAAGCTGATCGTGCTGGGGCAGGTGGCCAAGAAGTACGACCTCTACACCAAGATTACCGGTGGTCAGCGCATTGACCTGTTCGGCGCCGAGCTGCACCAGCTGCCGGACATTTGGGGCGAGCTGATTGAGGCTGGCTTTGAAACCGGCCATGCCTACGGCAAGTCGCTGCGCACTGTGAAGTCCTGCGTTGGCAGCACCTGGTGTCGCTACGGCGTGCAGGACAGCGTCGGCATGTCGCTGGTACTGGAGAACCGCTACAAAGGCCTGCGCTCGCCGCACAAGATCAAGTTTGCGGTCTCCGGTTGCACCCGCGAGTGCGCCGAGGCGCAAAGCAAGGACGTGGGCGTGATTGCTACCGACAAGGGCTGGAACCTCTATGTGGCGGGCAACGGCGGTATGCGTCCGCGTCACGCCGAGTTGTTCGCTACCGACCTGGATGACGAGACGCTGATCAAGTACATCGACCGCTTCCTGATGTTCTATGTGCGCACCGCCGACCGGCTGCAGCGTACCTCCGTGTGGCGTGAGAGCCTGGACGGCGGCCTGGAATATCTGCAGGACGTGATCATCAACGACAGCCTGGGCCTTGGCGACGAGCTGGAGAGCCAGATGCAGTTGGTGGTGGACCGTTATGAGTGTGAATGGGCCAACGCCCTGAAGGACCCGGAAAAACTTAAGCGCTTCCGCACCTTCGTCAACGACGAGCGCAAGGATCCGGATATCCACTTCGTACGCGAGCGCGGCCAACGTCGGCCGGTCAAGGCGTCCGAACTGCACCTGATTCCCGTGACTGAGGAGGTAGTGTGATGACCCATGTAAACCGAGCTGAAGACGTTCAATGGCGTGCGCTCTGTGGCCGCGCTGACCTGGTCGCCAACTCCGGTGTGGTGGCCTGGGTGGAGGGCCGGCAGGTGGCGCTGTTTCACCTGCCGCAGGCTGGCACCGAGGCTCAGCTGTACGCCATCGAGAACCGTGATCCGCAGTCCGGCGCCAATGTTATTGGTCGCGGCATCATTGGCCAGTTGAAGGGCGAGATGGTGATCGCCTCACCGCTGTACAAACAGCACTTCCGACTGCGCGACGGCCAGTGTGTTGAGTACCCAGACCAGCAGTTGCAGGTCTGGCCTGTGCGACTGGTTGGCGATCAGGTCGAAATTGGTCTGAGTCACTAAGGTAGTCCCCCTTTGGTCGCCCCGTCCGGGGCGGCCTGTTTTTTCTGAATCTCAAGCTTGAGAGGCACCTCCATGTCTTATCTGGTCCCCGCTGAATTTGTTACCAAGATGGTTGACGCCGGCGAGTCGAAAATCTACATGTCCACCCGCGACACCCTGATTCGCGCCTTTATGGCCGGCGCGATCCTCGCGCTGGCTGCGGTGTTTGCTATCACCATTACGGTGCAGACCGGCTCCCCGTTGGTTGGCGCCGCCTTCTTCCCGGTTGGTTTTATCATGCTCTACCTGATGGGTTTTGATTTGCTCACGGGGGTGTTTGTGCTCTGTCCGCTGGCGCTGCTCGACAAGCGTCCGGGCGTGACGGTCAAGGGGGTGCTGCGCAATTGGGGGCTGGTGTTTGTCGGCAACTTTGCCGGCGCCCTGACCGTGGCGGTGATGATGGCTTTCGTCTTTACCTACGGATTTTCTGCGGCCGCTGGTGAGATTGGCGAGAAGATTTCGCACATTGGTGAGAATCGCACCCTGGGCTATGCCGAGTACGGCCTGGCCGGCTGGCTGACTATCTTCCTGCGCGGCATGCTGTGCAACTGGATGGTGTCCATGGGCGTGGTGGGTGCGATGATTTCTACTTCGGTCAGCGGCAAGACCATCGCCATGTGGATGCCCATCATGCTGTTCTTCTACATGGGCTTCGAGCACTCGGTGGTCAATATGTTCTTGTTCCCGTTCGGCATGATCATGGGCGGCGACTTCTCGGTGATGGACTACATGATCTGGAACGAAATCCCCACTGCGCTGGGTAATCTGGTCGGCGGCCTTGCGTTCACTGGTTTGACTCTCTACACCACCCACGTGCGCACCGCGCCCAAGCGCGCTATCTAATCCCTTCCTGGAGAATCACTTGCGCCCGGATCACCCGGGCGCGGGTGTCACCGCATGCATCCGACTCTGTTGCTCTCCGTTGGTCAGTCATCCAGTGCGGGTATCAAGCCGCAGAACCAGGACTTTTCGGCTGCGCTGGTGCCGCAAGGCAGTGCGCTGTCCAGCAAGGGCGCGGTGTTGGCGCTGGCCGACGGCATTAGCTCCAGCCTGGTCAGCCAGGAGGCCGCGCAGGCGGCGGTCAACGGTTTTGTGCAGGATTACTATTGCACCTCCGAGGCCTGGTCGGTGCGCCAAGCGGGGCAGCGGGTTTTGTTGGCGCTCAACTCATGGCTGCATGCGCAAAGCCGTCGCAGTCAGTACTGCTACGACCGTGATCGCGGTTATGTCTGTACCTTCAGCGCGTTGGTTATCAAGTCCACCACGGCTCACCTGTTCCATGTCGGTGACGCACGGGTGTACCGCGTGCATGCCGGTAGTCTTGAGCAGTTGACCGAAGACCACCGGGTCTGGATTGGCGAAAACAGCCATCTGGCCCGCGCGCTGGGGATTAACGATCGGCTGGAGGTCGATTATCAAAGTCTGCCGTTAACTGTTGGTGACCTGTTTCTGCTGGCCACCGACGGACTTTACGAGTTTATCGAGGCAGCCGACGTCAGCCGGCAACTGGCCCGCGCAGGGGGAGATCTGCAGCAGGCGGCCGAGGCGCTGATCGCGTTGGCGCTGAACAACGGCAGTGACGACAACCTGACCCTGCAGTTGCTGCGCGTCGATGCGTTGCCCGTGGCGCAGGCGAGTGAGCTGCACCAGCAGCTGGATGACCTGCCGCTAACCCCGATGCTGCAGGTAGGCAGCGATTTCGACGGCTTCCGCGTGCTGCGCCAGCTGCACGCCAGTGCGCGCAGTCACGTGTATTTAGTCGAGGACCGCGAGAGCGGCGAGCAGGTGGTGCTCAAGGCGCTGGCTACCGAGCAGCAGGTTGATCGTGCTGCCCAAGAGCGGCTGCTGACCGAGGAGTGGATTGCCCGGCGCATCAACAGCCCGCATGTGTTGCGCGCCGCACTGCCAGAGCGGCGGCGCGGCTACCTCTACAGCCTGAGCGAATACCTGGACGGCCAGACCCTGGACCAGTGGATGCGCGACAACCCCGAGCTGGATCTGCAGCAGGTGCGCGATATCATCCAACAGGTTGCCCTCGGCCTGCGCGCCTTTCACCGGCTGGAAATGCTGCATCAGGACCTGCGCCCGGCCAACATCCTGATTGAGCGCAGCGGCCGGGTGCGCATTATCGATTTTGGTGCGGTGCAGGTGGCAGGGCTGGTCGAAAGCGGCCTTCAGCAACCGGGCGAGTTGCTGGGCACCGCTCAGTACACCGCGCCCGAGTACTTTTTGGGCGAGGGTGGTAGCGATCGCTCCGACCAGTTCTCGCTGGCAGTGATTGCCTATCAGATGCTCAGTGGCCGGTTTCCGTACGGCACTGGGGTGTCTGCCGCGCGCAGTCGGGCGGCCCAGAATCGTTTGAGCTACCAGTCGGTTCTCAACCCGACCCGCACGTTGCCAGCCTGGATAGACGCGGTTCTGCGCCGCGCTCTGCAGCTGGACCCGGCCAAGCGTTTTGCCGATGTCGACGAGTTTGTCTTCGAGCTGCGCCAACCCAGCGCTGCCAGTTTGGCCGCGGGCAAGGCGCCATTGCTGGAGCGTAACCCGGTGCTGTTTTGGCAGTTGGTGTCACTGGGGTTAGGGGCTGCACTGTTGGTGAGTTTGACGCGCTTCTAACGCTGTTTGGCCCCGCGCCAGAGCCCTGATCGGTTGTTTACCAGTGCCGTAACCCGTTGGGGGCTTGGGCGCAATTTCCTTCAATACACACGCGAGCCTTTGCCTCAGCATGCCGCTACTGAGGTCATGAGGGCGCACCATGTTGTCGCTGTGGTTATCGATGTTGGCGTTTATTCTGGTCGGTTCGATTGCGCCGGGGCCGGTTTGTGTGGTGACGGTCAGCAGTGCCGCGCGCGTGGGCTTGCCAGGCGCCATGCCCTATGTGTTGGGCGCCTCGCTTGGCTACGCGCTGATGGTATTGCTGCTGGGGCTTGGTTTGCTTGGCAGTTTGGCGCACAGCCCGCAGGTATTACAGGGGCTGGCCTGGGTGGGCGCGGCGTACATGCTGTATCTGGCTTGGCGGCTTGCAAGGGCAGAGCCGGGGTTGCCTCGGGTGGAAAACATCAGGGTGCCTGGCTTTTGGGCTGGCGCCCTGGCGCAGTGGCTCAACCCGAAGGCGTGGTTGTTCTCCCTGTCGGGGCTGGGGTTGTTCGTCAGTAATCAGGCGCAGTCACTGGCGATCTTCTGTATGGTGTCGCTGCTGGTCTGTCTGTTTGGCGTGGGGTGCTGGGCGGTGCTGGGGCATCTGCTGGGCGGTCGCCTGCCAAGCGTGCGGGCAATGCGCGTATTTAATCTGTTGATGGCGTTGTTGCTGGTGCTCAGCGTCATGCTGATTCTGGGGCGGTGAGAAGGTGAGATGAACAAGTCGCAAGAGCAGTTTCTTCAGCGCAGCCCGGCGCTGCCGTTGGTCGAGCTGCGGCAGGCAGATCGCTCCAGCGCCTGTTATCAGGCGCATACGCATGACGAGTTTTCTTTTGGTGTGATTGACCAGGGGCACACGGCTTACCGTAATCGGCAGCGTACTGAGCGTATCGGTGCGGGCAGCATGGTAACGGTCAATCCGGGTGAGGTGCACTCGTGCAACCCGGCGGCCGGTCAGTGGTCGTATCGGATGCTGTTTGTTGATGCCCACTGGTTGGGTTCTTTGCAGCGCGAGGCGTTTGGCGGCAGCGCTGACTACCAGGGGTTTCCGGATATTTGCAGCCTGACGGGCCGGGCGCAGTTCGACGGGCTGTTCGCCAGCCTGCAGCGCTCAGACGGCGCGCTGGAAGCGCAGGGGCGGCTGGTCGAGTTATTGCACCCGCTGTTTAGCCGCGCTCAGGAACATACCCCAACGCTGCATCAGAGCGGCCTGCAGCGCGCGCGGGAGTTGATCATGGATCGACTTGGCAGCAATCTGCAATTGGACGAACTGGCCGAGGCGGCAGAGCTTAATCGTTATCAGCTGATTCGCGGTTTCAAGCGGTTGTACGGTCAGGCGCCGCATGCGTTTCAACTGGATGCACGCATCAAGCAGGCGCGTTCACGCTTGCGCGCTGAGCCGGTCAGCCTGAATCACCTGGCGCTGGATCTGGGCTTTGCCGATCAGGCGCATTTTCAGCGTCATTTCAAACTGCGTACTGCGCTGACGCCCGGCCAGTACCGGGCGTTTCACCAGTCCACCTGAACACCAGAGAGCATGTGGAATTAATCAGCGCTTCCTTCACTCTTCCGGGCTCTGGGCCAGCGTGATGTGGTCTGGGTGAATCGTGATAAAGCCCTTTTTCATCAATCCGCCAAGGGCTTTCTTGAAGTTGCTCTTGCTGACACTGAAGGCTTCGCTGATGGCCTCAGGAGGGCTGCGATCACTCAACGCCAGCTCGCCACCACTGGCCCGCAGGCGTTCAAGGATCTGCTGCTGCAGGCGGTCAGCGGCTTGGGCGCCTACTGGCTGCAGGCTGAGGTTGATCTTGCCGTCGGGACGCATCTCGCGAATGTAGCCCTGCTCCTTGCGGCCCAGCTTGATCGGCCTGAAGGCTTCATTGCGATGTACCAAACCCCAGTGTTCGCCATTGATGATGGCTTTGTAGCCTAGCTCGGTACGCTCGACCATCAGCAGGTTGACCGCATCGCCGACCTTGTAGGCGGCCGGTGTCTTGTCCAGGTAGCGATCCAGGCGAGTGGTCGCCAGCACCCGGCTGGTGTGTTTGTCCAGATACAGATAGGCGACGCAGTACTGGCCTTCTTCCAGCGGCTTTTTCAGCTTGGCGAAGGGTAGCAGCACGTCCTTGGGCAGGCCCCAGTCGAGGAACAGACCGACTCGGTTGCGCGCGACGACTTTGAGGTTGGCAAAGTCGCCCACCTGAGCGCGGGGGCGCAGGGTGGTAGCAATGATGCGGTCTTCGCTGTCG
>DBHE01000179.1 GCA_002296055.1 Pseudomonadaceae bacterium UBA836
CTCAGCGAGCGCGTCAAGCCTTTTTCAACACAATGCGCGCAAATTTCTTCTTGCCCGCCTGGCAGACGTAGGCAACGCCTGGCTGGAACACGAAATCACGGTCTACAACCTCGCCATCCACCTTGACCGAGCCAGCATTCAGCAGGTCACGTGCAGCCGCCGCATTCTTGGTCATACCGGCGCGATTAAGCACAGCAGACACCGGCAGCTCACCATCCACCTCAATCTCTACTTCCGGCAGATCATCAGGCAGCTCGCCATCCTTCAGGCGGTTGCCAGCTGACCGGTGGGCGTTGGCGGCCGCTTCTTCGCCATGGAAACGCGCGACCAGCTCCTCAGCCAGCTTGATTTTGATATCACGCGGATTGGCACCACCTTCGATATCAACCTTGAACTGCTCGATCTCGTCCATGCTGCGGAAGCTGAGCAATTCAAAGTAGCGCCACATCAGACTGTCGGGCATCGAAACCAGCTTGTTATACATCTCACCCGGGGCGTCGTTGATGCCTATATAGTTATTCAACGACTTGGACATCTTCTTCACGCCGTCCAGACCTTCCAGGATCGGCATGGTCAGAATGACCTGCGGCTCCTGGCCGTACTGACGCTGCAGTTCACGCCCCATCAGCAGGTTGAACTTCTGATCTGTGCCACCCAGCTCGACATCCGCCTGCATGGCGACCGAGTCGTAGCCCTGCACCAGCGGATAGAGAAACTCGTGAACCGCAATCGACTGCCCGCTCTTATAGCGCTTGTCGAAGTCATCGCGCTCCAGCATACGCGCCACGGTGTACTTGCCAGCCAGCTGAATCATGTCGGCCGACGTCATCTTGTCCATCCAGGTGGAATTGAACATCACCTGCGTCTTGGCTGGATCAAGAATCTTGAACACCTGCTCTTTATAGGTCTCAGCGTTGGCCAGCACCTGCTCACGCGTCAGCGGTTGGCGCGTGACATTCTTACCGGACGGATCTCCGATCATGCCGGTGAAGTCCCCTATAAGGAACAACACCTGGTGACCGAGCTCCTGAAACTGACGCAGCTTGTTGATCAGCACCGTGTGACCAAGGTGCAGATCCGGCGCGGTCGGGTCGAAGCCGGCCTTGATACGCAGCGGAATGCCGCGCTCCAGCTTGGCGCACAATTCGCTTTCAACCAGAATTTCATCCGCGCCGCGCTTGATCAGCGCCAACTGCTCGTCAACCGACTTCATACGTCCAGATTTCCTGTAGATTCAAGGTGGGTGGGTAAACCGGGGAACAAACCATACAACATTGCCTATCAATTACAAGCAAGGCGGGGTAGCAGGCGATCTGCGCCCTAACAAGAATTGACGGTAGAAATCTGACAGACGGGACGAGCAAAAACTTGCCACGCACGCTTTTCAATTATAATTTAGCAAGTTAGTCCACTTTATCTAGAATACTTCTACAAGAGCGCTTATGGGTTCCCAAGATAAAAAGTCATCGCGATACCCCAAAAGCCACCTCGTGGCAGCCAGTGGAATCGCCGCAGCGCTGAGCATTATCTTGCTCGTTGTCCCCACTACCGATGTAGAAGCCAAGAAGACCTTCGTTCAACTTGAGCTTCAAGCCCCCGAAACCGACGCTGGTGACGCTGGTGCGTCACTGGCCCAGTCGCCTGAACAACTTGACGCCCTGGTCAGCGACGCAGTCACATTGCCCAAACCACTGGACATCGCCAAGCAGGCAACTGATGCCGCCAAAGGCGCACCAATGGTTGCAGTAGAGCCGCCGGCTCCGACTGAACCACAATGGCAGCAACTGACGGTCGCCAGCGGCGATACGCTTTCGACCCTGTTTGACCAGGCTGATCTGGGCGCCAGCACGCTGCACGCCGTGATCAATAGCAGCCAGGAAGCCCGCCGTTTTACTCGTCTTAATGTAGGCCAGGTGCTGGAGTACCAGACCGACGCTGAGGGCCAGTTGCTGGCCATGCGATCCAAGCTCAACGACCTGGAAAGCATCAGCATCGAGCGAACGGCCGATGGCTTTGCCTTCAGCAAAGACGTCATTGAGCCTGACGTCCGCGAACGCTACGTCCAAGGCACCATCAACTCCTCGCTGTTCCTCGCTGCACAAAACGCCGGCCTCAATCACAACCTCACCATGCAAATGGCCAACATCTTTGGCTACGACGTGGACTTTGCCCGCGACATTCGCCAAGGCGACAGCTTTGAGGTGTTGTTTGAGGAGCTGCACGTTGGCGACAAGAACGTCGGCAACAAGAACATTCTGGCGGCGCGCTTCACCAACCGCGGCAAGACCTACACTGCCGTGCGCTACACCGACAGCAATGGCTACGCCAGCTACTACCGCGCTGATGGAACCAGCATGCGCAAAGCCTTTATCCGCACACCGGTGGACTTTGCTCGCATCAGCTCGCGCTTCAACCCGGGCCGCCTGCATCCCGTGCTGAACCGAATTCGCGCGCACAAGGGTGTCGACTACGCTGCTGCAACCGGCACGCCCATTAAGGCAACAGGCGATGGCCGCGTGGTCTCCGCTGGCCGCAAAGGTGGTTACGGCAACGCAGTTGTCATCCAGCATGGTCGCAAATACCAGACCCTGTACGGCCACATGAGCCGCTTTGCCAGCGGGATTCGCGCCGGCAGCAATGTGACCCAAGGCCAGATCATCGGCTATGTTGGCATGACCGGCCTGGCAACTGGCCCGCACCTGCATTACGAGTTCCGTGTAGACGGCCGCCACGTTGACCCGCTCAGCGTCAAGCTGCCCGCCTCTGACCCGATTCCGGCCAGCGAGCGCACGGCCTTCCTGGCCAGCAGCCAGAAGCTGATGGCGTCCATGGACCAGAACCGCGCGACTCAGCTAGCCTCCCTGGACCAGTAATGTCCCTTCTGTATGTCGGTATCATGTCAGGCACCAGCCTAGATGGTATCGACATCGCCCTCTCCCGCTTTACCGACGGCCAGCAGGCCGACTGCCTCGATGCGCTCTGCCTTCCCCTGCCCGCCGCACTGCGCCAGCAATTGCTTGACCTGTGCAGCCCCAGCAGCGATGAGCTTTACCAGGCGGGCGTTGCCGGCAACGCCTGGGCACGGCTGGCAGCAGAGGGCGTCAACCAACTTCTGGTGCGCCAAGGACTCAGCCCCCAGCAGGTCTGCGCCATTGGCAGCCACGGACAGACGGTGCGCCACCACCCCGAGCAGGGCTTCAGCTTGCAGATCGGCAGCCCGGCGCTGCTGGCGGAGCTGACAGGCATCAAGGTCATTGCCGACTTCCGCAGCCGCGACCTTGCCGCCGGAGGCGAAGGTGCGCCCCTGGTGCCCGCCTTCCATCACTGGCTACTGAGCAGCCCGAACCTGACTCGCACTTTGGTCAACATTGGCGGCTTCGCCAACCTCACTGTGCTCAGGCCCGGCGAGGCGGCGGCGGGCTTTGACTCGGGCCCCGGCAACGCCTTGATGGACAACTGGGCACTGCGCCATATCGGCACCCCTTTTGACGCCGATGGGCAGTGGGCCAGCCAAGGACAGGTGCATCAGCCGTTGCTTGAGCGCATGTTGGCTGACCCCTACTTTGCCCGCCGTGGCCCGAAGAGCACTGGGCGCGAGTACTTCCATGAGGCCTGGCTGGCCGCGCATCTGCAGCAGGTTCCGGGTGTGTCGGCGGTCGACGTACAGGCCAGCCTGGCGATGCTGACCGCGCAAAGCATCGCCGACAGCCTGCAGCAGGCCGCGAGCGATACCGCGGAGCTCTATATCTGTGGAGGCGGCGCGCGCAATTCGCACCTGATGCGCCAGCTACAAAGACTGCTGCCGCATCAGCGCGTGCTCTCGACGCAAACGCTGGGGGTAAATCCGGACTGGATGGAGGCGATGGCCTTCGCCTGGTTAGCGTGGCGCTTTGAGCAGCGCCTGGCCGGTAACTTGCCTAACGTCACCGGCGCGCGAGGTGAGCGCATTCTAGGCGCGCTCTACCCGGCCTGATCAGATCGAGAAAGATGAGCCGCAGCCGCAGGTGGTGCTGGCGTTGGGGTTGTTGATGACAAAGCGCGAGCCTTCGAGCCCTTCCTGGTAATCCACCTCAGAGCCTGCCAGATACTGAAAGCTCATGGGGTCGACAATCAGACGCACACCATCGCGCTCAACGATAGTGTCATCTTCAGCCAGCTCATCATCGAAGGTGAAGCCGTACTGAAAGCCCGAACAACCGCCACCGGTGACAAACACACGCAGGCTTAGCTGCTCATTGCCCTCTTCCTCAATCAACGAGCGCACCTTGCTGACGGCGTTATCGCTGAAAATAAGCGGGGTGGGAATATAGACTTCAGGACTCGACATACAACCTCCGGCGGCCAGGGCCGCAGCACAACAGGGGCGACATTATCCGTTTTCCCGAGGTTTTTGGTCAACTATTGTGCGCGTCTTCGCTGTCTTGGGCGTGCTCGGTGAAGGTCAGCAGCTCCACGCTATCGCTCATGCAGTTAAGCTGGCCGCTGATCTGCGCACCCATGACCATCTCCATGGAACGATAATGCAGGTCGCCGCTGATGCGTGCCTTGGCATCTAGCTCCAGGTGCTCCAGCGCCTGAACATCGCCGCACACCTGACCGTTGATGACCACGTGCGGCGCCTTGATGCTGCCCTCGACATAGCCGTGCTCGCTGATACGCACCAGGCCTTGTTCGGCTTCAATATTGCCGACCACCCGACCATCTACCTGCACGGCCCCGACAAAACGCAAATTGCCGGTGACCTCGGCGTCGTGGGCAATAATGGTGGTCTTGCCACTGAAGCGGCTGATATCCGCCTTTTTCTGCTTGTCCGACGATCCCCACATCAGGGTGCTACTCCTGTGACTGTCCAATCGAAAGACTGCTCAACCAGGGTGTCGCCCCCGTGGCTGGCAGTCAGCGTGACCTGCTGCGGCACAAAACCTTCCGGCAAGGTCAACTGCGCCTGCTCACTACGCGCGGGCACCACCTGAAAATAACGAAAGTTCAGCGCCAGCGCATCCGCCGCCACGTCCGGCGCCAACTCGGCAAGGGTCAGGGTTACCGCCTCGCCGTCACGCTCGCCACTGACTGTCAGGTCCAGCCCGGCTTGCAGCATGTCGCTTTCATCGCCGACCCGGCTGACCATAATCTTGTAGGCAAACACCTGCGGGTCGTCGGTGGCGTGCAGCTCAAACGCCTGAATGCGCAGCCCCGGGCTCATAGCGTCGGGCGCCAGCACGCCCTGATACTGCGCCAGGCTCTGCTGCTGACGGAACAGCTGGGCCTCCAGCTCACGAATGACCTGCTGCCCTTCGGCAACCGACTCGCGGGCAACCAGCAGATCAACCTCCATCTGATGATAGTGTTGGCGCTGGCTTTCCAGCTCCTGCACCAGTTGCCCTTGGTGCTCAAGCAGCTGCTCGCGCTCCTGGGCAACCGGTGCCAGGCGGCGCATGGCGGACTCCCAGCCCAGCCAGGCACTGACCGGAATAGCAGTCAGCAGCATGATCAGTACGGCACGCCGCCAGCGTCGTCGCGCCCGGCTTTCCCGCGGCGTGATGCTGACTTGGTGGTCCCGATACGACTGGGGTCGGGGCCGCTTTAGCTCTGTCATCAGGGCATCAGTGCCGGCTGCGCTAGCCCTGCGCGTTCATCCAGGCCGAACAGGATATTCATGTTCTGCACCGCCTGCCCCGAAGCGCCCTTGGTCAGGTTGTCGATTACCGACAGCACCACCACGGTATCGCCTCCCTGCGGACGGTGCACAGCGATGCGGCAGACATTGGCGCCACGCACACTGCGTGTCTCCGGGTGGCTGCCGGCCGGCATCACATCAACGAAGGGCTCATCGGCGTAGCGCTGCTCAAACAATGCCTGCAGGTCTACGCTGGTATCGGCCACGGTCGCGTAGAGCGAGGCGTGAATGCCGCGAATCATCGGCGTCAGATGCGGTACAAAGGTCAGCCCGACCGGCTGACCAGCCGCCAGCTGCAAGCCCTGGCGAATTTCCGGCAGGTGACGGTGACCGGCCACACCGTAGGCCTTCATGCTTTCGGTCGCCTCACAGAACAGCGAGGGCACGCTTGCGCCACGTCCGGCACCGCTAACGCCAGATTTACAGTCGGCAACCAGGCGCGTCGGGTCAGCCAGACCAGCCTCGAGCAGCGGGATAAAGCCAAGCTGGGTCGCAGTCGGGTAGCAGCCGGGCACGGCGATCAGGCGAGCACCGCGAATGGCCTCACGATTGACTTCAGGCAGCCCGTACACCGCTTCACCCAGCAGCTCTGGCGCGCCATGCGGCTGGTGGTACCAGCGGCTCCACTCCTCCGCGTCGCGCAGCCGGAAGTCCGCCGACAGGTCGATGATCTTCACCCCGGTCGCCAGCAGCTCTCCGGCCAGCGAGTGGGCAACCCCATGCGGTGTAGCGAAGAACACCACGTCACAGGCGCCCAAGGTCGCGACATCCGGCACACTGAAACGCAGGTTGTCGTAGTGACCACGCAGGTTAGGGTACATATCGGCGACACAGAGGCCCTCCTCGGATCGCGACGTAATGACCTCGACATGCGCTTCGGGGTGCTGGGCCAGCAGCCGCAGCAACTCAACACCGGTGTAGCCGGTTCCGCCTACAATGCCTACTTTGATCATCATT
>DBHE01000242.1 GCA_002296055.1 Pseudomonadaceae bacterium UBA836
TCAGCCATGGCGACGCGATACAGACCGGGGCGACCGGCCAGGCGGGCATTGACGATGGCAGTGAGGGGCAGGGTCATGGGTGTTCTCCAGAATCAGGGCTTTGGCACAACAGGTGCGCCAGAATCAGGTTATTCAGATCGGCTGGCCTGCGTGGGTCCAAGCCGGTAGCGCGAAACAGCTTGTTCAGCCGGTAACGCACGGAATTACGGTGACTGCCAAGGCTCGCGGCGGCCGCACTGAGGTTGCCGCCATGCTGTAGCCAGGCGGCCAGGGTGGGGCTAAGTTCATGCAGCAATGCTTGATGCTCGGCAAACCAGGGCGCCATGAACTCCTCGCGCTCTGGCAGATCCCCCAGGCGCAGTTGCAGACGCTCGAGCAAGCTACTGGCCTGCTGTTCAGCCGCACGCCAGGCCAACTGTTCGCGAGCGATGATGGCGCGGCTGATAACTTCGGTCACCGTCACCATAGGTAGCGAATAGGGTTGCTCCAACAGGGGCAACTGCAATGCATCGGCGCGTTTCAGCAGCGCGGCCGGTAACTGACCGATATAGGCATCACCGGTCAGGATCACCAGACCGGCCACCCCGGTCGAGGCGCCTTCATGCACCAGTTCAAACAGGTTATCCAGGCTGTGATGTCGACCGATACCCGTGATGAACACCAGCTCGCCGCCCTTGATCCAGGGAGTGAACGAGCGGTTTTCCGCCACATAGGGCCAACGCACTCGACGTCTGGCGCCGGTTTGACCGGCGCGCAGACGAATGGCCCCCAGACCCGGCAGGTCCGGGATATCGGCCGTACACAGCAGCTCACTCATGCGCGGCTGGACAGCGCAGCCCGGCGTTCACGTACCGGGTTGATCAGCAGCGCCAGTACCGCATACGCCACTGCAGCGGTCAGCACACCCACCAGCGGCGCGACCCAGTTTGAGGTGTAGGCAACCAGCGAGCCGATGGCGTAGGCACTCAGCCCCACCCAGTTGAAAGCCGGCAGGGCGGTAGTCGCCAGATCACCGTAGCGCCCGCGCCAGGTCACCAGATAGTTGGCCATGATCACGCCACCCACAGGTGGGATAAAGGTACCCAGCAGAATCAGGAAGGGGATCAGCCACTCGTACATGCCCAGTACCGCCAGTAGGGTACCGATGGCAGCACCGACCACGGTCACGGTGCGGCGACGCTCGGTGCGCAGCAGGTTGCAGCCGGCCACAGCAAAGTTGTAGACGGTGTTGTCCTGGGTGGTCCACAGGTTAAGGAACAGCATCAGCACACCCAAGGTAGCCAGGCCCTGCGCCACCATGATGTCGACGATATCGGCCTGCTGGTACACCAGCGCGCCAAAGGCGCCGACCAGAGTCATGAGCCCATTACCAACGAAGAAAGCGGCCAAGGTTGCGATAACTGCGGCCTTGCCGGACTTGGCAAAGCGCGTCCAGTTGGTGGCCTGGGTACCGCCGCTGACAAAGGTGCCGAACACCAGGGTAATGGCCGCCGCCACGCTCATCTCGGCGCTCGGGTCGATCGCGCTCAGCCCGGCCAGTCCACCGGCATCGGAGCCGGCAATGCCCAGGCTGACGGCAATCAGAATGATCATTGCTGGTACCGCTACCCGCGACAGCAGATCGAGCCCGCGATAGCCGATAAAGGCGCTGATGCAAAAACCAAAGCCGAACAGCACCATCAGCGGCAGGGTCAGGCTTTCCGGCAGGCCGGTCATTTTTACCAGCAGCAGCGCCATGGTAGCGGTGCCCCAGGCGTACCAGCCAATCTGGGTAAAGCCGAGAATAAAGTCAGACAGCTTGCTGCCCACATCGCCAAAGGCATAGCGGCTCATCAGCGCGGTGTTCAGGCCTGAGCGGGCGGCTATATAGCCCAGCCCGGCGGCATAAAGACCCAGCAGCAGGTTACCGATCAGCAAAATCCACAGCAGGGTGGAGAACTCGAAGGCAGCCCCAACACTGCCACCGGCCCACATGGTGGCGCTGAAAAAGGTAAAACCCAGCAGGACGAAACTCATTGACCACATGCTCTTGCGCGCATGGGTCGGCACCGGGCTCAGGGGGTAATCCTGATCGGCGCTGTCTTGTATTTCACTCATGACATTGTCTCCGGTTGGCAGCGGTGCATCCACGACGGTGGATACCTGTCCGGGCTAGAGCAACCAGCGTGCCAGCAGGCCCGATAGAGCCGGTTGAGACAGCTGGAGCAGGGCGCAGATTGTGCAGACTGCACAATCACTCATAAACACTGCCCCATTATAAGGCGTATGCCGGTGAGAAAACGGATGGGGCAGCAGCCGACAAGCGCTTGCTGAACCCTGTGGAAAACTGCCCCCCAACCCGGTCGATAACCCGGAGGACAAACCTGGGCATAACCCGCCTGTGGATAACCCGGCCTTTCATCCACAGGATGCACTACCTGCTACGCACGCCTAACTGACCGTTTTTTCACAACCTTTCTTTTTCCGCAAAGCTATGAAAATAAAGAAGTTTACAGGGTTTTCCACAGAACAGGGCGGCCCTATTAACATTAACTTATTCAGTCTTTTTATATATTTTCATCTTTATTCTTTTTAACTCTTTACCGGGAGAGAAAAGCCGGTTGTACAAAAAATGGTCAGCACGGCTGCAATTTTCTCCCCTTGGCCCTATAATCAGCCCCTTTTTTCTGCGCCGGGGGTACGCCCGGCAAACGAGGTGACAGGTGGACTTTCCCAGCCGTTTTGACGTCATTGTGGTCGGTGGTGGCCATGCCGGTACCGAAGCTGCGCTCGCAGCCGCGCGTATGGGCGTGAAGACCCTGCTGCTCAGTCACAACGTCGAGACGCTGGGACAGATGAGCTGCAACCCGGCTATCGGCGGTATCGGCAAGAGCCACCTGGTGAAAGAGATCGACGCGCTGGGCGGCGCCATGGCGCTGGCGACCGACAAGGCCGGTATCCAGTTTCGCGTACTCAACAGCCGCAAGGGCCCGGCGGTACGGGCGACCCGTGCCCAGGCTGACCGTGTGCTGTACAAGGCCGCCATCCGCCACATGCTGGAGAACCAGCCCAATCTGTGGATTTTCCAGCAGGCCTGCGATGACCTGATCGTTGAGCAAGAGCAGGTGCGCGGTGTCGTTACCCAGATGGGCCTGCGTTTTCTCGCCGACAACGTGGTGCTGACCACCGGTACCTTCCTCGGCGGGCTGATTCATATCGGCCTGGATAATTACTCCGGTGGCCGCGCTGGTGATCCGCCGGCCATTGCCCTGGCAAAACGCTTACGTGAATTACCCCTGCGAGTTGATCGCCTGAAGACCGGCACCCCGCCGCGTATCGACGGGCGCAGTGTCGATTTCAGCCAGATGACCGTGCAGCCAGGCGATACACCGATTCCGGTGATGTCGTTCATGGGCAGCGCCGAGCTGCACCCCGAGCAGGTCAACTGCTACATCACCCACACCAATGAGCGCACGCACGACATCATCCGCGAGAACCTCGACCGCTCCCCCATGTATTCCGGGGTCATCGAGGGCATCGGGCCGCGCTACTGCCCCTCGATCGAAGACAAGATTCATCGCTTTGCCGACAAGCAGAGCCACCAGGTGTTTATCGAGCCCGAGGGGCTGACTACCCACGAGCTGTATCCCAACGGCATCTCCACCTCGCTGCCGTTCGACGTTCAGCTGCAGATCGTGCAGTCGATCAAGGGCATGGAAAACGCACACATCCTGCGCCCGGGTTACGCCATCGAATACGATTACTTCAACCCGCAGGACCTGAAGTACTCGCTGGAAACCAAGGTGATCGACGGCCTGTTCTTTGCGGGCCAGATCAACGGCACCACCGGTTACGAAGAGGCCGGCGCCCAGGGCCTGCTGGCGGGCCTGAATGCCGCGCGCCGTGCGCAGGAGCTGGACGCCTGGTGTCCGCGCCGCGATGAAGCCTACATCGGGGTACTGGTCGACGAC
>DBHE01000119.1:0-13898 GCA_002296055.1 Pseudomonadaceae bacterium UBA836
TTCTGGCGCATGGCGGTCGAGAAGTTCATGCGCTCGCTGGAATGATGGGTCACATGTGCGGCCCAGAACCAGCGCACCCGGTGCGAGCTGCGATGCATCCAGTAGAAGCACAGGTCGGTCAGCACCCACAGTACCAATGCGCTGGTCAGTGTCAGCGGGATGTCGAACAAACGGTGTTGATAGGCTAGCGCGTGCACCGGAAAGGCGATCAGCCCGGCAAACAGCAGCTCGGTGGTTTGATAGCCCGCGCCCAGCATGAAGTTGCGGGCCGACTCGCGTGCGTCGACCAGTCGAGGATCATGGCGGATACGCAGGTACTCCCAGGCAAACAGACCAATGAACACCGGCGTGGCGAGGACAAAAATCAACTGTCGGGCATCCAGCGCCAGCCAGGCCGGCATTGCCTGGAGCAGCGTAGGCAGGCCGCTGGCGTCGTAAGTGTGTTGCAGGGCGTCGAGCAAGGCGTTCATGGGCACAGGGTTTTGGCTGAGTTTCCGTTAGCTTGCCGCGCTCTGGCCCTTGCATATTGACCATTTATGCCGCACTTTTGACTTAATGCGCCAATTTGAGAGGATGTATGGCCGTACCTGCACGAGTGACCGGGGCTTGGATGCAACTGCTCAGTGACTGGCTCGATGCCGAGCAACTGGCCGCGCCCAGTTTGCGTTTGGTGTTGGATAGCCGTCGACCTGCCGAGCCGGTGCCGCTTGCCCTTTGGCAACAATTGCTGGCGCAGGCAGTCAAGCTGGCGCCCGGGCAGGTGGCGCCTGCGCTGCATATCGGCGCCGGCGCCCAGCCCCGGCATGCGGGCCTGCTGGGCTACCTCAGCTTGGCTAGCGCCACCCTGGCCGAGGCGCTGTTGGCCTATCAGCGCTATGAGCAACTGCTGTACGGCGAGCGTCTGGTTGTAGTGCGTCAGCAGGATGAGCAGCTGTGGTTGACCTGGCCTGCCGGCGCCTCGACCGGCAGTTTGGCAGACACAGTGGCAATCTCCGCGCTATGGCGAATGTTGCAGCGCCTGTTGCCTGAGGCTCGCCTGTCGCAGGTCAGTTTTGTGCATGCTGCGCCTGCGACAGCTGAAATCAAGGCGGTCGAGGATTACTTTGGCTGCCCGGTTAGTTACGCTGCGCAGGAAACGGCGGTTGTATTACCCTTGGCTCTGTTGAACCGACAATTGCCGCACAGTGATCCTGCGATGCGGCAAATGCTGGACCGCCAGGCTAAAACCTTGCTGCACACGCTGCCGGGTGGCGATGCCTTCGACCGTGCGCTGCAACAGGGCATGCTACGCCGACTGCCGGACGGCGATCTGACCCTGGCGGTGTTGGCTGAAGACTTGCATCTGTCAGTACGCAGCCTGCAACGGCGGTTGCAGGCACGAGGGCTAAACTGGCGACAGTTGCTGGATCGCACCCGGCAACAGTTGGCGCGTCAGTACCTGGCTGATCCAACGTTACAGCTAGGAGAGGTTGCCCTGTTACTGGGGTTTTCCGAGCAGAGTGCTTTTAATCGCGCCTGTCGGCGCTGGACCGGAACCACGCCGGCGCGCCTGCGCCGCAGTGAGGCAACCTAAGCGATGGAGCGGGAGACTCTGAGGATGCTGCAGCCTTCATTACAGGCGGTCGGGTCGCTGATTTGGCAGCGATTGCGCCAGTCGGAGCTAAACCGATGCGCATGACGGTGCCGACTGCCTACCGTGGCTTGCTGATCACCCTGGTGCTGGCTTTTCTGCTGGCCAGCCTGTTGATCGAGCTGTTGGTTCGGGAGTCGGCAAGGCTTGAGCACGAACGCAGCGAGCATGCCTTGCTCAGCCGGGCTGCGGATGTGCGCAGTAGTTTGGAAACCCGCTTGCACGATGGCATCTATCTGAGCCGTGGCTTGGTGTCCTACCTGCAAAGCCAGGAAGGCATGAATGACCCGCAGCGCATCCGCCAGTGGATGGGCAGCATGCTGGCCGACACCGACTACGTACGCAATATCGGGGTGGCTCCGGATAACCGTATTGAACTGATCTACCCGTTAGCCGGCAACGAAGCGGCCCTCGGTTTTGACTATGCGCGCTCTCCTGAGCAGTGGGGCGACGTGTTGCGCATGATGGAGCGGCGCGAAGCCGTTTTGGCCGGGCCCCTGCAGTTGGTGCAGGGCGGTACCGGCTTGATATACCGCGCTCCGGTGTACATGGAGGGCAGCTACTGGGGGCTGGTCAGCACGGTAATGGATGCCGATGTGCTGCTGGGGGTAATGCAAGAAGAGCCGCGCTGGCGTGATTTGCGTCTGCAGTTGCAAACCCGGCAGGCCGACGGCCAGATACGGGTTATCTGGGGCCCCGCCTTGCGGGAGGGGCAGCCAAGCGCGCGCCTGGACATCGAATTGCCAGGGGTTGTCTGGCAGTTGGTGGTGCAAAATCAGACGCTGGCCGCCGGTGCCGGGGGCTCCCGCTGGCTGCTGTATGGCGGGCTAATAGTGGTGCTGGCGCTATTGGGGTATACCCGTGGCAACACCATCCGCCAGCAGCGCGAGCGCGAGGCGGCGCGACGTGAGAACGAGCGCATCAAGAACGAATTTGTCTCTACTGTCAGCCACGAACTACGCACCCCCCTGACCAGTATTCTCGGCACGCTTGGCCTGCTGGATGGTGGCGCGCTGGGCACGCTGCCGGCCAACGGTCAGCAATTGGTGGCTGTGGCGCGGCGCAACGGTGAGCACCTGTTGCGACTGATCAATGACCTGCTGGATATCGACAAGATCGCAGCCGGCCAGCTGCGACTGACTATGCAGACCGAGCTGCTGGAAAACCTGTTGCAGGCCGCACTGCATGAGCATCAGGGGTATGCGGCGCAGCGTCAGGTGCATTATCGCTACCATAACCCTTATCCGCAGGCGCAGATTGTGGCTGACGCGACCCGCTTCAAGCAGGTGATGGATAACCTGCTGTCCAACGCGGTGAAATTTTCGCCGCAGGGCAGCGAGGTGAGCGTCAGTGTGACTCTGGACGAGCGTGCTAACTGCTGGTGTATCAGTGTGGTCGACCAGGGTGAGGGTATCCCCGCGGCGTTCCAGAGCAGGGTGTTTGATCGCTTTACCCAGGCCGACAGCTCCAGTCAGCGGCGCAGCGGTGGCACCGGGCTGGGGCTGGCCATTAGTCGCGGCCTGGTCGAGCAGATGGGCGGGCAGATCGGCTTTGTCTCGTCCGCCGCCGGCACCCGTTTCTATCTTCTTATGCCCAGAGGGTGAGATGCAGATACAGCAATGGCTGATGGCCAAACCTGAAGCGCAGCTGGACTATCCGTTCGGCCCGGACCCAGCGGTATTCAAGGTGCAGGGCAAGATCTTCGCGCTGTTGTTTCGCCAGGGCGATACCGACTGCGTCAATTTGAAATGCGACCCGCAGCAGGCCATCGGTTTGCGTGACCTGTTTGCGGCCGTCACGCCCGGTTATCACATGAACAAGCGCCACTGGAACACTGTGAAGCTCGACGGCACGGTGCCCGACGGTGAGCTACAGCGGATGCTGGATCACTCCTACACGCTGGTGGTGCGGGGCCTGCGGCTTGCCGAGCGCCGTGGCCTGGAGGCGCGTCACGGGCGCAGCGCATTGTATGGCAGCGAGGCGTGACCAGCCTGCGCCCCGCCTGCTCCGCGGACTTTGATGCGTGCATTGCGGTATTTCAACGTGCTGTAGCGCAACTCACCGATACGCACTATGACGCTGCTCAGCGCCGCGCCTGGGCGCCGCCTACGCCTGATCGCGCCGTTTGGCACGCGAGGCTGGCAAGCCTGCAGCTGTGGCTGGTGGAGAGAGACCAGCAGGTCTTGGGGTTTATTGGCTATGAACTGAGCGGCCACATTGATCTGCTCTACTGCGCACCGCAGGCCGCGCGCCAGGGCGTTGCCACGCGGTTGTACCGGCATGCCGAGCAGCAGCTGAGCCAAGCCGGTGTGCGCCGCGTGTGGACCGAGGCTAGCCTGGTTGCTGTGCCGTTCTTCGTGCGCCACGGGTTTGTCCTGCGTGCTCGCCAGCTGGTGCAGCGTGATGGCGTCGGCCTGCTACGCTGTGACATGGACAAGGTGCTCGCCGAATAGAAGACACCCAATGCTGTTGGCTGATCCGGGCAGTGCGGCCTGACGGTGACCCTACGGTACCCGCCTTGTGAACCATGAATCGATAGCACAGGGGAGGGCGCGTGGTGCACAGGGAGCAAGCAAAACAGCAATTGGCCAGGTTACAGCTGGCCTCACTGGGTGAGCAGGAGCGCAGCGAGCGCGTTGCGTTCTGGTTCTTTTGTGGCTTCAACGAGGCTGATCCGCAGCTGGCGGACTTGCCTGCGGCGCTCCGCCAGCAGGTGTGTCGGGGCGTGGAGCCGCCCGACCCGCAGGCCAGCAGCCTGGACCCGCTGGTGCTGGTGAGCCTGGTCGAAGACCTTTACGGTGTCACCAACCGCTACCTGGAGCAGGCGCTGGAGCAGCGCGGTGCCGAGGTAGAGGAGGTGACCGGCGAGCCAGAAACCATGTATCCCTGCCCCTGCTGCGGATACCTCAGCCTGAGCAGCAGTTGCAGCTACGAAATCTGCCCGGTGTGTTTTTGGGAGGACTGTGGCGTGCGAGACCTTAACACGCTGAGCGGCCCAAACCAGCTGACCTTGGCTGCAGCACGGCAAAACGTACTGGAATTCGGTGCCTGCGACCTGGTGTCGGTAGAACGGGTCGACAGACGCGCGCGTGAGCGCTACCTTGCTCCGCAGAGCGACGCCGGCTGAGGCGTCATTAGGGTGGGCCATGTCCAGTACGTCGATCTTTTTCCTGCTGTTGTGTCTGTCGGTGCCAGGCCTGTGAGCGAAAGTCCGCTGCGCCGTTTGCTGCGCTCGCCACGCCGGGTCTATCTGCTGGAGGCGGTGGTGTGCTTTGGGCCGCTGGTGATCCTGCTTGGGTTGGGCTTGCTGCAGCTGCCACTGGTGTTCGCCGAGGATCAGCCGCAGGGTGCTGCGTGGCTATTCAGCGCCCTGCTGCTGGGTGGTTTTTGCGGTTTGTGGGGCGTCAGTCAATTGGTGCTGCGTGTTATTCAGCCGCAGCGGCAGGTGGGGTCGCCGCGCGCCATTGTGCTGATGCTGTTACTGGGGATCGGCTGTCTGCTGGGTTTTTACGGGCGCTGGCAGTTGAGCCCATCGGCCACCCTGATGCTGATCGTGCTGCCGTTGCTGGGCAGTGCGCACTTTCTGTTTCTGGCGCGCGATTATCTGGTGCGGCGCCCGCGTGCTTGACAGTCGGCGAGTAAATCCGGTCGACTGCAGTACCGCCGTTACCTGTGAGTCATGCCATGAATCAGCCCCGCTCTGTCAGCCTGTTGTCCATTAACGCCGCCGAGGCCCAACCGCTGCAAATCGGTGAGCGCAGCGCCCGCACTGGGCATTTCAAGCAGCCGCTGGCTGGCCCGGTATTTATCGACCAGACGGGGGTGCCCGGCGATTTTATTGGCGACCTCAAGCACCACGGCGGGCCTGATCAGGCTGTGTACCTGTATAGCCAGGAGGATATCGACTGGTGGAGTGCTGAGCTGCAGCGCCCGCTGACGCCTGGCTTCTTCGGCGAAAACCTGACCCTGTCCCATTGGTGGCCGGCGCTGCGCGTCGGTGATCGGTTGCGCATTGGTGAGCTGCTGCTGGAAATCACTGCGCCGCGCATTCCCTGCTCTACACTGGCGGCGCGGGTGGGCGACAACCGCTTTGCCAAGGCCTTTGTGCGGGCCGAGCGCTGCGGCGCCTACGCACGAGTGTTGTCCGCGGCCGAGGTCAGCGTTGGTCAGGAGGTGACCGTGCTGGCGGGTGACGCGGTGTTCCCGACGATCAACGAGGTATTTCGTTACTGCCACAGCAAGGGCCTGAATCCGACCTTTCTGCGGCAGCTGCTGGCCGCGCCGCTGGCCGAGAAAATGCGCGCTGAAATGCAGGCCAAACTGGCCAAGGCCGAGCAGCAGACCTCACCCTTGCCCGGCTTCTGATTCCTCCACAGGCGTCCAGCCTGGGTCGGGCGTAAAGCGCGGTCCCTGGCTTTCGCTCAAGTCTTGCAGGCGGGTAATCAGCGCGGCGTGCCCGCAGCTGCGGGCATAGCGCAGTGGGCCGCCGCGAAAGGCCGGAAAGTGGCCCGACAGCGTGAGGGTTGCATCCAGCAGCTCGTCGTCGGCTACGATGCCTTGGCGACAGGCGCGCACTGCACTGTTGAGCAGTACCAGCAGCATCCGGTCTCCCTCCTCGGCTGGCAGGCGTGCAGGTTTGCGCCCTGGCAGTGCCCAGCGTCTTGGCTGGCGCGGGCGGATACGCTCGCGTCCTTGCTCTACCCAGTTGCGCAGCAGGGCCGGCGGCTCTGCCAGCGGGGTGTCGCGTTCCGCGTGCAACTGGTTAAACAGGTGCAGGCTGTCCGCCAACCCCCAGTCATCCAGCAACGCCAGCGGTCCTTTGCTGAAACCAAAATCCAGCGCGGCCTGATCAATGGCACTGGCCTCATGGCCTTCTTCCAGCAGCAGCAGGGCTTCCAGCAGCATGGGGGCCAATACTCGGCGCAGTAGCAAACCGGGCTGGCTGCTCACCGGCACCGGCAGGCAGGCCAGTTGCCCCAGCAGTTGCCGTGCGTGCTGCTGGCTGATGGTGCGCCCGGTGCTGTGGCTGGCCAGCTCAGCCAATGTGCCGCGCTGCACCGGCCCGGCAAAACGTACACCCAGCAGGCGGCCAGCGTCGCCAAGGGCGCTACGCAATGGCTCTAAAGCGTCGTGCAGGCTGAGCAGCAGGGCTTGCGGCCGCATGCGCGGCTCCAGCCGAGCCAGTGCGGCGCGGCGTGTTTCAAGATCTCCGGTTTGCGCGTCGATCAGCGCGTCGGCCTGGGCGACGCCATGGTGGTCGGGGTCAAAGATCAAGTGATCCAGCGCTGCCTGTAGGTCTGTGGTACCGGCTAGGTGGCGGATACAGCGGCTCATCGCTTGCTGGTCACCGATGCTTACGCGTAACCCGCGTTGGGCTGCAAGTCCCGCCAGTTCCACGCCCACCTGGCTGTCGCCGAGCAGGTGCACATGGCTGGCCCGGCGTCTCGGGTCGGCTGCCCCCTGCGCTTTCAGGCGCTGACGCAGGAAGAACAGCTGAATCAGATTGCCGGTGGTGCTGCTGGCCAGCAGGCGAGCAAAGGAGTAAATCTCACGATGCAGCATCAGGTCCGGTTTACCGCCATGGCGGCGCCAGAGGTCGATGAGGGCGCTGGGAGCGGGGTAGTGGGCCGGGTCCACCAGTGCGTCGGCGCGTCGCTGCAGGCCCATGGCGGCCAGGCGGCGCACCCAGTCCAGGCGATAGGGACGAGCGCGCAGGTTGCGACGCTGCAGGGTCAGGCGGCCGTTGACGGCATCGTCGATTAGCGCCGGCAGGGCATGTTCCGGCGCCACGCTGTCCAGCAGCCCGGCCTGCGCCGCCGCATCGGCCTTGAGTGGCTTACCGCTGAGCATCATGCGCATGGCCAGCAGCGGATCAACCAGATCTGGCAGGCGCGCGGTGGCGCCCAGGCCCGGATGCAGGCCAACCAGAATCTCTGGCAGGCCCAGACGCGCATCCGGTGCGGCCAGGCGCATGTCACAGCACAGGGCCAGCTCCAGGCCGCCGCCAAGGGTGTCGCCATGCACCACGGCCAGCGTCGGACAGGGTAGGTCAATCAGTTGCTGGGCCAGCAGGTGCGCGTCCACCAGCTGGCGCACCGCGTCGGCTTCGTTGTCGACAGCGGCAAAGTCGTGCAGGTCCGCACCCAGGCAGAAACTTGCAGGTTTGGCCGAGCGCAGCACCAGGGCACGGGGCATTTCACGCCGCAGGCTGGCCAGTACATCACCGAGTTCACGTAGTGCGGCGCCACCCAGCAGGTTGGCCGATTGTCCTTGCTGGTCGAACAGCAACCAGGCGACATCGCTGTCGTCGCGGCGCAGGCGCCAGTGCTGCCACGGGCCCTCGTTGGGCTGTTCCAGGTCTTGCTGGCGAAAAGGGCCGTAGCAACGTTCGCGCTGCAGCAGGTCATCGAGTGCGTCCATCATGCCTGCACCTCCTCTGCACGGGTCAGCAGCCAGGCCTGGGCCTGATCAGTTGCTTGTTGTTCACACACCACCGCGCGGCCAAGGGCATGACGCTGCAGGGTATCGGCCTGTTGCAGCAGCTGCCGGCAGCCGCCGCTAACGGGCAGTGTGCCGAGTGCCAGGCTGCCGCCCAGCGGGTTCAGGCTGGTCGGGTCCAGGCGGCCCATGGGCTGCTCCAGCTCTAGTTGGCGCTCGCAAAAACGCGCATCCTGCCAGGCCGCCAGGTTGGCGAGCAGTGCCAGCGCTGGCGTGTCGGGCAGCTCCCACAGGTCGATGTCATTCAGGCTAAGCTGCTGCGTCTGCAGCAGCCTGGTGCTGGCCAGCAGGGGCGCCAGGCTGGGGTAGTCCGCTGGGGCTCTGGCCTGTGTCTGGCTGCTGAGCAGGGCCAGCGGGCGCCGTTTGAGCCGCGCGCAGCCTTGGGCGGACGCCAGCAGCAGAGCGCAGGCGCCGCTGTCAGGCGTAGGCTGATCGGTGTCGTACACCTCGCCCTGACGGTCGAACAGGCTGATGCGGTAGGGACTGAAGAGGCCGCTTTGCTCTGCTTCGCTATGACGCTGTCGGCAGGCCTGGGCGTAGGCTTGCGCGTCCTCATCGGCCAGCTCAAACAGCGCCGCCAGCCGCTTGGCTGATTCAATCAGAGCTGCGGCGCTGCTTTTGCTGGCGGCGTCGCTGGCGACAACCAGCACCAGGTCGGCATCGCCGCTGCGAATCTGCTGGCTGGCCCGGGTAACCGCATCGAGCCCCAGTGAGCACTGTTGCAGCGGGGTGTGGCTGCTCAGGTGCAGGCGCTGGCGCACCCCATCTACTGGCTGACTGGCGCTGCTGGCCAGCACGATGCCGTCCAGCGCCCCTGCGCTCAGACCGCAGCGCAGTAGCAAGGCGTTGGCGCTTTGCACCGCCAGGTCCAGTGCACTGAAGCCAGCCTGCTCTCGGCTGGCGCTAGAAAGGCCGGGGCTGCGGTTGCCGGCTAGCAGGTAGGCGCCGGGCGGCAGGGTGACGGATGGGCTGTTCTGGCTGTCCATGCAGGGCTCGCAAAATTGAAGTGGCACGGGAGCGCACCTGCGGCAGGTGCTGCGCAGGCTATGACCGGTGTGCGGGCGGTCAGTTCAACAGTGTAGGGCAGTGCAGGTGCTTGCGAGCAAGCAATGCAACGGCGCCGGGCGGCGCCGCTGCAGGAAGGAGAGCTATCAGTCGCGGGCCAGTGCCAGCGCTACGCCTTGGCCGCCGCCGATGCACAGGGTCGCCAGACCCTTCTTGGCGTCGCGGCGCAGCATCTCGTGCAGCAGGGTAACCAGCACGCGGCAGCCGGAGGCGCCAATCGGGTGGCCCAGGGCGATGGCGCCACCGTTGACGTTGACCTTGTCGGCGTCCCACTTGAGTTCCTTGCCGACGGCCAGCGCTTGTGCGGCAAAGGCTTCGTTGGCTTCGATCAGGTCCAGGTCGGATACCTGCCAGCCGGCCTTGGCCAGGCAGCGCTGGGTAGCCGAGACCGGGCCGATACCCATGATCGCCGGATCAACGCCTGCGTTGGCGTAGGAAGCAACACGGGCCAGTACCGGCAGACCCAGTTCGGCGGCCTTGCTGGCGCTCATCATCAGCACCGCGGCGGCGCCGTCGTTGAGGCTGGAGGCATTCCCGGCGGTGACGCTGCCATCTTTCTTGAACGCCGGCTTGAGACGGCCCAGGCTGTCGGCAGTGGTGCCGGCGCGTGGTTGCTCGTCCTGGGTAATCAGCAGGGCATCACCCTTGCGTTGGGGGATGCTGACCGGGGTGATTTCCCGATCGAATACGCCGGCGTCGCGCGCAGCCACGGCCTTTTGCTGGGAGGCGGCGGCAAAGGCGTCCTGTTCTTCGCGGCTGATGCTGTACTTGTCGACCAGGTTCTCGGCAGTGATACCCATGTGGTAATTGTTGAAGGCATCCCACAGGCCGTCCTGAATCATGGTGTCGATCATCTGCCCGTGGCCCATGCGTTGACCGGTGCGGGAGGTGGGGATTATGTGGGGCGACAGGCTCATGGATTCTTGACCGCCGGCGATCATGACCTCGGCGTCGCCACAGCGAATGGCCTGGGCAGCCAGATGCAGTGCCTTGAGGCCGGAGCCGCAGACCTTGTTCAGAGTGAGTGCCGGAACGCTATGCGGCAGGCCCGCGTGGATGGCGGCTTGGCGAGCGGGGTTTTGGCCGCAGCCAGCGGTGAGTACCTGACCGAAGATAACCTCGTCGACCGACGCCGGGTCAATTTTGGTTTCGTCCAGCAAGCGGCGGATGACGGTGGCGCCCAACTCGTGGGCGGGCACCTTGGCAAACTGGCCCCCGAAACTGCCGATGGCGGTACGGGTGGCGGCGACAATCACGACCTCTTGCATGAACAGACTCCTCTACACAGGCACTATTTTTCGAGTGCACAAGCATAGAGGGGTGCTGTAGTCAGAACAAGCTGTCTCAGCCCTGCGACAGCCGGGCGGCCGTCGCAGGGGTGACAATCAGCAGTTGCCCACGCGATTGCTGATCAGGTCATCTACTACGCTGGGGTCGGCCAGGGTAGAGGTGTCGCCCAGGCTATCCAGCTCGTTGCAGGCGATCTTGCGCAGGATGCGGCGCATGATCTTGCCGGAGCGGGTTTTCGGCAGGCCCGGCGCCCACTGCATGAACTCCGGCCGGGCAAAGGCGCCGACCTGATCGGCGACAAAGGCTTTCAGTTCCTTGACCAGCTCTTCGCTCGGTGTCACGCCGTTCATCGGCGTAACGTACACGTAGATGCACTGACCCTTGATGTCGTGCGGGCAGCCCACCACGGCCGCTTCGGCCACGGCGTCGTGCAGTACCAGGGCGCTTTCTACTTCGGCCGTGCCGATGCGGTGCCCGGAGACGTTGAGAACGTCGTCCACGCGACCGGTGATCCAGTAGAAGCCGTCTTCATCGCGGCGTGCACCGTCGCCGGTGAAGTAGACATCTTTGTAGGTACTGAAGTAGGTGTCGACCAGGCGCTGGTGATCGCCATAGACCGTGCGGATCTGACTGGGCCAGGAGCGTTTGATAACCAGGTTGCCGCTGGTGGCGCCTTCCAGTTCGTTGCCTTCAGGGTCGTACAGGGCTGGTTCCACGCCAAAGAACGGGCGGGTGGCTGAACCCGGCTTGAGGGTGGTGCTGCCCGGCAGCGGGGTGATCATGGCCGCGCCGGTTTCGGTTTGCCACCAGGTATCGACAATCGGGCAGCGCTGCTCACCCACCACGTGGTAGTACCATTCCCAGGCTTCCGGGTTGATCGGCTCGCCGACGGTGCCCAGCAGGCGCAGGCTGGCACGTGAGGAAGACTCAACCGGCGCGTTGCCCTTAGCCATCAGCGCGCGCAGGGCGGTAGGGGCGGTGTAGAAGATGTTGACCTGGTGCTTGTCGATCACCTGCCAGCAGCGCGAGGCGTCCGGGTAGGTCGGCACACCTTCGAACAACACGGTGGTGGCGCGGTTGCAGAGTGGGCCGTAGACAATGTACGAGTGACCGGTAATCCAGCCCACATCGGCCGTACACCAATAGACTTCACCCGGCACGTAATCGAACACATAGTGGTGCGTCATCGCAGCCATCAGCAGGTAGCCGCCGGTGGTGTGCAATACGCCCTTGGGCTTGCCGGTGGAGCCGGAGGTGTAAAGGATGAACAGCGGGTCTTCGCTGTCCATGGGCTCTGGCGGGCAATCGGCGCTGACGCCAGCGATGGCCTCGTCGTACCAGATATCACGGCCTTCGCTCCAGGCTACCTCGGCGCCGGTACGTCTGACGGTGATCACGGTGTGCACATTGGGGCATTCCTGCAGTGCCTTCTCGACGTTTACCTTGAGGGGTACGCGCTTGCCGCCGCGCACGCTTTCGTCAGCGGTGATAACGGTCTGGCAGTCGGCATCGAGAATGCGGTCACGCACCGCGTCCGGCGAGAAACCACCGAACACCACCGAATGCACCGCGCCAATGCGTGCGCAGGCGAGCATGGCGTAGGCGGCTTCTGGAATCATCGGCATGTACAGGCACACCCGGTCGCCTTTCTTCACGCCGCGCGCCTTGAGCACATTGGCCAGGCGGCTTACTTTCTCGTGCAGCTGGTTGTAGCTGATACGCTGGTCTTCGCTCGGGTCGTCGCCTTCCCAGATGATGGCGGTCTCTTCGCCGTGCTCGGCCAGGTGGCGGTCGATGCAGTTGACGCTGACATTCAGCTTGCCGTCGATAAACCAGGCGGCCTGACCCTTACCAAGGTCGCTCTCGTGTACCTTGCTCCAGCGCTTGTCCCAGGTCAGGAAGCGTTCGGCCTGTTCGGCCCAGAACTGGTCCGGCTGTTCCAGTGACTGCTTGTACATGCGTTGATAGCCGGCGTCGTCCAGATGCGTGCGCGCACGTGCGGACTCGGACACCTTATGGTTTTCGATTGCGTACATGGGAATTCCCCTCTTGTTATTGAATCAGGCAGTCTCTTGCCAGCCGGGTCTGGTGTGCTGCGGCAGAGTCCGGACCGGCGAGGGCACAGGGCGTTGCCGGTCAGTTTAGGTCATTTAGCGTCGGCCATTGGAGGGGGGCAAGACAACCCTTCTTTGGTATGAGAGGGGGCTGTCAAAACGGCGGTAGCGGAGGGGGCGTGCTGCAGTCAGCCGCTCAAGGGCGGCTGAATTCGAGGTTGTCGATCAGGCGGGTCGTGCCCAGATAGGCGGCTGCCAGCACCACCAGGTCGGTGCTGGCATCGTGTGCTGGTGCCAGGTTGGTGGCGTCACGCAGATCGAGGTAGTCCGGCCGCAGGCCAGCTTCGCTGAGCTGCTGGCTGGCTTCGTTGATAAGCTGGGCGTAGTCCGTGCGGCCGCCCTGCACGGCGCTGGCGATCTGTTGCAGAGTCTGCTGCAGACGCGGAGCAATGGCACGTTGCTCTGCGCTCAGGTAACCGTTGCGCGAGGATAGCGCCAAGCCGTCTTCGGCGCGCACGGTGGGGTGGCCCATGATCTGCACCGGCAGGCTGAGGTCCTGCGCCATCTTGCGAATCACAGCCAGCTGCTGGTAGTCCTTCTGGCCGAACACCGCGACGTCTGGTCCAACAATGTTGAGCAATTTGCTGACCACGGTTGCCACGCCCTCAAAGTGCCCCGGGCGGCTGGCGCCGCACAGGCCTTCGGAGACCACGGGTACGCTGATGCGAGTGTGGCCGTCCATGCCATCGGGGTACATCTCGTTGGCATTGGGGGCAAATACCAGGTGGGCGCCTACTTCCAGCAGCTTTTTCTGGTCTTCGGCCAGGGTGCGCGGGTAGCTGTCCAGGTCTTCGCCGGGGCCAAATTGCATCGGGTTGACGAAGATGCTGACCACCACGTAATCGGTGCGCTGCAGGGCCTTTTCCACCAGTGCAACATGACCGGCGTGCAGGTTACCCATGGTGGGCACCAGACCAATGCGCTTGCCTTCCTGGCGGGCACGACCAACTGCAGCGCGCACTTGCGCAATGGTATGCAGGGTGTTCATGGGTTTAGAACTCGTGTTCGGCTGCTGGAAATTCGACCTTCTTGACCGCCTCGACGTAGGCGCGGATTGCCGCCGGAATGTCGGGCTGACCTGCCATGAAGTTTTTCACGAAGCGCGGTACGCGTCCACTGAGCGAGAGCCCCAGCATGTCGTGTACCACCAGTACCTGACCGTCGGTACCGCTGCCGGCACCAATGCCGATGACCGGCACCTTGACCGCTGCGGTGATGGCGTTGGCCAGCGCCGGCGGCACGCATTCGAGCAGCAGCATGGCGGCGCCTGCCGCTTCCAGCGCCTTGGCGTCTTCGATCAT
>DBHE01000119.1:14197-26239 GCA_002296055.1 Pseudomonadaceae bacterium UBA836
CAGCGCCTTGGCGTCTTCGATCATCGCGCGCGCTTGAGCTTCGTCGCGGCCTTGTACCTTGAAGCCGCCCAGGACATTGACTGTCTGCGGCGTCAGGCCCATGTGGGCACAGACCGGAATACCGTTACGGCTCAGCACCTCAATGCTCTCAGCCAGCCAGCGACCGCCCTCCAGTTTGACCATATGGGCGCCGGCCTGCATTAGCTCGGTGCTGTTGGTCAGAGCCTGCTCCAGGGTGGCATAGGCCATGAACGGCAGGTCGGCCATGATCAGCGCGCCCTTGTTGCCGCGCTTGACCGCAGCGGTGTGGTACGCCATGTCGGCAACGCTGACCGGCAGGGTGCTGTCATGCCCCTGCAGGACCATGCCGAGGGAGTCGCCAATCAGCATTACCTCGACGCCGGCCTCACTTTCAACGTGGGCGAAGGTGGCGTCGTAGGCTGTCAGACAAACGATCTTTTCGCCGCTTTGCTTGAGCTTGTTCAGTGTGGTCAGAGTAACGTCAGGCATGGCTGTTTCCAGTGGGTGGCCTTTGCTGTGGGCGACTGCAGCTGCAGCGGCGCCGTTGAATCCGCACTCTCGCGCTGGGTGGCTGCAGCGAGAGTATAGCCTTGGTAAGGCGACTGTCCGCCAGAGCTGGGGTAGAGCCCTGCCGGAATCGGCATCCTACGTGTCAGCCATGGGGTGTCAAGTCTGATCGCGCATCAGGCTGTTGTATAAAAAAGGGCAATGCCTGCAGATCACCGCGCGGGCAGTTCTCCAGCAAGCTGACCAGCTGCACGCCGTCCGGCATCTGCAGCTGCGGAGCAATCTCGGCCAGCGGATAGAGGACGAAGGCGCGGGCGTGCATGTGGTAATGCGGGATCTGCAGACGCGGGCTGTTTATCACCTGCTTGTCGTACAGCAGGATGTCCAGGTCCAGGGTGCGTGGCCCCCAGCGCTCGGCCTTGCGCACGCGCCCTTGCTCCTGCTCGATGCGTTGCAGCTGATCGAGCAGTGCTTCAGGCTCAAGGCTGGTCTGCAGGGCGACCACGGCGTTGACGTAAGACGGTTGATCCTGCGGGCCCATGGGGGCGCTACGGTACAGTGACGAGCATGCCAGCAGCTGGCTGCCGGTCAGCTCGTTCATGGCTTGGCAGGCAGCGCGCAGCTGGGCAACTGGGTCGCCCTGGTTGCTGCCCAGTGCGACGTAGACGAGTGGCATCAGGCGTTGGATTGCGGTTTGCGTGGTTTGCGGCGCGAGCGAGAGCGGCTGCGTTTGCCACCGCTCTTGGGTGCATCGCCCAGCTCGCGAATCATCTGCCTGCGCTGATCGGCGTTGGCATCCTGATACTGGGTCCACCAGGCGCCCAGGCCGTCGGTCTGCTCGCCGGCTTCCTCGCGTAGCAGCAGGAAGTCGTAGGCGGCGCGGAAGCGCGGGTGTTCCAGCAGTTGGTCCGCGCGCCGGCCACTGCGTCGTTCCAGCCGAGGCTGCATGTCCCAGATTTCGCGCATGGGGATGCTGAAGCGCTTGGGTATGGCGGTATGCAGGCATTGTTCGGCCAGTAGCTCGTGGGCCGCCTGCTGGTAAGCAGGGATTGGCGGAATACCTTGCTCTTCCAGCGCGGCAACCCGCGCCGGCAGTGCTGGCCAGAGAAAGGCTGCGAATAGGAAGGCGGGGGTGACCGGCTTATCCTGGGCAATACGTGCATCGGTGTTGTCGAGCGCCTTGCGCACCAGGCGCAAGGTGTATTCGGGATTGTCGAGAATGGCCTCGTCGGTATCCGGGAACAGCGGGGCCAGCAGATCGTATTGATACAACAGGTCGAAGGTGGCCTTGCCCTGGCCGCTCATCAGCAGTTTCAGTGACTCATCAAATAGGCGCGCTGCAGGAATGTCGTGCAGCAGTGGGGCCAGCGTCTCGATAGGGGCGGCGGTGTGTTGCTCGATCTCGAAATCCAGCTTGGCGGCAAAGCGGATGGCCCGCAGCATGCGCACCGGGTCTTCCTGATAGCGCTGCTCGGGGTGGCCGATCAGACGGACCAGGCGGTTGCGAATGTCGTGCACGCCGTGGGCAAAATCGTGAATCTGGCCGGTACTGACGTCGAAGTAGAGGGCATTTATGGTGAAGTCTCGGCGTTGGGCATCCTGCTCAAAGGTGCCATAGACATTGTCGCGCAGCAGTCGGCCGGACTCGCTCTGGCGTGACTGCTCCTCCGAGACTTGCGTTTCGTGGTTGGCGCGGAAGGTGGCTACTTCGATGATCTCGCGGCCAAAATGCACGTGCACCAGCTTGAAACGGCGGCCAATCAGGCGCGCGTTGCGGAAGGTGGCGCGCACTTGCTCGGGAGTGGCGCTGGTGGCAACGTCAAAATCCTTAGGCGTGATATCCAGCATCAGGTCGCGCACGCAGCCGCCGACCAGAAAGGCTTCATAGCCGGCCTGTTGCAGCTTCTCTACCACGCTTACCGCGTGTCGGCTCAGGCGTTCGCGCCGCACCTGATGTTGACTGGCGGGAATGACGGACGGGGTGGTGCGTCGGCGTTGGGGTAGGCCGAAGGGAGAGGGCATTTTCTGCAACAGCTTTCGAATCATAGATGGTGGCGGTTCCGGCGCCATGCGGTGATGCGGCCTGGGTGTCAGTTGGCAGGCATGCTCACGGCGGCGCAAGGTGAGTGGGCCGGGTCGGCGATATGCCTGGCCTGGCGCGCAGGTGGCGAGAGGCCACGTTTGTCGAGCATTCTAGCTTGATTTGTTAACAAAGGTAAGAAAGGGGGGGATGTTACGTAGGGAAGGAAAGCTCAAGGGGAGTAGGGCACTCCCCCTAATGGTTTTTTATTATTGTTTTTATGAGAGCTATTCTTTTTTTGTTCAAAGCGGCAAACGCCGCTTTCCGACTGACCCATCTCGGGTTGTCAAAACCAAACGGATTGCTTTGGAAGCTTAGGTTCAGAGCGGCCTGCGTATGGCTTTGGATGGCGGGTTGCTTGGGCAACTTTTATTCTTCTTCATCCAAGTGAGCGTCCTGCTCGCGATCTGACTGCTATTCTCCAAAAAAATCAGTTTGCTGCGTCTCTCACATCTTGTTTTTATTGTGTGTGGAGTCGAATGTTATTTTTGTTATGTGTTTTGGTTTTTATTGTTGTTGTGCCAGATATAAAGCATTCGGCGTGCCAACTTTTTAAATTCCTTTAAAAACAGTGGCTTGCGATTTTTGGTGGTTTTGAGAGGGGGTGTTACCCCTGGATGTGTTACCGCAATCGGGGGGTAAGTGTTACCTCGGTGGCTGGTTGGGGTAACAGTTTTGCGGGAACTTTAGCGGTAACAGGTAACACATGCGCAAGGATGGGGTGTTACAGGTTGGCAGGGGTGGCGAGTGTCAGCCGGCCCCTGCCGTTGCACTGGCGGGATCAGGTGCTGGCGGTTTTCTTACGCGGGATGCCCAGACGCTGACGGCGTTCCCACAAGCACTTGCGGCTGATGCCTAGCTTGTGCGCCAGCTGGGTTTCGGTCATGTGGTCCTGATGCTCCAACACAAAGTGCTGGAAGTAGTCCTCCAGCGACAGGTCTTCTGCCGGCTCCTGGCCTGGCGTGACGTCGTGCTGCATGGTCTGCAGGGCGTTGGCAGCTTCGGAGGCGCGCTCTATCTCTGCATCCAGCTCAATGCCCAGCAGGTCGGCGGTGATCTCGTCGTGGTCGCAGAGAATGGCTGAGCGCTCAATGGCGTTTTCCAGCTCACGCACGTTACCGGGCCAGCTGTAGGCCAGAATCGCCTGCTCGGCATCCCTGCTGAAGTGCAAACCTTCCATATTCATGTTGCCAGCGGCGCGTTGCAGCAAGGCCTCGGCGATCAGCATGACGTCGCGGCCACGCTCTCGCAGCGGTGGCAGGCGCAGCTCGATCACGTTCAGTCGGTAGTACAGGTCTTCGCGGAACAGGCCTTGGCGCGCCATGGTCTTGAGGTCGCGGTGGGTTGCCGCGACCAGACGCACATCGACCTTTTGGGATTGCACTGAACCAACCCGGCGGATCTCGCCTTCTTGCAGCACGCGCAGCAGGCGCGCTTGCGCTTCGAGTGGCAGCTCGCCGATTTCGTCGAGGAACAGGGTGCCGCCGTCGGCGGCCTCAACCAGACCGGTGCGGTTGCTGGTGGCGCCGGTAAAGGACCCCTTCTCATGACCGAACAGCTCGGACTCGATCAGGGTTTCCGGAATGGCGGCGCAGTTGACCGAAATCAGTGGTGCCTTGGCGCGCTGTGACTGTTCATGCATGGCCCGGGCTACCAGCTCCTTACCGGTGCCGGATTCACCTTGAATCAGCACGGTGGAGTCGGTGGGCGCGACCTTGCGAATGCGCTTGAACAGCGTGAGCATGGTGTCGCAGCCGCCAATGATGCCCATCTGCTTGCGAATGTCATCGTCTTGCATCGGCTGCGGCTTTTGCTTGCCAGTGGGTTGTTCCGCTGCGGCAGCTTGCTGCTTGCGTTCGCTGCCGCTGGCAATGATGCGTTGCACGGTTTCGACCATTTCATCGTGGTCGAAGGGCTTGGCAATGTAATCGACCGCGCCCAGCTTCATCGAGTCAACAGCCGAGCGCAGGCTGGCGTAGCTGGTCATGATCAGCACCGGCGTGTTGGCGGCGCGGCGTATCAGCTCAGTGCCGGGCTCGCCCGGCAGGCGCAGGTCGCTGATGATGAGATCAAAGCTGTCCAGGTTGTGACGCTCGCAGGCTTCGCCGACGGAACCGGCTTCGGCCACTTGGTAGTGGTGACGCTCCAGCAGCCGCTTGAGTGCCGTGCGGATGATGGCTTCGTCTTCAACAACCAGAATGTCTGACATAGTTACCTCATGCGTGACGGCGCCTGGATAAAGCTCAGGCAGAGGCGCCGCTAGCGCTCATGCTGTAGCGCGGCAAAGTAATGGTGAAACGGGTGCCGCGCTGGTTTGTCTGGTCGACCGGGCTGTCGATGGTGATCTGCCCATAATGCTCTTCGATGATGGAGTAGACCAGTGCCAATCCGAGCCCGGTGCCTGTCCCTGGTTCCTTGGTAGTGAAGAAGGGCTCGAACAGGCGGTCCATGATCGCCTTGTCGATTCCGCTGCCCTGATCCTCAACCTGCAGCAGCACTTGATGCTCGTTTTCCTGGCTGGCAATGCTGATGCTGTCGCCGTTCTGGCTGGCATCACGGGCATTACCCAGCAGATTGATCAACACCTGCACCAGCCGTTGGGCGTCGCCGGCGACCAGGTGCTCGGGACGGCACAGGTTAACATACTTGACCTCCGGCCCCTTGCGGTTGAGCGAGAGCAGGTGAATAGCCTCGTTGGTACAGGCCGCCAGATCAACCGGCTCGTTGGGGTTGTGATGGCGGCTGCCAACGTGGGCGAAGTTGACCAACGACTGCACGATGCGCGAGACCCGGCGGGTCTGGTCGAGGATCTGCTCGCTGGCCTCACGTGCCTCGGGCTGTTCTGACTCATCGCGCAGGTTTTGCGCCAGACAGGCGATACCGGTGATCGGGTTGCCGATCTCATGCGCGACCCCGGCGGCCAGGCGGCCAATGGAGGCCAGGCGCTCGGAGTGCATCAACTCCTCTTCCAGCATTTGGGTTTCGGTCTGATCTTCGATCAGTAGCACCAGGCCGCTGCTCCCAACGTAGCCGGGCTCGTCGATGGCTGCCTTGTGCAGGCTGAGCCATTGG
This sequence comes from Pseudomonadaceae bacterium UBA836, assembly GCA_002296055.1. GTDB lineage: Bacteria > Pseudomonadota > Gammaproteobacteria > Pseudomonadales > Pseudomonadaceae > Halopseudomonas. The sequence goes on from DBHE01000119.1 coordinate 19,878, forward strand.
GTGTGGCCGTTGATGCTGAGCTTCTGTTTATGCAGATGGGCAGATTGATCTTCGACAAAGCGTTCCAGCAGCTCACGCCAGGGTTCGGGCAGGCTGCCCAGGCGAGAGCCGATCACGCTGTCGGCTTCGATGCCGGTGAGTGCCTGCATCGCGCGGTTCCACATCAGGATTTCGCTGTCTTGCCCCAGTGAGCAAACGCCCATCGGCAGGTCCTGCAGGGTCTGGCGGTGGTAGCGCCGCAGGGCGTCGAGCTCGGCAGCCAGGCCGGTCAGGCGGCTGTGGTAGTCCTCCAGCCGGTTTTCGATAAAGTGGATGTCCTCAGTCATGTAGCCGTCGCGACCCATCTTGAACGGCAGGAAGGTCTCGATGATGTCCTGTGCCACCGAGGGGCCCATCAGGCCAGACAGGTTGGCCTCCAGGCGGTCGCGCAGGCGACGCAGGGCGTAAGGGCGGCGCTCATCAAAGGGCAGCTTGAGATCGCGTAACGCCTGCTCGACTTCGTACTGTGCGGTCTTGTTGCCGAGCGGTTTGGCTAGCTGTTGGGCAAACTCCTGCGGCGAAGATGCCATCAGTTGCATGCGTTGGGGGCGGCTGACGTTGTCGACCGAGCAGGCCTCGGCCGCGCTTTGTTCCTCGCTGGAGCGCTGTGTGAACAGGGAGATCACGGCCAGCACCAGCACGTTAGCGGCCAGCGAGCTGATGGCCGCCAGATGCCAGGTGTCTGCGTTGAAGGCCAGTGTCATGCCGAACAGCTGCAGGCCCGGCAGCTCGGTGACCAGCGGCAGCAGCAGGGTAATACTCCAGACCAGCATGCCGGCCATCACCCCGCCGATAAAGCCGCGCCGGTTGGCCTGCGGCCAATAGAGTACCGACAGGGTGCCGGGCAAAAACTGCACCGTGGCAACGAAGGACGCGATACCCAGGTTGGCCAGATCCTGCTCGGCGCCGAGCAGCCGGTAAAAGCCATAGCCTGCCATGATGATGGCGGCAATCAAGGTGCGGCGGGTCCATAGCAGCCAGCGGTAGATATTGTTGTCGGCGCTGGGTTGATACAGCGGCAACACGACATGGTTGAGCACCATGCCCGACAGCGCCAGAGTGATGACAATGATCAGGCCGCTGGCTGCCGACAAACCGCCAACAAAGGCCAGTAGCGATAGCCATTCGGAGCCGGCTGCAACCCCAAGGCCAAGGGAGAAATACTCCGGGTTGGTGCGCACACCCAGGTGCAGGCCAGCCCAGAGGATCGGTGGCACGGCCAGACTCATCAGCAGCAGGAACAGCGGTAGCCCCCAGCTGGCTGTGCCCAGTGCGCGCGGGTTGAGGTTCTCGGTAAAGGCCATGTGATACATGTGCGGCATTACAAAGGCGGCGGAAAAGAACACCAGCAGCAGCGTCCGCCAGGGGCCTTCCTGCAGCGGTGTATGCAGGGTGATCAGCGCTTCCTGGTTGTTGTTCAGCCACAACTGCAAACCCTGCGGGCCGTCGAATACCACATACAAGGCATACAGGCCGATAGCGGCGATGGCGACCAGTTTGACCACCGACTCGAAGGCAATCGCCATCACCAGACCTTCATGCTTCTCCCGGGCCGAGATATGGCGCGCACCGAACAGGATGGCAAACAGGATAATCAGCACGCAGAAGCCGAGGGCTACGGTGCCTTGGCCGGATTCGTCGGTCAGGATTTGCACCGAGTCGGCGACTGCCTGGATCTGCAGGGCCAGTAGCGGCAGTACACCCACCAGCATGAACAGCGTGGTGAGGGTGCCCGCCCAGGTGCTGCGGAAGCGAAAGGCAAAGAGGTCGGCCAGAGACGATAGCTGGTAAGTGCGGGTAATGCGCAGGATCGGGTTAAGCAGCACCGGTGCCAGCAGAAAGGCGCCACACACGCCCAGGTAGTAGGTCAGAAACCCGTACCCGTATTGGTAGGCCAACCCGACCGTGCCATAAAACGCCCAGGCGCTGGCGTACACGCCAAGCGACAGGGTGTAGACCGCAGGGTGTCGCAGCAAACCGCGTGGAACGTGCCCGTTCTCAGTGGCCCAGGCCACACCGAACAGCAGGATCAGGTAGACAATGCTGATCAGCAGCAGCTGACTCAGCTCAAAGCTCATCGGCATCTTTCGGGCTCTGTAGCAGCATGCCGGCGATGATCAGAATCAGCCACAGCACGTAGGGGCGGTACCAGGCACCCTGGGGCTCTATCCACCAGTCCATGATGGCCGGGGAGAACAGGTAGATGCCGATGACCAGCAGCAATACCAGGCGATAGATATACATGGGTGTCCGTCATCTGGGTGACGCCCGTGTCGGCGCGTCAGGTTAAGAGCGTGATGGTAATCAGCCGTGCCTGGCTTGCCAAGCAATCAGCCGGGCAAGCTATGTTGCATGATTTGCAGGGTCGATGGCAGACGCTGTGGCTGCCAGTGCTCGACCGCCCAGGCCAGTTGCTGCTGGACCGATGCGCCGCGCAGCTCCTCGGGAACCGGTTGCGCCAATGCCCGCAGTGCGCGCCACAGTGTCTGTGGCGCTTGAGCAGCCTGCAGAGGTTCGGAGGCCAGGCGTTTGCTGAGTTTCTCGCCGTCCTCGCGCATGATCAGCGGCACGTGCAGGTAGCGCGGTGCGGGCTGCTTCAGGACCTGATACAGCCACATTTGCCGGGGCGTGGAGTCGAGCAGGTCGGCGCCGCGGACCACGTCGGTGATGCCTTGCTCGATGTCGTCCAGCACCACCGCCAGCTGGTAGGCATAGACGCCGTCGCGGCGGCGGATAATGAAATCGCCCAGCTCGTGTGCAAGGTGTTGGGTCAGTGGTAACTGCAGGCGATCAACACAGGTGATGGGGGTGTCGTCGACGCGGATGCGCACGGCATGGTCGGCGGCCGGTGCAAGCTGGCGTGTGGAGCAGGTGCCAGGGTAGGCCGGTCCGTGCTGTAGCAGGGTTCGGCGCGGGCAGTCGCAGTAGTAGGCCAGGCCTTGCTCTAGCCAGCGCTCGGTCTGTGCCCGATATAGCTCAAGACGTTCACTCTGGCGGATGATCTCGCCGTCGTGCTCAAGTCCAAAGTCCTCCAGTGCCTGCAGAATCTGACGTTCTGCGTCGGGCTGGCTGCGGGTCTGGTCCAGGTCTTCGACGCGCAGCAGCCATTGGCCGCCTGCGTGGCGTGCGTCCAGATAGCTGGCCAGCGCGGCTACCAGCGAGCCAAAGTGCAGCAGGCCGCTTGGGGTTGGCGCGAAGCGCCCGATATAGGGGGAGGTCATGCGGGAGAGGCGGTAACAGCAAGCCCGATCGGGCTTGCTGCAGAACAGGGCGGCTTAGCTGCCGACCTGCTTTTCCTTGATTTCGGCCAGGGTCTTGCAGTCGATGCACAGAGTAGCCGTGGGGCGCGCTTCCAGGCGACGGATGCCAATCTCGACACCACAGGAGTCGCAGAAACCGTAGTCGTCGTCCTCAATGCGTTGCAGCGTCTGGTCAATCTTCTTGATCAGCTTGCGCTCGCGGTCACGGGTGCGCAGTTCCAGGCTGAACTCTTCTTCCTGGCTGGCACGGTCGGCCGGATCGGGGAAGTTGGCCGCTTCGTCCTGCATGTGATGCACAGTGCGGTCGACTTCTTCCATCAACTCCTTTTTCCAGGCGTTGAGTATGTTGGCGAAATGCTCGAGCTGCTGCTCGTTCATGTATTCCTCGCCCTTCTTTTCCTGGTAGGGGACGAAGCCGCGGATCAACATCGATGTTTTCTGCTTGGCATTGCTGGGCATGAGAACCCCTCACTTATTGCTCAATCTTCCTGTTTCAGGTCCGCTGTCTGCACCTGCATGAGCAGCGGCCAAAATCCTGCAAGCGGGCAAAGCTACCAGAACCTTAAGGCCCGCGCTACTGTTTGACGCCCGATGGCGCGACACGAGGGATTGAGCCGCTGCGGCGGGGGCTCTGGCAGGGTATGATCGGCGTTTTTTGCGGCAGGACGAGAGTATTTCATGGCGCAGCAACGCTGGACCAAACGGGTGCAGGATATCCAACCCTTCCATGTGATGGCCGTGCTGGCGAGAGCCAAGGCGCTGGAGGCCGAAGGGCGTGATGTCATTCATATGGAGATTGGTGAGCCGGACTTCACCACCCCCGAGCCGATTATTCAGGCGGGCCAGCGAGCGCTGGCTGACGGCTGTACGGGCTATACCCCGGCGTTGGGGTTGCCGGCGTTGCGCGAAGCCATCGCCGCACTCTACGCCGAGCGGCATGGCCTGGCGCTTGACCCCGAGCGCGTAGTGGTAACACCGGGTGGTTCTGCGGCGTTGCTCTTGGTCAGCGCACTGTTGGTGGAACCGGGTAAGAAGATCCTTATGGCCGACCCGGCCTACCCCTGCAATCGTCATTTTCTGCGCTTGGTAGAAGGCCGGGCGGTGCTGGTGCCGACCGGCCCTGAAACGCGCTACCAGCTGACCCCCGAGTTGATCGAGCAGCATTGGGATGCCGACTGCGTGGGCGTGCTCGCTGCCTCACCGGCCAACCCTACCGGCACATTGCTGTCGCGCGCGGAACTGCAGGCGCTGGCGGCCTGCTGCCGCCGCCTGGGCGGGCAATTGATCGTAGATGAGATTTACCACGGTCTGACCTATGGCCTGGATGCGCCCTCGGTGCTGGAGGTGGCAGACGATGCCTTTGTGCTGAACAGCTTCTCCAAATACTTCGGTATGACTGGTTGGCGTTTGGGCTGGCTGGTGGCGCCCAAGGAGGCGGTTGCCGGCTTGGAGAAATTGGCGCAGAACCTCTACATCTGTGCGCCACACATGGCCCAGCAGGCCGCGCTGGCGGCCTTCAGCGAGCAAAGCCGGGAAATCTGCGAGCTGCGTCGCCGTGCCTTTCAGGTGCGGCGCGACTTCCTGCTGCCAGCGGTGCGTGAGCTGGGCTTTTCGGTCCCGGTTACCCCTGAAGGTGCTTTCTATCTGTATGCCGACATGCAGGCGCTGGGCGGTGACAGTGCCGCCTTCTGTCAGCATGTGATTGAGCGTGAGTTTGTTGCCCTGACGCCGGGGCTGGACTTTGGTCAGCACCGGGCTGATCAGCACTTGCGCCTGGCTTACACCACCTCGCTGGAGCGCCTGGAGCAGGCGGTTGAGCGTCTGCAGCGGGCGCTGCGCAGTTGGTCGCCGACATGCTGATCCCGTTCGCGCCGGCCTTGCAGGAGGCAGTGCTGCTGCGCCGCTACAAGCGTTTTCTGACCGATATCCGTTTGCCGGATGGGCAGGAGCTGACCGTGCACTGCCCCAATACCGGCTCGATGCGCAACTGCGGGCAGCCGGGTGATCGCATCTGGGTCAGCCTGGAACATAAGCCCGGGCGCAAGCTGCCCGGTACCTGGGAGCTGGTTGAGGTGGCGCCGGGGCAGTTGGCCTGCATTCACAGCGCACGCGCCAACCGGGTAATAGGCGCCGCGCTGGCAGAGGGGCTGATCGCGCCGCTGGCGGATTATCCGCAGCAGCGCGCAGAGGTGAAGCTGCCGGAATTGGCCAGCCGCTTCGACTTTCTATTGTCCGGCGCTGATCAGCCGGACTGCGTGGTGGAAGTGAAAAGCGTCACCCTGGCGCTGGGCGATGGCGTTGGCGCCTTTCCCGATGCGGTCAGCCAGCGCGGCCAAAAGCATCTGCGTGAGCTGATTGAGGTGGTGCGAAGCGGGCGCCGCGCTTGTTTGCTGTTCTGCGTCATGCACTCGGGCATCAGCCAGGTACGACCCGCCGATGAAATCGACCCGGAGTACGGGCGGCTGCTGCGCGAGGCGGCGCAGGCGGGTGTTGAGGTACTGGCCTGGTCGGTCTGGCCGGAACCGGACGGCCTGCGGGTGCGCGGCGCCTTGCCGGTCAGTCTGTAGGGGCTAGGGAATTACTAGATAAACCGCGCCGTCACGTACCTCGCAGGCAAAGGCGCGAAGTGACTGGCCAACACAGGGCCCAGCGATGCACTCGCCGGACTCGGGCAAAAAGAGCGCGCCATGGCTGGCGCACTGGATCAGTCGCCCGGACTGATCCAGAAACCGATCCGGCACCCACTCCAGCGGTATGCCCCTGTGCGGGCAGCGATTCTCATAGACCGTTACTTGCGTACCTTGGCGCACCACAATGAGGTTGTGGCCATTGTGCTGTACGCCCTTGCTGCCGCGTGCGGGTAAATCACTCAGTTGGCAAAGGAGATGGGAGGCGGGTTTGTCTGACATGGACGCATTATCGACCGACTCATGGACCGCTGACCAGTGCCCGACCAACGGCTGCACCCGGCGGCAACGGCGGGCGTCAGCCGTAGCCTAGGGCCTGTTGACGTTTCGTTCACCCGCCTGCCGGAGGCCATTTTTCGGCCAGGCAAGGCGGAGG
>DBHE01000215.1:0-2480 GCA_002296055.1 Pseudomonadaceae bacterium UBA836
TCCAGGTCCGGGTCCAGTGCCTCGACAAACGGGAACACCAGCTCCAGGTTGGCGCCGATACCGTTAAAGACCAGCAGCGGCGGCAGGGCGCTGTTGCCCGGGCGCACGGCCGTACGCAGGTACTGGCCGTCCAGCTCGATGGTGCGAAAGACAAAGGACTGCGGCATAGGCGGGTCTCTGTTGGGCGCCGATTAGCGCTCGTGAACGTAGGTACCCGGCGCCGGTTCGAGCGCTGGATGGTTGTCGTTGCCGAGCACCGCCGGCGCAGCCTTGCGCTTGCCGCCGCGGGCATGCAGCCAGTCGCGCCAGTACTGCCACCAGGAGTCGGACTGCTTGGTGGCGGTTTCCAGCCAGTGCTTGGCGTCGCCGGTCATCTCGCCACTGGTAAAGAAGCGTGCCTTGGGGTTGCCCGGCGGGTTGAGGATGCTCTGGATGTGGCCGCTGGAGGACAGCACAAACTCGCACTTGCCACCGAGCAGCTGCGCCGAGCTGTAGCAGGCTTCCCAGGGGGTGATGTGGTCGTTCAGGCCGGCGATGACAAAGTAGTCGGTCTTGACCTGCTTGAGGTCGATCGGCGTGCCGCAGACTTCCAGTGCGCCGGGGCGGGTCAGCGGGTTGTTCTTGAACAGCTCCAGGAACTCGCCGTGCAGGGCGGCCGGCAGGCGGGTGGTGTCGTTGTTCCAGAACAGAATGTCGAATACCGGCGGCTCGTTGCCGAGCAGGTAGTTGTTGACCCAGTAGTTCCAGATCAGGTCATTGGGTCGCATCCAGGCGAAGATGCGCGCCATGTCGCGCCCTTCCAGCACGCCGCTTTGATACGACATGCGCCGCGCGGCCTCAATCGAGCGCTCGTCGGCAAACAGCGCCACCTGGGTTTTCAGCTCGGTATCCAGCACGCTGACCAGCAGGGTAAAGGAGTGGACTTTCTTCTCCTTCAGCGCGGCATAGTGGCCCAGCAGCGATACCGTGGTGATGCCGCCGGAGCAGGCGCCGAGCATGCTCAGGTCTTTGCTGCCGGTTACTTCCAGCACTACGTCGATGGCTTCCTTAAGCGCTTCGATGTAGGTGCTGAGGCCCCACTCGCGGTGGCTCTTGGTCGGGTTGCGCCAGCTGATCACAAAGGTCTGCATGTGACTGTTGACCAGATAGCGCGCGAGGCTTTTCTCCGGTGACAGGTCGAAGACATAGAACTTGTTGATCTGCGGCGGTACTACCAGCACCGGGCGCTCGAACACTTCTTCGGTCAGCGGCTTGTACTGGATCAGCTCCAGCACCTCGTTGCGGAAGATCACCGAGCCCTTGGTGGTCGCCAGGTTGCCGCCCACTTCAAAGGCATTCATGTTGACCTGGCTGGGCATGCCGCCGTTGTGGGCAATGTCCTTGGCCAGGTGGGTCAGGCCGTCCATCAGGCTCTTGCCGCCGGTCTCGAAGAAGCGTTTGAGGGCGGCCGGGTTGAGGGCGGTGTTGGTGGGCGACATCGCCTCGGTCATCAGGGCGATGACAAACTGGGCGCGGCTGACGTCCTGCGCAGGCAGATCGGAGCTGGTGATCCAGCTGTTGAGTTCCTTGCGCCAGGCCAGGTAGGTCTGCATATAGCGGCGATAGAGCGGGTTCTGGCTCCAGGTGGGGTCTACAAAGCGCTTGTCGTCAGCGCTTGGGCCCAGCTCGGAGCGGCCGAGCATGACGTCGGTCACGGCCATGCCCAGGCGGCCGATATGACGCATGCTGTGAACGGGTTGCTTGATGGTCTGGCGCATGACCATGCGGGCGGTACTGATGAGGTCGCGCGCAGGCACGCCGACCACCGGGTTGGGGCCCAGAATGTGTTCGCTGGCCTTGTGGCCCAAGTCTTCGTTATTGGATTTATTACCCATTTTCAACGCTCCAGTCTGAGGCAGGGAAGCCGCTCTGAATGCAGTCCAGCAAGATTCGAACCAGCTTCCGGGTGTCGCATTCTTGAGACAAGTTAGCACGCAGGTTCGGCGCTGTTAACGCCTTTTTAGCCAGCTGGCACTAAATCAGATGTTTATGGCAAAGCCATGTAGGAGCGCAAGAAATTCAAGGGACAAAGCGGACTGCGCTGACCTCCGGGTCGCGCGATGCACCAGCCTGGTGCAACTGTTCAAGGTAGGCGTCCCAGCGTTGAGACTGTTGCGTCGCCAGTTGGTAGAGGTAATCCCAGGTGTACAGGCCGCTGTCATGGCCGTCGTCGAAGATGAGCTTGATCGCATAGCGCCCGGCGGTCTCCACCCCGCTGAGGCCCACGTTCAGCTTGCCGGTTTGCAGCACCGGCTTGCCATGCCCACGCACCTCGGCCGAGGGAGACAACACGCGCAGGTATTCGGCCGGCAACTGATAGGTGCTGCCGTCGGCATAACCCAACTCCAGCGTGCGGGAGGCTTTGTGCAGTTTGATGGTCGTGGGGATGGGGGCGGCCATCGGGATTATCCTGTTGGAGCTAGAAGCTAGAAGCTAGAAGC
>DBHE01000215.1:2801-3405 GCA_002296055.1 Pseudomonadaceae bacterium UBA836
AGCTAGAAGCTAGAAGCTAGAAGCGGGCACGAGCTGCTTCCCGCTTCTAGCTTGTGGCTTGGGTTAAAGAATATACCGCGACAGGTCTTCGTTGACCGCCAGCTCACCCAGGTGGCTGTTGACATAGGCGGCGTCGATGACCAGCGGCTGGGTCTCGTGCTTGGCGGCCAGATCGCCGGCGCTGAAGGAGATTTCTTCCAGCAGGCGTTCGAGCACCGTGTGCAGGCGACGGGCGCCGATGTTTTCGGTCTTCTCGTTCACCTGCCAGGCAATCTCGGCCAAACGGCTGATGGCATCGGGGGCAAACTCGATGTTCAGCTCCTCGGTGGCCATCAGAGCGCGGTACTGCTCGCTCAGTGACGCATCGGGCTCGGTCAGAATGCGCTCGAAATCGCTCGGTGTCAGTGACTGCAGCTCAACGCGAATCGGCAAACGGCCCTGCAGCTCTGGGATCAGGTCCGAGGGCTTGGTCAGGTGGAAGGCGCCGGAGGCGATAAACAGGATGTGGTCGGTTTTAACCATGCCGAACTTGGTGTTGACCGTGCAGCCTTCGATCAGCGGCAGCAGGTCGCGCTGTACCCCCTCGCGGGACACGTCGGCACCG
>DBHE01000039.1 GCA_002296055.1 Pseudomonadaceae bacterium UBA836
AGGTCGGCGCGGGCGTTGATCATCTGCTTGTCGCCGACCTGCACGCGAGCGGCGGAGCCTTCCAGATCATCCAGGCCTTCCTGAATGTCCAGTTCGTCCAGCGCGGCCTTGGCGCGGGCAATGGCGGCGGAGTCATCGGCGCTGACCTGGCGCGCATCTTCTACCGAGCTTTCAGCGACGTTTTCCATCGCCGGATCATCGGTCACCGGCGCGGCCGCCTTGGCCTGCGCAGGTTTGGTGGCAGGGGTGGTGTCTTCGCTATCGAATTCGTCCCAGCTGAGCATGGTGGGGTCTCCCTTTGGTCGACAGCTTGAAGCTGGAGGCTTGAAGCTGGAGGTTGTTCTGTATGGCGGCGGCGAGTGGTGTGATTTACCTGCTCGGCGCGGCTATTGGGCTTTTCTGGATTCCCGCCTTCGCGGGAATGACGCGAGGGGGCGGGGGTGGTACTGCTGTCTTTGGTTCTTGGCCTTCTGCGGCCTGAGCGCGTAGCTGAGTGAGTGAGCGCTAGGCGCCGGGCTGGCCGGACCCGGGAGCGTACTGAAGTACGTGACCGGGTTCGGCTGGCGCGGCAACAACGCGGGCGCCGCTCAGATGCGTGCGCTTACTGACACGCCTCACAGTCCGGATCGTCGATCGAGCACGCCTGCGGCACGGGTGCCGGGCCGGCGGGTGCGGCGGCCGGTGCGCTGTCGGCGCCGCTGGAAACGGCGTTCAGCTTACCGGTGTTGACGGTGGACTTCTCGGTGCTGGTGGCGGCCAGGGCACGGAGGTAGTAGGTGGTTTTCAGGCCACGGAACCACGCCATGCGATAGGTCACGTCCAGCTTCTTGCCGCTGGCGCCGGCGATGTACAGGTTCAGTGACTGAGCCTGGTCGATCCACTTCTGGCGGCGGCTGGCGGCTTCAACGATCCACTTGGTATCCACTTCAAAGGCCGTGGCGTACAGCGCTTTGAGGTCTTCCGGGATACGGTCGATCTGTTGTACAGAGCCGTCGTAGTACTTCAGGTCGTTGACCATGACCGAGTCCCACAGGCCGCGTGCTTTCAGGTCGCGGACCAGGAAGGGGTTGATCACGGTGAACTCGCCCGACAGGTTCGATTTGACGTACAGGTTCTGGTACGTCGGCTCGATGGACTGCGATACGCCGGTGATGTTGGCGATGGTCGCGGTCGGGGCGATGGCCATGATGTTGGAGTTACGGATGCCGCCTTTCACGCGCTGACGTACCGGCTCCCAGTCCAGCGTGGTGCTGCGGTCAACGTCGATGTACTTGGCGCCACGCTGCTCGGCCAGGATGTCCAGTGAGTCGTAGGGCAGGATGCCTTGCGACCACAGTGAGCCGTCGAAGCTGGAGTAGCTGCCGCGCTCGTCGGCCAGATCACAGGAGGCCTGGATGGCGTAGTAGCTGATCGCTTCCATCGACTGGTCGGCGAAGCTTACTGCCTCGTCGGAGCCGTAGGGAATGTGCTGCAGGTACAGGGCGTCCTGGAAGCCCATCAGGCCGAGGCCGACCGGGCGGTGCTTGAAGTTGGAGTTCTTCGCTTGCGGCACGCTGTAGTAGTTGATGTCGATAACGTTATCGAGCATGCGTACAGCGGTGCGCACGGTGCGCTCCAGCTTGGCGGTGTCCAGCTTGCCGTCAACGATGTGCTGCGGCAGGTTGACCGAGCCCAGGTTACATACGGCGATTTCGTCAGCCGAGGTGTTCAGGGTGATCTCGGTGCACAGGTTGGAGCTGTGAACCACACCGGCGTGCTGCTGCGGGCTGCGCAGGTTGCAGGCGTCCTTGAAGGTCAGCCAGGGGTGACCGGTTTCAAACAGCATGCTGAGCATCTTGCGCCACAGGTCGGCGGCCTTGATGGTTTTGTGCAGCTTGAGCTTGCCGTACTCGATCAGCGCTTCGTAGTACTCGTAGCGCTCTTCAAAGGCCTTGCCGGTCAGGTCGTGCAGGTCCGGTACGTCAGACGGGGAGAACAGGGTCCAGTTGCCGTCTTCAAATACCCGCTTCATGAACAGGTCAGGAATCCAGTTGGCGGTGTTCATGTCGTGGGTACGACGGCGATCATCACCCGTGTTCTTGCGCAGTTCGAGGAATTCCTCGATGTCCAGGTGCCAGGTTTCTAGGTAGCCGCAGACCGCGCCCTTGCGCTTGCCGCCCTGGTTGACCGCAACAGCGGTGTCGTTGACCACCTTGAGGAAGGGCACAACGCCCTGGCTCTTGCCGTTGGTGCCTTTGATGTAGGCGCCCATGGCGCGAACAGGGGTCCAGTCGTTACCCAGGCCGCCGGCAAACTTGGACAGCATGGCGTTGTCGTGAATGGCCTTGTAGATGCCGGACAGGTCGTCAGGCACGGTGGTCAGGTAGCAGGAGGACAGCTGCGGACGCAGGGTGCCGGCGTTGAACAGGGTCGGGGTGGACGCCATGTAGTCAAAGCTGGACAACAGGTTGTAGAACTCGATGGCGCGGGCGTTGCGGTCGGTTTCTTCAATCGCCAGGCCCATGGCTACGCGCATGAAGAAGAACTGCGGCAGCTCGATGCGGGTGCCGTCGCGGTGCAGGAAGTAACGGTCGTACAGGGTCTGCAGGCCCAGGTAGCCAAACTGCTGGTCACGGTTGTGGTCCAGCGCGGCGCCCAGTTGCTCCAGATCGAATTCAGCCAGTTTGGGGTCGAGCAGTTCGTACTCGATACCGGTTTTGATGTAGACCGGCAGGGCGGTGGCGTACAGGGTGGCCATGTCGCTGTGGGTGGCGCTGGCGGCAACCTGCAGGTGGCTCAGGGCTTCGGCGCGCAGGTTATCCAGCAGCAGGCGAGCGGTCACCTGGCTGTAGTTGGGCTCGCGCTCAACCAGGGTACGGGCGGTCATCACCATGGCGGTGTTGACGTCCAGTTGGGTCACGCCGTCGTACAGGTTCTTCAGGGTTTCCTGCTCGATGTGATTGGCGTCCACTTCGGCCAGGCCGTCGCAGGCTTCGCTGATGACGGTGCGCAGGCGGCCCATGTCCAGCGGCTGACGGCTGCCATCGGGTAGGGTCACGCGGATGCTCGGGTGCGCGTCGGCCGGCGCAGTAGCTTGGCGCTCCTGGCGCTGACGGGCGTGCTCTTCGCGGTACAGCACGTAGCTGCGGGCAATCTTCTGCTCACCGGAACGCATCAGGGCCAGTTCGACCTGGTCCTGGATTTCTTCGATGTGCAGGGTGCCGCCGGAGGGCAGGCGACGCTTGAAAATGGCGCTGATGGTATCGGTCAGTTCGTCGACGGTTTGACGAATGCGCGAAGACGACGCGGCCTGGCTACCTTCCACGGCCAGGAAGGCCTTGGTCATGGCGATGCGAATCTTGTCGTCGGTGTAGGGCACCAGAGTGCCGTTGCGCTTGATCACGCGCAACTGGCCGGGAGCGCTGAGCTGCAGGTCGGAGTCCTGTTGCTGCTCGGTATGCAGGTTGCTGGAGGCGGTAGAAGGGGGCGTCGGATTGACCTGCATGACAAACTCCTTTGTGGTCGTGGACACAAGATACGGTACGTGGATGCCCCGCATCGGGGCGTCTGGTGCTCGGTTGCAGTGCTGATCTGATCAATTTTTGCGCTGTGGCAGTGTCGATAATTTGATCAATATGTGGTGATCAGCTTCGCGTTCGACACAAGATAGTGTGTGTTTTAGTCGGAGGCAAGTGACGATTTTGGGGTTTTTTTGGCGCTGAGGGAGGTCTGCGGGCGGCAGGTGCAGCGATACTGCGGGCTAGCGCCATTTTGACCGTTCGGCGGCGATTTTTGAATCTGTGATCGAGGTTGCGCATTGTTTTTTGTCAACCCCAAAAGGCCGCCAAATTGCCCCCGTTTGGTGTGCAAATTGCAGCAGCCCATATGTGCGAAAGCAGTGTTTCATTCGAGTGCTGTGGATCGGCCCCGAGCGGGTGCTACAATCGCCGGCTGTTTGCAGTAGTCGAGTAGCCGGGGAGCAGGGGTGGAGACAGACAGCAGTGACATCCTGATTGTGGAGGACGACCAGAAACTGGCCGGCCTGATTGCCGAGTTTCTGCAGGCCCAGGGCCTGTCGGTCGCTATCGAGGCGGACGGGGCGCTGGCGGTGCAACGCATTCTCGACAGCCAGCCGGATCTGGTGGTGTTGGACCTGATGCTGCCCGGTGAAGACGGCCTGTCGATTTGCCGTCGAGTTCGCGAGGCCGGATTCTCCCGGCCGATCCTGATGCTGACGGCGCGCAGCGAAGACGATGACCATATCTCCGGTCTGGAGCTGGGCGCCGACGACTACGTTAACAAGCCGGTACGCCCGCAGGTATTGCTGGCACGTATCCGTGCCCTGCTGCGACGCAGCGGCGAGAGTGACAGCAGCGCCGCGCCCAGTCGCTTGGTGTTTGGCGAACTGGTGGTCGACAACGACCGTCGCGAAGCCTGGTTGCGCGGCGAGCTGATTGAGCTGACTGGCGCTGAGTTTGACCTGCTCTGGCTGCTGGCCAGCCACGCTGGCCGTATTCTCAGCCGTGAGGAAATCTTTATCGCCCTGCGCGGTATCGAATATGACGGGCAGGATCGTTCCATTGATGTGCGTATCTCGCGCATCCGCCCCAAAATTGGCGATGACCCAGACATGCCGCGCCTGATCAAAACCGTACGTAGCAAAGGCTATCTGTTTGTAGCGCCTGGCCCGGATCAGGCGTGAACTCGATTTTCCTGCGTATCTATGGCGGCATGCTGCTGGTGCTGATCGCCGTCTCCTGTCTGGCGTTGGTCAGCATTCGCATGATCAACGATGTGCGCGCCGAAGACTTTCGTGAGCGAGTGGCCACCGGCACCTTTCGCTTGATGGCCGACAACCTTGAGCCGATGGACGATGCCGAGCGGCAGAAAGCCATGGCCGTTTGGATGCGGCTGATCGGCGTGCCACTGGAGCTGCACTCGCTGGATGCCCTGGCACTGGAGTCCACCGGCTGGGCCAGGCTGATCCAGGGGCGCGTGCTGGTGCGCAGCTACGGGCCATCGGAGGTGCGGGTATATAGCCTGGTAGACCTGAGCCGCCAGCAGGTCCTGACCGCCGATATCGAGCGTATCTCCGAGCAGCTGGGCCGAGCCACCTTGTTCTTGATTGCCGACGAGTTGGTGCGCCACCCCGAGACGGATATGCCCAGCTGGCTGCAGCGCCTGCGCCGCGACAAGGGCTTTGGCTTTCCGCTGAATCTGACCCGCCTGCACGAAACTGATCTGGATGTGGACCAGCGTCGCCGGCTGGACGAGTTTGACACCGTGCTCAGTTTGGGCCCGGACGGCAACTCGATGATGATGTACATGAAAATCCCCGATACCAACTGGGTACTTAGCCTCGGGCCGGTCTATCAAATGGAGGAGTACCCGCCTGAGATGCTGCTGATGACCGGCTTGCTGGCGCTGTCGCTGAGCGGCCTGCTTATCTATCTGCTGGTGCGGCAACTGGAGCAGCGGCTGATGAACCTGGAGTCGGCGGCGACCCACATTGCGCGCGGCAACCTCGATGCCCGCGCCGAGGTCATAGGCACCGACTCGGTCGGCAGCTTGGCGCGAGCCTTCAACGATATGGCCGAGCACCTGCAGAGGGTGATGCAAATCCAGCAGGAGATGATCCGCGCCGTATCACATGAGCTGCGCACTCCGGTCGCGCGGCTGCGCTTTGGCCTGGAGATGGTTGAAACAGCGGACAGCGTAGATGCCAAGCGTCGTTATATGGACAGCATGGACGGTGACCTGACCGAGCTGGATAAATTGGTCGACGAGATTCTGACCTACGCTCGTCTGGAGCAGGGGGCGCCCGCGCTAGCCCTGCAGGCGGTGGATGTGCTGGCGACGGTAGATCAGGTAATGCTGGAGCTTGAGCCGCTGACCACCAGCGTGCGTATCAGCCATGTCGATCGCTCCAACGGCCGGGCGCATGCGGTCGACGCTGAACCGCGCTATCTGCATCGGGCGCTGACCAACTTGGTCAGCAACGCGGCGCGTCACGCCGCCAGCCAGGTGCGAATCAGCACGCGAGTGGTCAATGGGCGTTGCCGGTTGATTGTTGAAGATGATGGCCCGGGCGTTCCTGAGGCTTATCGCGAGCGGATTTTTACGCCGTTTCTGCGTCTGGATGACAGCCGCACGCGTGCCAGTGGCGGCTATGGTCTTGGGCTGTCCATCGTGCGGCGGATCGCCTATTGGCATCGAGGTTATGCGCGGGTAGAAAACTCCCATGATCTGGGCGGTGCGGCCTTCATCATCGACTGGCCGCTGCGTCAGCACGGTTGAGACGCAGGGACGCGGCCTGCCGCGTCCGAGGTCAAGCAAATCAGCTCTGGTGTCCGTTGACCAGCAAGCGGAAGGCGGTGGTGGCGGGGCCTGGCTCGGGTTTACGGCCGCAGATCAGGTCACAGTAGATAGCGCTCTCACCGATGCGCACGATGTACAGCGCCAGGCTCTGTGGGTCCATCTCGGGCTTGATCTGTCCGGCGGCAATGGCCTCTTCAAACATCTTTTCCCAGGTGCCGATCAGGCGCTCTTGCAGACCAGAGCTGCGCGCGGTCAGTAGTTGCAGGCCCCACTGCGGCTCGGCCTGTAGAAAATCGTACATGGGCCGTGCGTTGATCAAAGCGATGTTAATGTCTTCATAGATCTGGGTCAGAAAGTCGATGCCCTTGAGGCCGGGAGTTTGCTCGGCGCGGGCGATGGCGTCGTCGTAGATACGCTTGTACAGCGACCAGAGAATTTCGCCCATCAGCAGATCTTTGTTGCCTACCCAGCGCATCAGGGTAGCGCGGCCGATGCCCAGCTCCTCGGCCAGTTGCGACAGGTTCAGACGGCGTCCTTCCAGCCACCAGCTGCGGGCCATGCGAAAGGCCGTGATCGGGGTGGCACGTTCTTCGGATTTACGTTTGGAGAGGGCGAGGGAGAGCGGCGTCTGCTGGCTTGTCATTGTCTTGTCCATAGCGATATAGCGGGGGCGTTGTTGCACCCGCTGCCATGGTAACAACGGTGATACCAAGATTGAAAGTGTCCCGTGCCTGCATCATTGGTAACAGAAGATTAAAGCGTGGACGAGGTATCAGACTTTAGTCGTACGAGACGCACAGGCGCGGGCGCAAAAACGTATCAGCCGTCTCGCGCCGATACGTGTGGTGAGTGGGCGCCCGATCAGTGCGTGTTGCCGGGTTGACTCAACCGCGGCCGATAAAGGGCATCTTGGTGGCCATAATGGTCATGAACTGCACATTACTTTCCAGTGGTAGCTCTGCCATGTGCAGTACCGCCTGGGCAACGTGTTCGACGTCCATGGTTGGCTCCACGGCAATCTCGCCATTGGCCTGCGGGATGCCGCGCGCCATGGGGGCGGCCATCTCAGTGGCGGCGTTGCCGATATCAATCTGGCCGCAGGCAATATTGTATTTACGCCCGTCCAGCGAGGTGGCCTTGGTCAGCCCGGTCATACCGTGTTTGGAAGCGGTGTAGGGTGCTGAGTTAGGGCGTGGGGTGGTGGCGGAGATCGAGCCATTGTTAATGATGCGCCCGCCCATTGGGGTTTGTTCACGCATGATGCGAAACGCTTGCTGGGTACACAGGAAGGCGCCGCTGAGGTTGGTTTCCAGGGTGGCCTGCCAGTGCTCGTAGCTGAGTTCTTCCAGGGGCAGGGGCGGTGCGCCAGTGCCTGCGTTGTTGAACAGCAGGTCCAGGCGGCCCCAGCGGTTTTTTATGGCGGTAAACACAGCTTCGACCGACGCCGGATCACGCACGTTGCCGGCAATAACCAGTGCGTTATCAGCCAGGTTATCCAGGCCCTCAAGGCTGGCCTGCAATTTGTCGGTGTTCCGTCCGGTGAGTGCAACGCGGTAGCCTGCCTTGAGCAGGGCAATGGCGGTAGCGCGGCCAATGCCAGTGCCGGCGCCGGTCACCAGGGCGACCTTGAGGGGGGAAGCTGTCATAAGAGGTCCTCTGTTGTTGTCATGGCTGGCCAGAGGATACACCAGCGTGTGCGCTGCACGCTGTCGCCATCCCGACAGCTTGGCTGCCGGGATTGCTCCCTACGCTGCGCTTAGTTGATGCCCTTGCGGCGCACGTCCCAGTCGCGGTCGCTGCACAGGTCACAGTTGCTGCCGTAGAAGGTGTCCTCGGCGCTGGCGTCGTCCATCAGGTGATAGCGGAACCAGGCAGTGGACGGGCCACGGTAGTCACCGGCGTTACCCACCGGCTCAAAGTGGCTGGCTCCAGACAACTCACCCCAGAACACAGGTACGTTGGCGCGGTTGTAGACCGGCAAGGCGTTCAGTGTCGGGCTGGCGATGGTATCGCTGCTGCCGGTCATCAGGAACATCGGGCCGTTCTGGTTGGATTGGGAGCTGCTGTTGTGACCCAGGCCGATGGTGTACGGCTGGAAGGGGGCAGTGGCTTTGATGCGGTAGTCCTGGCCGGCCATGATGGTGCCGCCACCGCCTTGGGAGTGGCCGGCTGCGCCGATACGGCTCAGGTCCAGCTTGTTGGCGTAGGTGCCGGTGCTGCGGTTGTTTTGGGTGGTCAGGTAGTCAACGCAGTTGAGCATGTCCTGGCCAGTGCCGGCGTTGGAGGTATTGGCGGCGATAACCACAAAACCATGGCTGGCCCAGTGTTCGAGAATGCCGCTGTAGGTGCTGGGCGAGGCGGTGGTGCCGTTGCCCCAGACGATGATCGGGTGCTTGAGACCGTTGCCGCCCAGGGTAGACGGACGGAACACAGTGCAGCTGCTGCCTGCGCTGCCACTGGTGGTCGAGAAGGAGCCATCGGCGCTGAAGCTGCTGACGCCCGGGAAGCCGGTGCCGGTATTCGGGTTGCTGCCGCCACCGCCACCACCGCCGGGGTTGGTTGCCAGGGCGATGCTCGACAGCGACATGCCCAGGGTCAGGGCGGCCAGCTTGAACAGGGGTGCTTTCATGACTGTATCCTTTTTCTGTTTGTTGTCCGGAGTGCATGCAGAGGGATACGCAATCCCACTTGCAAGACAGTCAAGGTAAATGTCTCGCGCTGGCCGTAAAGTCGCCTGTATGGGTTAGTTGCAGGTGGCTATCTATCTAATGAGCTAGAGGATTCGGCAGCAAGGCGCTGATTTTATGAGGGTTTAATTTATTGAAGCGGGCGTGGGTGTCATGTCGCCTCACCCGCATGGGTGTAGTTACGTCGCCCGTTCAGTCGTTGCTGCGGGCGCTCACGCCTTCCAGCGTGGCGAAGGAGGTGTCTTTGGCGGTCAGCAGAAAGTCCTGCAGGTAGGGCATTTCCATCATGTCGTCACGCACAGCGGCGTACAGGGTGCCGAACAAGCCGTCCGGCCCCAGGCGCCGGGCGCTGACATAGCCCTTGTGCAGGTACTCGGCCATGGCCCAGTTGGGCAGGCAGCAGACACCACGGCCGGAGGCGACCAGTTGCATCATCATCACGGTCATCTCGGCGGTGCGTACGCCAGCGGGCTCGATGCCGGCAGGGTCCAGAAACTGCTTGAAGATATCCAGACGCTCACGCTCGACCGGGTAGGTAATCAGGGTTTCGTCTGCCAGGTCAGCCGGGCGTACATGATGGGCGGTGCTCAGCGGGTGCTGATTGCTGACCGCCAGCAGCGCCTCATAGGTGAACAGTGGCACATAGGTAATGCCCTCGATATCCAGCGGGTCGGAGGTGACTACCAGGTCCAGATCGCCGCGTGCCAAGGCGGGCAGAGGGGCGAAGAAAAAGCCGGAGGCAAAATCCACTTCGACCTCCGGCCAGGCGTTACGGAACTGGTCAATGGTTGGCATCAGCCACTGGAAGCAGCTATGGCATTCAATGGCCATATGCAAGCGCCCGGCCTGGCCGCCAGCCAGCCGCTGAATGTCGCGCTCGGCCTGCCGCACTTGCGGCAGCAGGTTGTCGGCCAGTCGCAATAGGCGCAGCCCGGCGCTGGTGAAGCGCACCGGCTTGGTCTTGCGAACAAACAAGGTCATGCCGAGCTTCTCTTCCAGGTCCTTGAGCTGGTGGGACAGCGCGGATTGGGTCAGATGCAGGCGCTCGGCCGCCTCAACCAGGCTTTCGGCGTCGCGCAGGGTGCTGAGGGTGCGCAGGTGGCGGAGTTCAAGCATGACGGAACCTGGAATATGAGAAAAACCGGACTATAGCACGGCAAAGATGAGCAGGATTCAGGCGCCAGGCCCCTATGCTGCCACTCAGGCCGCGCTGTGTTCCGCCAGACTGCGGTATTGGCCCTTGAAGTACAGCAGTGGCTCGC
Organism: Pseudomonadaceae bacterium UBA836; assembly: GCA_002296055.1. Taxonomy (GTDB): domain Bacteria; phylum Pseudomonadota; class Gammaproteobacteria; order Pseudomonadales; family Pseudomonadaceae; genus Halopseudomonas. The sequence goes on from DBHE01000039.1 coordinate 10,247, forward strand.
TGGCCGGAGCATCTTGCAGGTTGAGCGCTTTTACCTCGCCAATCACGATCAGATGATCACCGGCGGCGTGCTCGGCGTGTATTTCGCAATCAAACCAGTGCAGGCTGCCGCCAATCACCGGGTTGCCCAGCGGCGATGTTTGCCAGTCTACGCCCTGCCATTTGTCGCCCCCTTGCCGCGCGAACTGGTTGGAGATATGCGCCTGCTCGCCGGACAATACGTTCACCGCAAAGCGGCCGGCGCGCCGAATTTTCGGATAGCTGTAGGAGTTGGCCATAACGCTGAAAGACACCAGCGGCGGACTCATTGAGACGCTGTAGAACGACTGGCAGGTGAAGCCAAGCGGCTCGCCATCCACCAGCGAGGTAATCACGGTGATGCCGGAGGCGTAATGCCCTAGGGCTTCGCGAAAGTTGAGCGGCTCAATAACCGACGTGGGGCGTGTCATAGTCAATCCTGTTGCAAGTGCGGCCGGCGCGTTGCCGGCGTTGGGAGAGGGCGGCGCCGGGTTGGCGGCGCCGCTGCTTCGTCAGGCCAGCAGTTCCCGGCGGACGATCTCGGCACCGGCGGCCAGCGCATTCAGCTTGCCGCGCGCCACCTCGCGGGGCAGGGGGGCCATACCGCAGTTGGTGCATGGGTAGAGCTTGTCGGCATCAACAAACTGCAGCGCTTTGCGCAGGGTGTTGGCGACTTCCTCGGGCGTTTCAACGGTATGGTTAGCCACATCAATGGCGCCGACCATGACCTTCTTGCCGCGAATCAGCTCGATCAGCTCCATGGGTACGTGGGAGTTGTGGCATTCCAGCGAAACCATGTCGATCTTGGATTGCTGCAGCTTGGGGAAGGCCTCTTCATACTGACGCCACTCGGAGCCGAGGGTTTTCTTCCAGTCGGTGTTGGCCTTGATGCCGTAGCCGTAGCAGATGTGCACGGCGGTTTCGCATTTCAGGCCTTCGATGGCACGCTCCAGGGTCGCCACGCCCCAATCGTTGACCTCATCGAAAAACACGTTAAAGGCCGGCTCATCGAACTGGATGATATCCACGCCCGCCGCTTCCAGCTCTTTGGCTTCCTGGTTGAGAATCTTGGCAAATTCCCAGGCGAGTTTTTCGCGGCTCTTGTAGTGCGCGTCGTACAGGGTGTCGATCATCGTCATCGGACCCGGCAGGGCCCATTTGATCGGCTGATTGGTTTGTTTGCGCAGAAACTTGGCGTCCTCAACAAAGACCGGCTTTTGCCGTGTCACCGCGCCGACGACTGTGGGCACGCTGGCGTCGTAGCGGTCACGAATACGGACGGTTTCGCGCTGCTCGAAATCCACCCCGTCGAGGTGCTCGATAAAGGTGGTGACAAAGTGCTGGCGGGTTTGCTCGCCGTCGCTAACGATGTCGATACCGGCTCGCTGCTGCTCTTGCAGTGATATGCGCAGGGCGTCCTGCTTGCCCTCCAGTAGGGCGTCGCCTTCCAGCTTCCAGGGTGACCACAGGGTCTCGGGTTGGGCCAGCCAAGCCGGTTTGGGCAGGCTGCCTGCGGTCGAGGTGGGGAGTAGCTTTTTCATGTGTTTTGACGGTGTCCGGGTTAAAGGGTGTAGCTGGCAGACCACTGCTCAAGCACGCGCTGATAGGGTTTGATGAACTGCTCTTCGGCAAAGCGGCCCTGCTCGATGGCCAGCTGGCTACGCTCCTGGCGGTCGTAGACAATCTTGGTCAACGAGTGGTCCTGATTCTTCAGATTAGGTTGATAGCACTGGCCAGCCGGTGCATTGGCGTTGTAGATCTCGGGCCGATAGATGCGCTGGAAGGTCTCCATGGTGCTGATGGTGCTGATCAGCTCAAGGCTGGTGTAGTCGTTCAGCAGATCACCAAAGAAGTAGAAGGCCAGCGGCGCGGCGCTGTTTGGTGGCATGAAGTAACGCACCTGCAAGCCCATCTTCTTGAAGTACTGCTCGGTCAGGGAGGACTCGTTGGGCTCGTATTCAACGCCAAGCACCGGGTGATGGTTTTCAGTGCGCTGATAGACCTTGGCATCCGATACGCTCAGGCAGATCACCGGCGGTTTGCTGAAATGCTCCCGATAGGTGGGCGACTTGATGAAGTGCTGGAACAGCTTGCCGTGCAGATCGCCAAAGTTGTCCGGAATGCTGAACGAGGGCTGGCCCTTGTTGTGCTCCAGCAGCAGCACGCTGAAGTCGTAATCACGCACGTAGGACGAGAAGTTGTTGCCAACGATTCCCTCAATACGCTGATTGGTCTTGCGGTCAAGAATGTGAGTCTTCAGCACTTCAATGGCCGGGAAGCTGGCGCCGTTGTTGTCGGCCTTGACGGTCAGCTCGACGGAGACGATTTCCAGCTCGACAGCGTAGCGGTCACCTTTGGGGTTATCCCACTGGGCCAGTGCGTTGAAGCGGTTGTTGATCATGGCCAAGGTATTGCGCAGGTTCTGCTCTCGGCTTGCACCGCGCGCCAGGTTGGCGAAGTTGGTGGTAATACGGGTGTTGTCGGCGGGGCGGTAGTCCTCGTCGAACGGAATACTCTTGAGCGCAAAGGTAAATTCGGTAGTCATCGCAATCTGGTGTCCTGGTGTCTGAGGTCAAGCCACTAGCGTCGCGGTGTGGCCTGGAATGGTGCGTATTGTAGGCAGGGACACCTGTTGAAAAAAAATGAACTCTTTTCAAAAGAACATTAGGAAATCTCATGTTGCTGGTTCGCGGGTTGCGGGAGGCGTGGCGCGGCCAGCCGTTCTCGCGCGCTGTACAGGCTGACTTGCCACTTCAACCGACCAGCCGCTGCCTGTACAGTACGCCCGATTATCCAGCGGGAGCGAGACATGCAGGAATTGTTGCTACATTGCCGTCCGGGCTTTGAAGGGGAGGCGGCCGCCGAGATGCAGGAGCTGGCCGGCGAGCAGGGTATTGCCGGTTATCCGGTGACCCAGGATGGCAGCGCTCTGGTGCGTTTTGTCTGCCCCGAGCAGGGCGAGGCCGAGCAACTGATGCGGGCCATCGATTTTCAGCAGTTGATCTTCACCCGCCAGTGGGCGGTCGGCAGCTGGCTGGAGCTGGACCCGGAAGACCGCGTGAGCCCCATTATCACCGCCTGTGCCCAGGGCCATATTGCCTCGCTGATGTGGCTGGAAACCGCCGACACCAACGACGGCAAGGCACTGGCCGCGCTGACCAAAAAGCTGAAAGGCCCGCTGGAACGCTCGCTCACCAAGACCCGCTTTGTTCGCCCCAACAAACCCGAGCTGCCGCGCTTGCATCTGTGCTTTCAGAGCGGCCAGAAGGTGTTTGTCGGCTGGTCCTGGGCTGACAACGGCGCGCCTTGGCCGATGGGCATTCCGCGCCTGAAAGTCCCGCGTGAAGCGCCCAGCCGCTCCACCCTGAAGCTGGAAGAAGCCTGGCACCATTTTATTCCGCGTGATGACTGGGACAGCCGCCTCAAGGCTGGCATGACCGCAGTTGACCTGGGCGCGGCCCCCGGTGGCTGGACCTGGCAACTGGTCAACCGCCTGATGAATGTCACTGCAGTGGACAACGGCCCGATGGATCGCCGCCTGATGGACAGCGGCCAGGTGGAGCACGTGCAGGGCGACGGCTACATGTATCGCCCCAAGCGCACCGTCGACTGGATGGTCTGCGACATCGTGGACAAGCCGGCCCGCAGCAGCGCACTGGCGGCCAAGTGGATTGGCCAGCGCTACTGCCGCGAGTTGATCATCAACTTCAAGCTGCCGATGAAACAGCGCTATCAGGAAGTCATGCAGTGCCTTGGGCACATTCAGGATGCGCTGGATGAAGCGGGCGTGCGCGCCGAGATCGGCTGCAAGCAGCTATATACCGACCGTGAAGAAGTGACCTGTCATATTCGCGCGTTGCGCTAGGCGGCTAGGCGTGGGCTAGTGAGATGCGGCGGCCGAGCGGGGCTCGGCCGTGTTGCGCAGAGGGTCGCTTGGCAGCGAAGTTACAGCGGCTCCAACAGGCTAATCTTTTCTTCTTCCAGCAGAATTGGCGCAAAGCCGCTGATGCTGTCGCGGCGAGCTTCGGAGTCTTCCCAGCGCTGCCAGGAGTGCATGTTCTGCCAGGTGACCATGATGATGCGGCGGTTGGGCTGCTCCATATCACGGAATGACTCGCCTGAAATAAAGCCGGGGGACTGCACGGCCGCAGAGAGCACGCGGCGGGCTACTTCTTCGTAGGGTTGTTCCAGACCTTCTGCGATCACACGTTCAATCAACACTTTGATCATCTTGCTTCCTTACCCGGCGGGGTGTTGTGACTCTAACTCCAGTGTCGGTCGCCGCCGGGCGTCTGGCAAGCCCGGGATGATTGCGGGATAATCGCCAGCTTGTTGATTCAACCGAGCCTTGCCATGACTGACTCTGCCGCTACGACCCTGGACACCCGTGGGCTGACCTGCCCGGAGCCGGTCATGATGCTGCACAACGCCGTGCGCGATGTGGCCGCCGGTGAGCTGGTACAGGTGCTGGCTACCGACCCCTCTACCCAGCGCGATATTCCGCGTTTTTGCAGTTTTCTCGGCCATGAGCTGCTGGAGCAGCACGAGGCCGACGGCATCTTTCATTACCTGATTCGTAAGGCGGACTGAGGCCGAGTCAGTCTGTGCTGTCCTGATCTCTTTGCTCCCAGCCTGCTTGCCCCGGTTGTGACTGGCACGCGCCCAGTTGCTGCTGCCAGGCGTCGGTGTGGGCGCTGAGCGCGGCTTGGTATTGCTCCCACAGACTCTGCGGTGTGCCGGCCAGTTGATCGAGCGCAGCGGCAGTGGCGGGCGGTATGCCGGGCACCGCGCGCAGCGCGATGATGGATTCTGCCCAGGGCTGGCCCAGGCGTTGCAGTTGCGCCAGATAAGGCTGTATCTCGCCCGCATAGAAC
>DBHE01000185.1:0-2277 GCA_002296055.1 Pseudomonadaceae bacterium UBA836
GCGTAGTCGGGTGCCCGGGGGGATCGCTAAGGGGGGCTGGGCAAGCAGCCCCACTAGGCTCGCCGTGAAGGCGAAAGGCTGATTGTCAAGCAAGCACATAAAGCCCAGTTTCTACTTGCCCCCGCGATTAAGGGTCTGCAGCAATTCACGAAGCGCCTATTTTCATGAAACCCTCCCAAGAAGAATTGTCAAAGCTCGGCACGCGCCGCACTCTCCGTTCAGAGAAGGTACGTGCGTCGATATTCCGAAATAGGGAGTGAAAATGAAGAAGGTTCTGGTACTGGCCGGTGTGCTCGGCCTGCTGGCAGGCTGCTCGGATAACAACGAAGTAGGGGATGTATCGCTCGGGGTGTTCACCCTCAAGGACATCAAACTGCACTCGCTGGTCGACCCAGAGGTGCCCGGCGTGACTTGTCATATCGCTTCAATCGAAGCGAACCTCAGCTTTTCAGATCCAAGCGACAGCGCTATTTCCTGCCGTCAGACCGGCGAGATAACGCCGCAGATGATCGCGCAGATCGACCAAAGCGACTCGGGTGAGATTGTCTTCAGACAGTCCAAGAGTGTGTTCTTCAAGACTATGAAGGTGCGGCGTATTTACGATCCCCAGCACCAGACGCTGATGTATCTGTCCTACTCCACCAAGGAAACCACCGGCAGCTTCAAACACAGCCTGTCCACCGTACCGCTGTGGGGCACTGCTGCCTATCAGACTGGGCAGCCGCTGGCCGACTAGCGCGGTGCGTTTGCTGCGGCCACCGATTAGACTGTCAGGACGATTCGTTGCTGGAGTGGCAGGATGCAGAACCTGAAGCAGATAGGACTCTTTATACGTACCAACCTGTGGATCGTCCCGCTGGCGCTTTTGCTGGTGTGGTTGTTATTTCGCTTTCTTGATCCGGCGCCGCCCAAGGTGCTTGTGATGACCACCGGCAGCGAAAGCGGTAGCTATCATCAGTTTGGTCTGGCCATGCAGCAGGAGCTGGCCAAGCAGAATTTGGAGCTCCAGCTACGCCCCAGCCGGGGCTCGCTGGACAACCTGCAACGGCTTACCGACGGTAGCGGCGAGGCGCAGCTTGGGCTGATCCAGAGCGGTACTGAACAGCTGCTGGCCCCTGCCCAGCGCAGCCAGTTGATTGGTTTGGCGGCGCTTTACCACGAACCGCTGTGGTTGTTTCAGCGTCAAGACGTGAACATCACCCAGCTGTCAGATCTGCAGGACAAGCGTGTGGCGGTGGGCAGTGAAGGCAGTGGCACCTGGGCGGTATTAAAGGGGTTGTTTGAGCAGCGCCAGGATGGTGCGCGGTTGGAGCTGTTGAACAACGGCCTGTGGCGCAAGATGGGCAGCGCCGCAGCCGCCGATGCGCTGCTGGCTGGTGAGCTGGACGCAGCGTTCTTGGTGTTGCCTGCTGACAACCGGCTGGTCACCCGCCTGGCGGCTAACCCGGAGGTGTCGCTGGTCAATCTGGCTCAAGCCGATGCCTATGCCGCACGGCTTCACTTTCTGGAAGCGCTGGAGGTGCCCAGAGGGCTGTTGAATATTACGGCCAGCATGCCGCCGCAGGATACCAAGCTGCTGTCGCCGGTGGCTATGTTGGTAGGTAATCAGGACTTTCATCCGGCACTGACGGCCGTGGTGCTGGAAGCTGCGCGCAAGGTGCTGCGCGAGGGCAACCTGCTCGACAAGCCGGGGCGCTTTCCGGCCGGTGAGCCCATGGGGCTTGAGTTGAGCAAGGAGGCGGACTACTACCACCGCCAGGGTATGCCTTTTTTGCAGCGCTATCTGCCGTTTCAGGTGGCCTCAGCGATTGATCGCTACGTGGTGCTGATCATTCCCTTTATCGCCATCATGTTTCCGCTACTCAAGACCATGGGCCCACTGTATCGCTGGCGCGTGCGTGCTCGGGTGTACCGCTGGTACGAGCACCTGCGGCGCATCGACAAGCTGATCTACAGCGGCAAGATCAAGCAGCAATACGCCGAGCAGATTCAGGGGCTGAAAGCACTGGAGTCGGAGCTGAATCACGTTGATGTTCCGCTCTCCTATGCCCACGAGCTCTACAGCCTGCACTTGCATGTGCGCTACATGATTTACCGGCTGGAGACGCTGCAGGCAGAGGAGGAAGGCGGCGAGAAACCTTCGCCGGCCTGAGCGCTGACAAAGCAGGTAACCTGCTCGATCACCGGCGCCCAGTGCTGAAAGGGAGCGGCCAGGGTGAGCAGAATCTTGATGTGGCCGAGATCTGCCAACACCTCACTCTGGACGCTAACGTCCTG
>DBHE01000185.1:2649-5399 GCA_002296055.1 Pseudomonadaceae bacterium UBA836
TCGTCGTCTGCGCCGGCCAGCAGCAGTGCGGGCGGACTCTTTGCGCTGGCGTGGACCAGCGGCTGTGAGTCGACCGGCGTTTGCGGGTGATAGAAAATCGGCTGCACGTCCGGGTTGATGATCGGCAGAAAATCATAGGGGCCAGCCAGGCCGATCCAGCTGTTGATCACCTCGGGAGAGAGGCTCTGCTGCGCCAGCCAGCGTTCATCCAGCGCGAGCATGGCCGCGTTGTAGGCGCCGGCGCTGTGGCCCATGACAAACAGCGGGCCGTTCGGGCTGCTCCATTCGCCTCGGTGTGCCTGCGTCCAGGCCAGCGCCTTGGCGCTATCGCGCAGAAACTCCGGGTAACGCACCTCGGGGTAGAGCCGGTAGTCGGGGATCACGGCGATCATGCCGCGACTGGCCAGCGCCTGCCCGACAAACCGATAGTCCGCGCGCTCGCCGTTGCGCCAACTGCCGCCGTAATAGAACACCACCACGGGGGCGTCCGGTTTCACCTGTGCTGGCAGGTAAACGTCCAGTCGCTGGCGCGGCAGCTCACCATAGCTGACGCCCGCAAGGGTGCCGTAGCCGCTGCTTGGCACCAGCCAGTTGACCGGTGCCAGGGCTGAGCAGCCGGCCAGCAACATCGTGAGCAGCACCGACAGAGTGCGCAGTAACGGCATGGAACCCCCTCAAATTCGCATGATGAGCAGCGTATAGGCTGTTACAAGCTATTGCGTTTGTCTTTCGCGCAGCAGCGCTTGCACCTACCATGGCATGGTAGCCCGGAGAAGAGGTGAGCATGAAGGATGCGTTAAGCGCGGCGCAGGACGCGATAGACAAGGTACTGTTGGGCAAGTCCCATTCGATCAAGCTGGCACTGGCATGCATTCTGGCCAAGGGGCACTTGCTGATTGAGGATTTGCCGGGCATGGGCAAGACCACGCTGTCGCAAGCGCTAGCCCGGGTGTTGGGCATGAGCTATCAGCGTATTCAGTTCACCAGCGACCTGCTGCCCGGCGATATCCTGGGCACCTCGGTGTTTGATCGCAACAGCGCCCAGTTTGTCTTTCATCCGGGGCCCATCTTTGCCGAGTTGATTCTCGCTGACGAGATTAATCGCGCCACACCCAAAAGCCAGAGCGCGCTGCTGGAGGCCATGGAAGAGGGGCAGGTAACGGTGGACGGGGCGACTCGCCAACTACCCGATCCCTTCTTTGTGATTGCCACGCAGAACCCGGTATCGCAGTCTGGCACCTTTGCGCTGCCTGAGTCCCAGCTCGACCGCTTTCTCATGCGTCTGTCGCTTGGCTATCCGAGCGAGGCTGCGGAAAAAAATCTGCTGATGGGAGCCGAGCGCCGTACTCGCCTGGACGCGGTTGAGCCGATATTGGGGCATGAGCAGTTGCGTGCGCTGCAGGCACAGGTGCCGCAGGTGACCGCCAGCGAGGCGTTGGTCGATTACATTCTGCGCTTGGTCAACCACACCCGTAACAGCGACAGCTGCGCCTGGGGACTGTCTCCGCGCGCCAGCCTGGGCTTGCTGGCGGCGGCACGGGCCTGGGCCCTGCTGGAACAACGCCATTACGTGATTCCTGAAGACGTGCAGGCGGTGCTGCCCGCCGTTGTCAGCCACCGCTTGCGTGCCACTAACGACCCGACCGGCCATGGCGGTGACAGCCTGGCGCGCTGGCTGCTTAACGAGGTGTCGCCGGTGTGACTACCGCCATCCGCGCCAGGGCACGGCGCTGGCATCAGGGCTGGCTACGTCGCAGAATCCCGCCAGCCCGCTCTCTGCGGCTGGATCATCGACGGATATTTATCTTGCCGAGTCGCGCTGGCATGGCCTTTTTGCTGTTGCTGCTGATCATGCTGATCGGCGCCATCAACTATCAGAACAGTCTGGTGTACGGGCTCACCTTCACCTTGCTCAGCCTGTTTTGGGTTGCCCTGCATCACACCTATCGCAATCTGGCTGCCGTGCAGCTGCGAGCCACCGGCGGGCGCGCCGTGTTTGCCGGTGAGCAGGTGCCGCTGGGGCTGACACTGCGCTCAGAGCGCCGCGACCACCAGGCGCTTAAATTGCGTTGGCCCGGGCTGGACGCCGTGTCGGTAGACGTCCCTGCGGGTGGCGAGCAGGCGCTGACGCTGTTTCACCCTACCGAGCGCCGCGGTTGGCTGGTGCTGGAGCGTTTGCGCATCGAAACCCGTTACCCGCTTGGCTGGTTTGTTGCCTGGAGTTTGGTTGATCTGGATTGGCAGGTACTGGTGTACCCCAAACCGGTCAGTGCCCCGCTCCCGGTAGGCGCAGCGCCTGATGGCGAGGAGGGCGACCAGCCCCATGCACAGCAGGAAGGGGTGGCCGACTTTCAGGGGCTGCGTGCCTACCGCCCCGGTGATTCGCGCAGACGCCTCGATTGGCGCGCCTGGTCTCGCGGCCAGGGGCTGCATAGCAAGGTATTTGCCGAGCCACAGCAGCAAAGCCTGTGGCTGGATCTGGCCGCCGCTGCCGGCCGCGACCTGGAAGAGCGCTTGGGTATTCTGACCGGCTGGGTGCTGGAGATGGAGCGTGAACAGCGCCCCTACGGCCTGAGCTTGCCGGGTGTACGTATCGAGCCGGCACAGGGCGATAGCCACCGTGAGGTTTGTCTGCGAGCGCTGGCACTCTATGGGCTGGAGGCGCGAGCGTGAGCACGGCACTGATTCCGCGTAATGCGTTGGCCTGGCTTTTGGGGGCCCAAGTTGTGGTGCTGCTGCCGCATTTGCCG
>DBHE01000176.1:0-11519 GCA_002296055.1 Pseudomonadaceae bacterium UBA836
TCGTGCATGTCCGTGCCTCTTGCTGTTGTTGTCGCTCAAGCTTAGGAGCTGTCGAGGCGGATAAGAAGCGATCAATATTCATTCAGAACCATGATTGCTATTCATGGTTTGGCTGTGGGCGCGTAATCTCGGGGGGATAGCGCATGCAGCAGGTATTTGTTGATGAGTGAAAAGAATGATTCCCCATCATTGGCCCGGATAGACCTTAATCTGTTTCGGGTGTTTGAGGTGGTTTACCGGGAGCGCAACCTGACCCGGGCGGCGGCAGTGCTGCACGTCAGTCAGTCGGCGGTGAGTCATTCGCTGGCTCGCCTGCGCGAACACTTCTCTGATCCGCTATTTGTTCGCGAGGGCAGGGGCGTAACGCCAACGGCAGCAGCGATGCGACTGGCTCCGGGCATTATCGACAGTCTGAGCCGGCTGCAGCAAAGCCTGGGCTATCTGCAGCAGTTCGACCCGCAGGAAGATGCGCGCACCTTTACTATCAGCTTGCCTGAACAGCTGGAGCCGGTATTGATTCCACCGCTGCTGACGCACTTACGTAAGCAGGCGCCGCGCAGTCGGGTGCGCACAGTCGGTGTCAGGTGGTCAGAGTTGAAGCTGGAGCTGGCGGCAGGGCGGATTGATCTGGCGGTGCAGATCGCCCGCCCGGCCGATGCCAGTCTGCGCCAGATGCAGTTGGTCAAGGAGCCACTGTGCGTGGTCGCCGGCCCGCAGTTTGAGGGCGAGCTGACAGCGGACAGCTACATGGCCGCCGAGCACATCGCGGTCGCGTCCTGGCGTCGAGGACTGTCCTACGAAGATCTTGCGCTAGGGCATCTGGGGCTGATGCGCAATGTGGTGCAGCAGTGCCAGAGCTATCAGGCCGCGAGTCTGGTGGTGGCGCAGACGCCGCTGCTGCTGACCATGTCGCGGCGCCACGCCGAGTTGATCAATCGGCCGCTGGGCAACCGCTTACTGGACATGCCCTTGCCGCTACCGGAAATCGGCCTGACGCTCTATTGGCACAAGGGCATGGAGCATGACCCGGTCAACCGCTGGTTGCGGCGCCAGGTTCATGCGTTGGCTCAGAACAGTTCGAGTGGTGTAACCGCGCCACCGCTGTCGTAGCCGCCCATCTCCAGCTCGCTGTAGGGTGGCGGGGCGTCTTCCTGTTTGAATATTTCCATGAAGGCCCCTTCAGTGCCGGGCGGCGCGCTGCGCCCGGTAGCCGGGTCGATGCGGGCGGTAATCAGTCCGCGAGGCATGCTTGGCTCGCGGTCAGGCACACCTTCGAGCGCAGGCCCCATGAAATTCATCCAGATCGGCAGCGCCGCGGTGCCGCCATACTCGCGGCGACCGAGTGTGCTGGGCTGATCAAAGCCAACCCACACGGTTGCAACCAGGTCCGGGTTGAAACCGGAGAACCAGGCGTCCTTTTGGTCGTTGGTGGTACCCGTCTTGCCGGCGAGGTCGTTGCGGTTCAGTGCGCGGGCCCGCACTGCGGTACCGCGGCGTACCACATCGCGCAGCATGCTGTTGAGCTGGTATATGGTGCGCTCCTCGACTACCTGCTCGGCGGCCACAGGCTGCTCCGTTATTGCGCTGCCCTGGCGCTCGACATAGGCATCAAGGCGAGCCTGCTGATGTTCGGTCAGCACGGGGGTGACCGGCGGTTTGCTGTAGTCGATCAGCTGGCCATAGCGGTTTTCAATGCGGTCGATCAGGTAGGGTTTGACGGCGTAGCCACCGTTGGCGAACGTCGCGTAGCCCTGCGCGATTTGCAGCGGCGTGAGTTCCGGGGTGCCGAGCGAGGCCGAGAGGTTGCGAGGCAGCTCCTTGCGGTCAAAGCCAAAGCGTTCGATGTAGCTCAGGGCGTTGTCCACGCCCAGGTCTTGCATCAGGCGGATCGAGACCAGATTGCGTGAGCGATACAGCGCTTCACGCAGGCGGATGGGGCCGAGAAAGTCACCGCCGGAGTTCTGCGGTCGCCAGATTGAGTCCAGATAATCGTCGACAAAGATCAGCGGCGCATCGTTGACCAGGCTGGCTGGTGTGTAGCCCTTGTCCAGCGCCGCACAGTACAGGAATGGCTTGAAGCTGGAGCCGGGCTGGCGGCGCGCTTGGGTGGCGCGATTGTAGTTGCTTTGCACGAACGAGAAGCCGCCGATCAGCGCCTTGATCGCGCCATCCTGCGGGCCGAGAACAACCAAGGCGCTTTGAGCCTCCGGGACCTGGGCCAGGCGCCAGTTGTCGTCCTCTACCCGGCTAACGCGAATGATGTCCCCCGGTTTGAGCACGTCCATCGGCTTGGAGGGGCGTGGCCCCATGCCGTTTGCACTAAGATAGGGGCGAGCCCAGCTCATCTGGTCCCAGGCAATCAACCCGGCCTGGTCGCGGCGCAGGCGGATCTCGACGTTATCCGCATTGACTGCGGTGACCAGTGCAGGCTCCAGGCCGCCAAGGCTTTTATATCCGTTAAGTAGTTCGATCCCCTGTTCCAGGGTGATATCCGGGTTGCGCGCTTCCGGACCCCGGTAGCCATGGCGGCGATCGTACTCTTGCAGGCCGTCGCGCAGGGCATGATTGGCCATTTCCTGCAACCGGCTGTCGGCCGTGGTATATACGTTGAAGCCTTGGGTGTATGCCTTGTCGCCATAGCGCTCGACCATTTCGAGGCGGGCCATTTCGGCAATGTAAGGCGCTTCCATCTCCGGGTTGGCGCCGTGATTGCGCGCAGTAATGGGCGTGTTGACCGCCTCACGGTAGGCTGCCTCGTCGATGTAGCCGAGGGTCAGCATGCGGTCGAGAATCCAGTCGCGGCGTACCTTGGTACGCTCCGGATTGGCAATGGGATTGTAGCGCGACGGTGCTTTGGGTAGGCCTGCGATCATCGCCAGGTCGGCAAGCGGTAGTTCGTTGATCGACTTGCCATAATATACTTGGGCCGCTGCTTCGATACCGTAGGCGCGGTTGCCCAGATAGATCTTGTTGACGTAGAGCTCGAAAATTTCCTGCTTGTCGAGGTTGCGCTCAATCTGCAGTGCCAGCAGTATTTCATTCAGCTTGCGCGAGAATACCCGGTCGCTGGTCAGGAAGTAGTTCTTCGCGACCTGCATGGTGATGGTGCTGCCGCCGGTCTGAATATGCCCGGTTTGTGCCAGCTCGGTGGCGGCGCGCAGCAGGCCCATCGGGTCTACGCCGTGGTGATTGAGGAAGTTATCGTCTTCTGCGGCCAGCAGGGCGTGCACAAATGCAGCAGGCACTTGATCGTAGCTGATCGGGAAGCGGCGCATTTCACCGAACTCTGCTATCAGTCGATTATCTGTGCTATATATCCGCAACGGGGTTTGCAGTTCGACATCGTGCAGGGTTTCAACATCTGGCAGCGCAGGGCTAAGATACAGCGCGACGCCGCTCAGGACCATGATGGGCGCGCAGGCCAGCGCGAAGATAGACCAGAACAGAAATCTCAGTAGACGCATAAGGGATGTGGAATTCCCTGAATAATTAGAAAGTTAGCTGGATTGCTAATTGAGAACGGTGTAGCAGTCTGCATTATAAGCGTATTTTTTTTGATTTAGCCATTTGCGCTTGTACAAGGACTGTTATTTAATGTAGGAAAACATAAACCGTCCGTAAGTGTCGGATGCTGATAGGAAATTGGCTGTGCTAGGGCTCCTAAAGAAAAAAGCGAACACGCTGCTGGGCATCGATGTCAGCTCCACCACGGTGAAGCTGCTGGAGCTCAGTCGCGCCGGAGGCCGCTATAAGGTTGAAGCCTATGCGGTCGAACCCTTGCCACCCGGAGCGGTGGTCGAGAAAAACATCGTCGAGCTTGAAGGCGTTGGCCAGGCACTCGAAAAAGTGCTCGCGCGCTCCAGATCGCCACTCAAGCAAGCCGCCGTCGCTGTCGCCGGGTCTGCAGTGATCACCAAGACCATTGAAATGGATGCTGGTCTTGACCCCGACGAGATGGAAGAGCAAATCAAGCTCGAAGCCGATCAGTATATTCCCTACCCCCTCGACGAAGTCGCGATCGACTTCGAAGTGCAGGGGCCATCCCCCCGAAATCCTGAGCGCGAAGAAGTGCTTCTGGCCGCCTGTCGTCGTGAGAACGTCGATATCCGTGAGGCCGCGCTGGCGTTGGCTGGGCTGACAGCCAAAATCGTGGAGGTCGAGGCCTATGCGATGGAACGGGCCTGCGAGCTGGTGGTTGGGCAGCTGGATGCTGATGACGAAGGGCTCACTATCGCGGTGATCGACATCGGTGCAACCATGATGACGCTCAGCGTTTTGAGTGGTGGCCGCACCATCTACACGCGTGAGCAACTGTTTGGTGGTAAGCAGCTCACCGACGAGATTCAGCGCCGCTATGGTCTGTCTCAGGAGGAAGCTGGTCTGGCCAAGAAGCAGGGCGGTCTGCCGGATGATTATGAGTCTGAGGTGCTCGGGCCATTCAAGGATGCCGTAGTGCAGCAAGTGTCCCGATCGCTGCAATTCTTCTTCGCCGGTGGCCAGTACAACGATGTGGACTACATTCTGCTGGCTGGCGGCACCGCCTCTATCCCGGGCCTTGATCAACTGGTACAGCAGAAAATCGGAACCACCACCCTGGTTGCCAACCCCTTTGCAAATATGACCCTGTCCAACAAAGTTGACGCAGTTGCCCTGAGCAACGACGCGCCGGCGTTGATGATCGCATGTGGTCTGGCAATGAGGAGTTTTGACTGATGGCTCGCATTAACCTGTTGCCTTGGCGCGAGCAGCTAAGGGAAGAACGAAAAAAGGAATTCCTGACGATTCTGGCACTGGTTGTCCTGCTTGCAGGTGCGCTGGTCTTCTTGGGTGATCGCTTTATCAATGGACGTATTGACCATCAGAATGAGCGCAATGCTTTCCTGAAGAAGGAAATTACGCTGCTGGATGCTCGAATTAAGGAGATTGAGGAGCTGCAGGCACGACGCGCACAGCTGCTTGATCGCATGAAAATTATTGAGGATCTGCAAGGCAAGCGTCCGATTATCGTGAGAGTTTTTGACGAGCTTGCGCGTACTCTGCCCGACGGTGTGTACTTTTCTGAGCTGGCTATGAAAGGTGCGGAGTTATCTGTTTCGGGGGGCGCGGAGTCGAACAGTCGTGTCTCGAATCTGATGCGACAGATGGATGGTTCTGATTGGCTCACAGCTCCCAACCTGACAGCGGTTAAAGCAGTTACCTCTGGGGCGCTTGATCAGGCGAATGTTTTCGAGCTGACCGTCAAACAGACCGCGCCACGTGCGGGTGCCGCTGAGGGAGAACAGCAGCCATGAGTTTCGCTCAACAACTGGAAAGCTTGAAGAAAGTCCAGGCGGATGACTTGGACTTCAATAATATCGGGTCATGGCCCGCTGCGTTGAAAGTCATCGTTTGTGCGGTCGTTTTCATCGTGCTTGCCGTCCTTGGGTATCAGTTTCACTTGAAGGATTTACGGGTCAACTTCGAGCGCGCAGAAAAGCAAGAAGTGGCCTTGCGAAAGGAGTTCGTAGAAAAGTCTTTTCGTGCCGCCAACCTAGAAGCCTATCGCGATCAGTTGCAGGAAATCGAAGAGCGTTTCAGTGGCTTGCTAAAGCAGCTGCCGAAAGATAGCGAGGTCCCTGGGCTGCTGGAGGATATAACCCAGATGGGCCTTAATAGCGGCTTGGAGTTCGAGTCAATTACCCTCCAGCCTGAGGTGGCGCAGCAGTTTTATGTTGAGCTGCCAATTCAGATCAAGGTTCGGGGTAGTTATCACGATTTAGCGACTTTCGTAAGCAGTGTAGCTGGCCTGCCCCGTATCGTGACATTGGGCGATTTTGGCATCGAGCCTGTAAGCGATAGTAACCCTGACCTTCTGGCCATGGAAATCATCGCTAAAACCTACCGCTATAACGATGCAGTAGAGGAGGGGCAGCAATGAGCCTAATGAGCCCCAAATTTTTAGGTATTCTTGCGGTCTCGCTGCTTACAGTCGGTTGTAGTGGCGGTGAGTTTGCTGACCTGCAACGGTTTATGGATGAGACCAGGGCGCGACCGTCTGGAACGATTGAGCCATTACCTCGCTTTGAACCTTACGAAGCTTTTACCTACAGCGCTTCTTCCTTGCGTAGCCCGTTCCAGCCGCCGATCAAGATAGATCTGACTCAGCGGCAAAAGGGCTCGCAGGACATAAAGCCTGACGAGAACCGGGTCAAGCAGTTCCTAGAGGGCTTCAACATCGAGAGCTTCGAGATGGTGGGGACTTTGAGTAATTCTGCCGGAATGCAGGCGCTGATTCAGGGCGCTGGTAGTGTGCATCGGGTTGGTGTCGGTGATTATCTGGGGCGCAATCACGGACGCGTGACCGGAATCGAAGAAAATCGCGTTGATGTAGTGGAAATCGTGCCGGATGGTGAAGGCGGGTGGTTGGAGCGTCCGCGTACCCTCAGCCTCGCTGAGCGCGGGTAGGACAACCAGGGAGAGATAACATGAACTGCAAACAGTCACGCGTGGAACGCAAAAAAATGCTTCTGACCAGAAAACTTCCGCTTGCAGCGCTGATGGCGTTGCTGAGCCCGCTGGCCCTGGCCGCCGACCTGCAAGGCATGGACGTGGCATCATTGCCGGGTGATCGTGTTGAGTTGAAGCTGAGCTTTGATGAGCCCGTCAGCGCAGCCCCCAAGGGTTACACCATTGATCAGCCAGCGCGTATTGCCCTTGATTTGCCTGGTGTGCAGAACAAGCTGGGCGAACGCTCTCGCGAGCTGGGGCTGGGTAATGCGCGTAGCGTTACCATCGTCGAAGCGGGAGACCGCACGCGCCTGATTATCAACCTGACATCCCTTGCACCTTACAGCACGCGCGTTCAGGGCAATGACCTGTTTGTGACTGTCGGCGCAGAGGCCGGCGTGTCTGCATCAACTGCGGCACCTGCGGCACCTGCAGCTGCCAACAGCAACTGGCGAGCCAGTGATGAACCGGCAGTGTCCAGTTCGGCTGCCGTGGGCGGTCGCGCTATCAGCAGTCTCGACTTTCAGCGTGGTACCGACGGTTCGGGTAACGTCATCATTGATCTCAGCGATCCTGGCATCAAGGTTGACGTTGAAGAGCAGGGTGGGCGTATTAAGCTTAACTTCCCCAATACGCGACTACCGGACGAGCTGCGTGTTCAGCTCGATGTCAAAGATTTTGCCACTCCAGTTAACTTCGTGAATGCGTCTGGTAGTGGTAACAATGCATCGATTGTGATTGAGCCTACCGGCAGTTACGAGCATCTGGTTTATCAGGCTGATAACCGCCTCACGGTTAGCTTTAAGCCCTTGACCCGTGCGGAGGTAGAGCAACGCCGCGCTGACGCCTTTACCTACTCCGGTGAAAAGCTGTCACTGAACTTTCAGGATATTGAAGTGCGTTCGGTGTTGCAGCTGATCGCGGATTTCACTGATCTGAACCTGGTGGCCAGTGATACGGTTCAAGGAAGTATTACGCTGCGTCTGCAGAACGTGCCATGGGATCAGGCACTTGATCTTGTGCTGAAAACCAAGGGCTTGGACAAGCGTCAGATCGGTAACGTCTTGCTGGTTGCGCCAGCTGAAGAAATCGCAGCGCGCGAGCGTCAGGAACTAGAGTCGCAGAAACAAATTGCAGAGCTGGCACCGTTGCGCCGCGAACTGATCCAAGTGAATTACGCCAAGGCCAGCGATATTGCGCAGTTGTTCGCTTCGGTCACGGCGGCTGACGCTGATAGCCAGCGTGGCTCACTGACTGTTGACGAGCGCACCAACAGCATCATTGCTCTTGAAACCCAAGACAAGCTGGATGAGCTGCGTCGTATTGTGACGCAGCTGGATATCCCTGTGCGTCAGGTCATGATTGAGGCGCGTATAGTCGAGGCCAGCGTTGGATTTGATAAGGCGCTCGGTGTGCGTTGGGGGGGGAGTTTCAGTCTAGGGGGTAACTTCTCTGCGTTTGGCAAGGACGGTCAAACAGAGATTGTTGAGGCGCCGGACTTTCTGCCGGACGGCACTAGTGCAGGTGGTTATTACGGGATCGCTGAACGGCCGGCCAATTCGCCTTTTGTAGACATGGGGGTTGTCGGCGCGACCTCTGGAATCGGGATTGGCTTTATCACCGATAACACTATTCTTGATTTGCAGTTATCTGCCATGGAAAGCACGGGCAACGGCGAAATTATTTCGCAGCCTAAGGTTGTGACCTCTGATAAGGAAACTGCCAAGATTTTGAAGGGCTCAGAGATTCCTTATCAAGAGGCAAGCTCTAGCGGTGCCACTACCACCGCGTTCGCGGAGGCCGTCCTGTCTCTGGAGGTGACTCCGCAGATCACGCCGGATAATCAGGTGATCATGGAAGTGATCGTGACCAAAGATGAGCCGGATTTTACCAACGAGGTAAACGGCGTGCCGACTATCCGCAAGAACGAGGTTAATGCGAACATCCTGGTTGCGGATGGTGAGACAATAGTCATCGGCGGCGTCTTCTCAAGCGAGTCGCAGAGCGCTCAAGAGAAGGTTCCCTTTCTTGGTGACCTGCCCATTCTCGGCAGAGCATTTCGCCGGGATGTTAACTCTGAGGTTAAAAATGAGCTGCTGATCTTCCTCACGCCGCGCATCATCAACAACGGGGCTATCACTCTTGCCAGGTAAGTCCGTTGCGTAATGTTTTTCTGATAGGCCCGATGGGTGCTGGCAAAAGCACCATCGGGCGTTTGCTTGCCAAAGAGCTCAAATTCCCCTTCAAGGACTCGGATCGCGAGATCGAGGTACGTACCGGTGCGGATATCCCATGGATATTCGACGTAGAGGGAGAGGAGGGGTTTCGGCAGCGTGAAGAAGCCATGATTGCCGAGCTGGTGCTGGAGCGTGGGATCGTCCTGGCTACCGGAGGCGGCGTGGTCATGCGTTCTGCCAATCGAGCTGCTTTGGCTGCCAATGGACTGGTTGTCTATCTTTGTACCAGTGTGGATCAGCAGTTGCAGCGCACTGCCAAGGACCGCCAGCGTCCGTTGCTGCAAACCCCCGACCCCGAGGCGGTGTTACGGGACTTGATGGCTAGGCGCGACCCTCTGTATCGCGAAATTGCTGACCTCATCATCGAGACGGATCAGCGCGGCCCCAAGGTTGTGGTCAATACCATCCTCGGCAAGTTACAGGAAGACTGAGCTAGGGGCGTCGACGTAGTGTTACGTACCTACCGGAGGCTGTTTTCGGCCAGGAAAAGCAGAGGGCTTGCAGTCTAGCCGCTCTGTATAAACGACCGAAAACGCAGTATGGCCGAAAATTGCCGCGTCCTGCCCTACGGTAGAGGTGGTCGCGCTGCGTCTGTATAGCCGGTGCTCGGCGTCGTTCATCATTTATCCGGCATGGTCACAAAAATGTCGTGAGCGTTTTTTGCGCGAACTCCGCAGGGGGGCGCAAGGACGTGCTTCACAAGTTCGGGCTCCTTGGTCGGCTGCTCTACAGGCCGCGGCAGGAGGGTGAACGAAACGTCACTAGACCTTGGGGTCCATATCCTAGCCTCTGGTGACTGTTGTATGCTGTGCCCGCCAAAAACGGGGAGTGCTTTGATGCAGTGTCTGAACGTCGATCTGGCTGATCGCAGTTATCCTATCTATATCGGTGCTGACGTCCTGTCTGACGGGGACTTGTTGCAGCGCCATATTGCCGGCCGCCAAGTCTGTATTGTTACCGACGATACGGTTGCTCCGCTCTATCTGGACGCGCTAATCCAGAAGCTTGCAGGCTATCGTGTGAGCAGTGTGGTCTTGCCGACAGGTGAGGCCTACAAGAATTGGGCGACGTTGCAGCAGGTGTTTGATGCTCTGCTTGCCGACCGCCATGATCGTCGCACCACGCTCATCGCGTTGGGTGGTGGCGTTATTGGGGACATGACAGGTTTTGCTGCGGCCTGCTATCAGCGTGGCGTCGACTTTATTCAGGTGCCTACCACCCTATTGTCCCAGGTGGACTCCTCCGTCGGCGGTAAGACAGGCATTAATCATCCGGCTGGCAAGAACATGCTGGGAGCTTTTTATCAGCCCAATGCTGTGCTGATCGATACCGACAGTCTGCGCACGCTGCCTGCTCGCGAAGTCAGCGCAGGACTTGCCGAGATCATCAAGTATGGATTGATCCGCGACGCAGGCTTTCTGACCTGGTTGGAGCAAAACATCTCGGGTCTGCGGAATCTGGATGCTGAAGCCGTCATTCAGGCGATTGAGCGCTCCTGCGCCATCAAGGCAGAGGTTGTGGCAGCCGACGAGCGCGAGGGTGGTGTGCGCGCTATTCTCAATCTGGGGCATACCTTCGGTCATGCCATTGAGGCGCATCAAGGGTACGGCAACTGGCTGCATGGTGAGGCGGTGGGTGCTGGTATGGTGATGGCGCTGGATCTGTCTTGCCGCCTGGGGTGGGTCACCGATGCTGAGCGCCAGCGTGCGGTGGCGTTGATCGCCGCTGCCGGGTTGCCGACCGTGCCTCCAAAAGGGATGCGCTTGGCCGATTTTGAGCAACTGATGGCGGTCGATAAAAAAGTGCTGGATGGTCAGCTGAGGCTGGTACTGCTGCGCGGGCTGGGAAGTGCAGTGGTGACCGCTGAGTTTGATGCTGACGTTCTGCGTCAATGTCTGTTGGGGTTTGAGTAATGACGAAAGGCTTTGATGACGTGTTCTCGGCAGTAAGTGGTGCCGATGAGCTGCTGGATCACTATCAGCTGTCCCACGACCCATTCGCGCCGCGCACTCCGGGCTTCCGTTTTTTTACCCCCAAACGCAAGAGCGTGCTGGCCGAACTGCATCACCTGGCGCGCTATGGTGATCAGGTTATGGCGGTGACCGGGCCTCAGGGCAGTGGTAAAACGCTGCTACGCCAAGCTCTGGTAGCCAGCAGCAACAAGGATAGCGTTCAGTGCGTGGTGCTGTCCGGCCGGGAAATGCCTGCCGAGGCCTCGCTGCTTGCAGGCATCTGCCAGGCCGTCAGTGCGGAGCAAAAGAATGTAGAGAGTCTGTTGCGTAAGGCGCAGCAGGCAGAGGCTGTAGGTATCCAGCTGTACTTGGTCATTGATGACGCTGAGTGCCTGGAATCCTCCGCGATCAGCATGCTGAGTGATATAGCCGAGGCAGGTAGTGGTGCTCCCAGGGTCTTCCTGTTTGCCGATGCAGAGGCCGAGCCGACGTTGGCTAGCCTGCGCAAATCCGACGACGCGCCAGCTGTCCACTTCATAGGGCTGCTACCGCTGGACCTGAACGAGACTCGGGACTATCTGGCCCAGCGCCTCGAAGGCGCGGGCCAAGGCATTGAACTACTGGATGATGCCCAGATCGAGTGGGTGCATCAGCGCAGTGCTGGGTGGCCTGGCGCGATTAACCTGGCGGCCCGCCAGGCTCTGTTGAGCGCTATGCAGGAGGCGCCGGTCGCGCTTCGTCGCTCCGGCGCTAACCCGTTCCCGCTAAAGGCGCTGGCTGCATTGGTGCTGATTGCCGCGGGTATCGGTGTCGCTTGGTATATGGGTGATCAGCCGCAGGAGCC
>DBHE01000176.1:11808-12112 GCA_002296055.1 Pseudomonadaceae bacterium UBA836
TATGGGTGATCAGCCGCAGGAGCCTGAACGCACGGTGCTGCAGTTGCCCGCTCCGGTTGTTGAGGCACAAAGTCAGGCGCCTGTGCCGGCGCCCTTGCCTGTAGATGGCAGCGAGCCTGCGGCAGCTGGTTCAGCTACGCCGGGCGCCGCGCCGGCGCCGGAGGAGGTGGTCCCAACCTTGGTTGATGCGCAGCAGCCTGAGACGTCTGCTTCTGCTCCTGAGTCGGTAGCGGAGTCTGCCGAACCTGGTGTTGACGGCGCTGGCGCCTCCGCTCCACCCTCTCCAGCTCCAGCTCCAGCTCCA
>DBHE01000176.1:12475-19648 GCA_002296055.1 Pseudomonadaceae bacterium UBA836
TCCAGCTCCAGCTCCAGCTCCAGAGCCCGCGCCAGCACCTAAACCAGCGGCGCCCACTGCCACTTCGGCGCAGTCGGCTGCTGGCTACCACGAAGCCGCCTGGTATCGGCAGCGTAGCGGCTCAGAGTACGTGGTGCAGTTGCTAGGCTCGCGCTCTGAAGCGGCCGCGAGGGCCTTTATCGCGCGCCATGCTGGTGTTGCTGATCTGGGTTACTTCGAGACTACCTACGAAGGGCAGCCCTGGTTTGTGGTAACCCAGGGAGCCTATGCTTCACGACAGGCCGCGCAGGACGGTGTCGGCAAGCTGCCGGCGGCGCTACGCGATAGTAAGCCTTGGCCGCGAGCAATGGCGGATATTCAGCGCGCCCTGCGTTGATAGGGTTGGCCCGGGCTTGCCCGGGCTGATCGATAAAAGGCGTGGTCGGCGGTCGTCGGTAGCGCTATAGTTGAGCGACAAAGTTTCCTATTTACGACATTTGAGTACGCCCAAGCGGCATTTTTGCGCCAAAAAAAATTGTGGGCGTGCTTGGCGCTGTGTACAATTNNCAGCGTCCCGGTTCGGAGTACGTTGTGCAGTTGCTTGGCTCACGCTCCGAGGCTGCCGCCAAAGCCTTTATCGCTCGCCATGCCGAGGTCTCTGATCTTGGCTACTTTGAGACCACGCACCAGGGCGAGCCCTGGTATGTTGTGACGCAGGGGGCCTATGCTTCCCGTCAAGCGGCGCAGGCCGGTGTTGCCAAGCTGCCGGCCGCACTGCGTGATAGCAAGCCCTGGCCTCGCGGGATGGCTGATATCCAGAGCGCTCTACGCTAAGCTGTCAGGCCCGCCGCTAGGCGGGCCTGCTGACCAAAAAGGCGTGGCCGATGCCTGTCGGTAGCGCTATAGTCGGACTACAAAGTTTCCGATTTACGACATTTGAATACGCCCAAGCGGCATCATTGCGCCAAAAAAAATTGTGAGCGTGCTTGGCGCTGTGTACAATTACTCCCCTTTTGCCCGGCGCAGAGCCAGATTTATCCGTGGTCTGGTTATTCAAGCGCTTGAATTTATTAGCTTTTTGAGAGAGTGCCTATGAAAGCAGGTCTATACCAGCCTGATCAGTTCAAGGATAACTGTGGCTTTGGTTTGATTGCCCACATGGAAGGCCAGCCCAGTCATCACCTGCTGCAGACGGCAATCGAAGCCCTTACCTGCATGACGCACCGTGGTGGTATTAACGCCGACGGTAAGACCGGTGACGGTTGCGGCCTGCTCATTCAAAAGCCGGATCGCTTCTTGCGTGAGGTTGCTCGCGAGACCCTGTCGGTGGAGCTGCCCGAGCAGTATGCGGTCGGCATGGTCTTTATGGGCACCGACGACGCGTCAGCAAGCGCAGCTAAGCAGGCGTTTGCCGACGCACTGGCCGATCAGGGCCTGACTGGCCTTGGCTGGCGTCCGGTGCCCGTCGATCCGACCAAGCTTGGCCCCTTGGCGCGCAGCAGCCTGCCGCGCATCGAACAGGTATTTGTCTCTGGCGAAGGCCTGGACGAGCAGCAGTTTGGCGTGAAGCTCTTTTATGTGCGCCGCAAGGCTGAAATTGCCATGCAGGCCGACAGCAGCTTTTATGTCTGCAGCTTGTCGCACAAGGTCATCTCTTATAAAGGCCTGATGATGCCTGCGGATCTGGACAAGTTTTATCCAGATCTGGGTGACGCACGCATGGAAACCGCCATCAGCGTGTTCCACCAGCGCTTCTCCACCAACACGCTGCCCAAGTGGCCGCTCGCTCAGCCGTTCCGTCTGGTTGCCCATAACGGTGAAATCAACACCATCACCGCCAACCGCAACTGGGCGCACGCGCGCCGCAACAAGTTCACCAATGACCTGATGCCGGACCTGGAAAGCCTGGCACCGCTGGTCAACACCACCGGTTCGGACTCCTCAAGCATGGATAACATGCTCGAGCTGCTGCTGTGCGGTGGTATGGATCTGTTCCGCGCGATTCGCATGGTGGTGCCGCCGGCCTGGCAGAACGTTGAAACCATGGACGCCGACCTGCGTGCGTTCTACGAGTACAACTCCATGCACATGGAGGCTTGGGACGGCCCGGCGGGTATCGTGCTGACCGAAGGGCGTTATGCGGTGTGTCTGCTGGACCGTAACGGTTTGCGTCCCTCGCGCTATGTCATTACCAAGAATGGCTACATCACCCTGGCATCGGAAATCGGTGTGTGGGATTACAAGCCCGAAGACGTGGTGAGCAAGGGGCGGGTTGGCCCCGGTCAAATACTCGCGGTCGATACCCAGACCGGCGAAGTGCTGCATACCGATGATGTAGCTAACCGCCTGAAGTCCCGCCACCCTTATCGCAAGTGGCTGAAAGAGAATGCGCTGCGCATTCAGGCGACGCTGGATGACCGTGACCACGGCTCCGACTTCCTGTCTGCCGAAGGCCTGAAGCAGTACATGAAGATGTTCCAGGTCACCTTTGAGGAGCGTGACCAGGTGCTGCGCCCGCTGGCCGAGAACGGCCAGGAAGCGGTTGGCTCCATGGGTGATGACACCCCGATGGCGGTCTTGTCCGGTCGAGTGCGCTCGGTCTACGACTACTTCCGTCAGCAGTTCGCGCAGGTAACCAACCCGGCGATCGATCCGCTGCGTGAAGCCATCGTCATGTCGCTGGAAACCTGCCTGGGTGCCGAGCGCAACGTCTTCGAAGAGACGGCTGACCACGCTAATCGTGCCATTCTCAGCTCGCCGGTCATCTCGCCGGCCAAGTGGCGCACTATCATGAACTTGGATGAGCGTCCTGGTTTTGCGCGCCATGTGATTGACCTGAACGTCGCTGAAGGCACGTTGCTGGGTGACGCGGTCAAGAGCATCACTGCCCAGGCTGAGGCAGCCGTGCGTGAAGGCAAGACACTGATCGTACTGAGCGACCGCGCCATCGAGCAGGGTAAGCTACCGGTGCATGCAGCGCTTGCGGTCGGTGCTGTGCATCACCATCTGACAGCGGTCGGCTTGCGCTCGGAGTGCAACATCCTGGTCGAGACCGCCACCACGCGTGACCCGCATCACTACGCAGTGCTGATCGGTTTTGGTGCTACCGCCGTATACCCCTATCTGGCCTACGAGGTGCTGGGTGATCTGATCCGCACCGGTGAAGTGATCGGCGACCTGTACGAGACCTTCAAGTATTACCGCAAGGGCATTTCCAAGGGCCTGCTGAAAATTCTCTCGAAGATGGGTATTTCCACCATCGCCTCCTACCGCGGGGCCCAGCTGTTCGAAGCGGTTGGTCTGGCTGATGAGGTGGTAGACCTGTGCTTCACCGGGGTTGCCAGCCGTATTCAGGGTGCGCGCTTTGAGGATCTGCAGGCCGAGCAGTTGCTGCTTGCCAAAGAGGCCTGGAACCCGCGTAAGCCCATCCAGCAGGGTGGTTTGCTGAAGTTCGTCTTTGGCGGCGAATACCACGCCTACAACCCGGATGTTGTTCGCGCGCTGCAGGATGCGGTGCAGGGTGACAGCTACGACAAGTACCAGGAGTACGCGGCGCTGGTAAACAGCCGCCCGGTAGCAGCCCTGCGCGACTTGCTCAAGGTGCGTGACGACCAGCAGGCTATCGCGCTGGATGACGTCGAGCCGCTGGAGTCGATCTTCAAGCGCTTTGACTCGGCGGGTATTTCCCTGGGTGCTCTGTCGCCCGAGGCCCATGAGGCTATCGCTGAGGCGATGAACCGCCTGGGCGCGCGCTCCAACTCGGGTGAGGGTGGCGAAGACCCGGCCCGCTACGGCACCGAGCGTACCTCCAAGATCAAGCAGATCGCCTCCGGCCGTTTTGGTGTAACGCCGGAATACCTGGTCAATGCTGATGTACTGCAGATCAAAGTGGCGCAGGGCGCCAAGCCAGGTGAAGGCGGCCAGCTGCCCGGTGGTAAGGTGAACGAGCTGATTGCCCGCCTGCGTTACGCAGTGCCAGGCGTCACCCTGATCTCGCCGCCGCCGCACCACGACATTTACTCGATCGAAGATCTGTCGCAGCTGATCTTTGACCTCAAGCAGGTCAACCCGCAGGCGCTGGTCTCGGTCAAGCTGGTGTCCGAGCCGGGGGTGGGTACCATCGCCGCCGGGGTGGCCAAGGCCTATGCTGATCTGATCACCGTGTCCGGTTACGACGGTGGCACCGGCGCATCGCCGCTGACCTCCATCCGTTACGCCGGCTCGCCCTGGGAGCTTGGTCTGTCCGAGGCGCACCAGACACTGCGTGGCAACGACCTGCGCGGCAAGGTACGAGTCCAGACCGACGGTGGTCTGAAGACCGGTCTGGACGTGATCAAGGCGGCTATCCTGGGTGCCGAGAGCTTTGGCTTCGGTACTGCGCCGATGATCGCGCTGGGCTGCAAATACCTGCGTATCTGTCACCTGAACAACTGCGCAACCGGTGTCGCGACGCAGAACGAACACCTGCGTGATAACCACTACATCGGCACCGTGCAGATGGTGATGAACTTCTTCACCTATGTTGCGATGGAAACCCGTGAGTGGCTGGCCAAGCTGGGCGTGCGCAGCCTGCAGGAGCTGATCGGGCGTACCGATCTGCTGGAAATCCTGCCGGGCGCTACCGGTAAGCAGCAAAACCTGGACCTGCGTCCGCTGCTGGGCAGCGATCTGGTACCGGCCGACAAGCCGCAGTTCTGCGAGTCGCCGCGCAACGAGCCGTTCGACAAGGGGCTGACTGCCGAGAAGATGGTCGAGATGGCGCGTGCCGCCATTGATGGTCGCACCGGTGGCGAATACCAGCTGTCGCTGACCAACTGCGACCGCTCCATTGGCGCCCGCGTCTCTGGCGAGATTGCCAAGGTGCACGGCAACCAGGGCATGGTTACCGCGCCGATCACCTTCCGCATGACCGGTACCGCTGGTCAGAGCTTTGGTGTCTGGAACGCTGGCGGCCTGCACATGTACCTCGAAGGCGACGCTAACGACTACGTCGGTAAGGGCATGACCGGCGGCAAGCTGACCATCGTGCCGCCCAAGGGCAGCCCGTTCCGCTCTGAGCAAACGTCGATTATCGGCAACACCTGTCTGTACGGCGCCACCGGCGGCAAGCTGTTCGCTGCCGGTATTGCTGGCGAGCGTTTTGCAGTCCGCAACTCGGGCGCCCACGCCATCATCGAAGGTGCGGGTGACCACTGCTGCGAGTACATGACCGGTGGCATGGTCTGCGTACTGGGTAGCACGGGCCATAACTTCGGTGCTGGCATGACCGGCGGCTTCGCCTACGTGCTGGACATGGACAACACCTTCTTCGACAAGCTCAACCATGAGCTGGTCGAGCTGCACCGCATCAGCAACGAGTCGATGGAGATGTATCGCAGCCACCTGACCCAGGTGCTGACCGAGTACGTCGCTGAGACTGGCAGTGCATGGGGTGCCGAGGTGCTGGACAACCTGGACGACTACATTCGCCGTTTCTGGCTGGTCAAGCCGAAGGCCGCAAGCCTGCGTGCGCTGCTGACCAGTACCCGAGCGAACCCACAATAAGCCGCCTGAGGCAGGCCGCCAGGATGGCGGTCTGTCGGCCCTGATGAGTCTGGCAGCGGTGTGACTTAGCCGCCGCTGCAGTGTAGAGGTTTAGATATGGCAGACCGTTTGAGTAACGACTTCCAGTTTATCGATGTAGGTCGTGAAGATCCGAAGAAGCGCCCGCTACGCGCGCGCAAGACCCAGTTTGTTGAGATTCACGAGCAGTTCAAGCCGGACGCAGCGTCCGAGCAGGCGCACCGCTGCCTCGGGTGCGGTAATCCCTACTGCGAGTGGAAGTGCCCCGTGCACAACTTCATTCCCAACTGGCTGAAGCTGGTCTCCGAGGGCAACATCCTTGAAGCCGCCGAGCTGTCGCACCAGACTAACACCTTGCCGGAAGTGTGCGGCCGCGTGTGCCCACAGGACCGTCTGTGCGAGGGCGCCTGTACCCTGAACGACGGCTTTGGTGCTGTTACCATCGGCTCAGTCGAGAAATACATCACCGACACCGCCTTTGCCATGGGCTGGCGTCCAGATATGTCCGCCGTTGTGCCGACCGGCAAACGCGTCGCTATCATTGGCGCCGGCCCGGCTGGCCTGGGCTGCGCTGATGTGTTGGCCCGCGCCGGCGTATCGCCGGTGGTGTTCGACCGTAACCCGGAAATTGGCGGTCTGCTGACCTTCGGTATTCCCGAGTTCAAGCTGGAAAAGACGGTAATGTCCCGTCGCCGTGAGGTGTTCCAGGGCATGGGTATCGAGTTCCGCCTGAATACCGAGATCGGCAAGGACGTGATGATCGATGACCTGCTGGCCGAGTACGATGCGGTCTTCATGGGCATGGGCACCTACACCTACATGAAAGGTGGTTTCCCGGGCGAAGACCTGCCCGGCGTCTACGACGCGCTGGATTTCCTGATTGCCAACGTCAACCGTAACCTGGGTTTCGAGAAGTCCGCAGACGACTTCATCGACATGAAGGGCAAGAAGGTCGTGGTACTGGGTGGTGGTGACACGGCGATGGACTGCAACCGTACCTCGATCCGTCAGGGTGCCAACGCGGTCACCTGTGCTTACCGCCGTGATGAGGCGAACATGCCGGGGTCACGCAAGGAAGTGAAGAACGCCAAGGACGAGGGCGTTAAGTTCCTGTTCAACCGCCAGCCGATCGCCATTGTCGGTGAAGACAAGGTTGAAGGCGTCAAGGTGGTCGAAACCCGCCTGGGCGAGCCTGACGCCCGCGGCCGTCGCAGCCCGGAGCCGATTCCTGGTTCTGAGCAGGTGCTGCCGGCCGACGCGGTGGTAATCGCCTTTGGTTTTCGTCCGAGCCCAGCTGACTGGTTTGCCGACAAGCAGATCGACACCGACAGCCAGGGCCGCGTGATCGCGCCCGAGCAGGCGCAGTACAAGTTCCAGACCAGCAACCCCAAGGTGTTTGCCGGTGGCGACATGGTACGCGGCTCTGACCTGGTAGTGACGGCCATCTTCGAAGGCCGTCAGGCTGCTGAGGGTATCCTCGACTATCTCGGGGTGTGACAACGGGTCACGGCCTGTGTGTTACCAACAAGGGCGCCTGCGGGCGCCCTTGTTGCTTTGCGGCCTGATGTTTGTGCGCAATTGCCGCTACAATGGCCGCTGACCTTTTTTGACTGGATGGGCCCCATGACTGAA
>DBHE01000232.1:0-2110 GCA_002296055.1 Pseudomonadaceae bacterium UBA836
GAGTCGCCTTCGCCCGCTGCCAGTGCCTCGAACACCATCTTGGCGATCTTGCCGCTGATGGTGTTGTCCTTGATGCGCAGGATCATGCCCCCCAGCTGATCGGCGCTGACCGGCGATTGCTCGATATCCAGGCCTTCCTTGTTGAGCAGGCTGGACAGCTCGCCCATCACCCAGTTGGCGGCCAGCTTGGCGTCACCACAGGTTTTTTGCACCTGTTCGAAGTAGTCGGCCAGTTCGCGGCTGGCGCTCAAGACGCTGGCGTCGTAGGTCGACAGGCCGAACTGGCTCTCGAAGCGCTCGCGCTTCTGTTGCGGCAGCTCCGGCAACTCGCCGCGCACCTCATCCAGGAAGCTCTGCTCAAGAACGACTGGCAGCAGGTCGGGGCAGGGGAAGTAACGGTAGTCGTTGGCTTCTTCCTTGCTGCGCATGGAGCGGGTTTCGTCCTTGTTCGGATCGTACAGGCGGGTTTCCTGAACCACCTTGCCGCCGTCTTCGATCAGCTCGATCTGGCGCTGGACTTCGGTGTTGATCGCCTTCTCGATAAAGCGGAAGGAGTTGACGTTCTTGATCTCGCAACGGGTACCGAACTCGGTCTGACCCTTGGGGCGCACGGAGACGTTGCAGTCGCAGCGCAGCGAGCCTTCGGCCATGTTGCCGTCGCAGATGCCGAGGTAACGCACCAGCGAGTGGATGGTCTTGGCGTAGGCGACCGCTTCCTTGGCGCTGCGCATATCTGGCTCGGAGACGATCTCCAGCAGCGGGGTGCCGGCGCGGTTGAGGTCAATGCCGCTCATGCCGTGGAAGTCTTCGTGCAGGCTCTTGCCAGCGTCTTCTTCCAGATGCGCGCGGGTGACGCCGACGCGTTTGACGGTGCCGTCTTCCAGGGTGATGTCCAGGTGGCCCTTGCCGACGATCGGATGATCCATCTGGCTGGTCTGGTAGCCCTTGGGCAGGTCTGGGTAGAAGTAGTTTTTGCGGGCAAAGACGTTGGTCATGCCGATCTCGGCGTCGATCGCCAGACCGAACTTGACCGCGTTACGCACGGCCTGGGCATTGAGCACCGGCAGGGTGCCCGGCATGCCCAGGTCAACCAGGCTGGCCTGGGTGTTGGCTTCGGCGCCGAAGGTGGTGGCGCTGCCGGAGAAGATCTTCGACGCGGTGGTGAGCTGGGCGTGGATTTCCAGCCCGATGACGATTTCCCATTGCATTGCAGTCAATCCTCTCAGTAGCCGGCCGGAGCGCGCTGGTGCCAGTCGGTGACCTGCTGGTACTGGTGCGCGATGTTGAGCAGACGGGCTTCGCTGAAGTAGGGCCCCAGCAGTTGCATGCCCAGCGGCAGACCGTTGGCAAACCCGGCAGGCAGGGCAACGCCCGGAACGCCTGCCAGGTTGGCGGTAATGGTGTAGATGTCGGTCAGGTATAGGCTGACCGGGTCGTCGATCTTCTCGCCGATCTTGAACGCCGGGGTCGGCGAAGTCGGGCAGAGGATGACGTCGACCTGCTCGTAGGCGGCCATGAAGTCGTTCTTGATCAGGCGGCGAATCTTCTGCGCTTGCAGGTAGTAGGCGTCGTAGTAGCCGGCGGACAGCGCGTAGGCGCCAACCATGATGCGGCGTTTCACCTCGGCGCCAAAGCCTTCGGCGCGTGAACGCTTGTACAGGTCGGTCAGATCGGCCGGGTTCTCGCAGCGATAGCCAAAGCGTACACCGTCAAAACGTGACAGGTTGGAGGAGGCTTCAGCTGGCGCGATGACGTAGTAGGCCGGGATCGCCAGCTCGGCATTCGGCAGGCTGATTTCCTTGACCTCGGCGCCGAGCGCCTGGAACTGCTTGACCGCAGCGCTAATGGCATCGCTCGTGGCAGCATCCAGGCCGGCGGAGAAGTATTCCTTCGGCAGACCGATGCGCAAGCCCTTGAGCGACTCATTCAGGCTGGCGCTGTAATCCGGTACGGGTTGGTCGACGCTGGTGGAGTCTTTGGCATCAAAACCGGCCATGACCTGCATCATCAGCGCGCAGTCTTCTGCGGTGCGCGCCATCGGGCCGCCCTGATCCAGGCTGGATGCGTAGGCGACCATGCCCCAGCGCGAGACGCGACCGTAAGTCGGCTT
>DBHE01000232.1:2495-14741 GCA_002296055.1 Pseudomonadaceae bacterium UBA836
GCAGCGCACAGGCGTGCGGCAACGGCAGAGGCTGAACCGCCGGAGGAGCCGCCGGGTACACGGTCGGTATCCCAGGGGTTGCGAGTTGGGCCATAGAAGCTGGACTCGGTAGAGGAGCCCATGGCGAATTCATCGAGGTTGGTCTTGCCAAGGCTGACCGAGCCGGCATCCAGAAAGCGCTGGGTAACGGTGGACTCGTACGGCGAGATGAAGTTGTCGAGCATCTTCGAGCCGCAGCTGGTGCGCTGGCCCTGGGTGCAGAACAGGTCTTTGTGCGCCAGCGGGATACCGGTCAGGGCGGTGGCGTTGCCGGCGGCAATGCGCGCATCGGCGGCCTTGGCCTGCTCCAGCGCGGACTCGGCGGTAACGGTGATATAGCTATTGAGGCTGCCATCAAGCTGCTCGATGCGCTTGAGGTAGTGCTGGGTCAGCTCGACGCTCGACAGCGCCTTGCTCTGCAGGGCCTGGGACAGTTCGGCCAGCGTTTTTTCGTGCATGGGAGTAGTCTCTTGTCGGCGCGGCAGGATTATTCGATGACCTTGGGAACCAGGTACAGGCCTTCTTCGGTGGCCGGTGCGATGGCCTGGTAGGCGTCGCGCTGGTTGCTTTCGGTCACTTCATCGGCGCGCAGGCGCTGGGTGGTTTCCAGCGGGTGGGCCAACGGTGTGACGTTGCTGGTGTCCACCGCCTGCATCTTGTCGATCAGGTCCAGAATGCCGGACAGTTTGGCGGTAGTAGCGGGGATTTCATCCTCGCTGATGGCGATACGGGCCAGATGCGCGATCTTTTCCACATCGGTGCGGTCCAGGGACATGTGTAAAGCTCCATGTAGCCGGAAGAATTCCGGTTGGCTGCTGGCGACAGGCGCCGTTGGGTGGTTCGCCACGGGAAATGCGGGCAAAGGCGGGAATTTACCACAGCGCGCCTTGCCCAAAAACCCCGCCATTGTTAGAGTTGCGACACTTCCGGAAGTACCGATCAGCTACCTGTTTGCCCTGTTTTCTAAAGGCCTTTTGCCGCTATCCATCCCTGCGGCAATGCAGCGGGCAGGTGGCTTATCAGTGCTTTCTTTATTTTTTTACCATTAACCCACGCGTCCTCGGGGTCTAGTCAACGCATGTTCAAAAAAATTCGTGGCATGTTTTCCAGTGATTTGTCCATCGACCTGGGCACTGCCAACACCCTCATTTACGTCCGCGATCGTGGCATTGTGCTGGACGAACCGTCGGTGGTTGCCATTCGCACCACCGCCGGCAATCAGAAAAGTGTTGTTGCCGTTGGTACTGATGCCAAGCGCATGCTGGGACGCACGCCCGGCAACATCCAGGCCATTCGTCCGATGAAAGACGGCGTTATCGCCGACTTCAGTGTCTGCGAAAAGATGCTGCAATACTTCATCAACAAGGTGCATGAAAACAGCTTTATCCAGCCGAGCCCGCGTGTGCTGATCTGCGTGCCGTGCAAGTCTACTCAGGTTGAGCGTCGTGCGATCCGTGAGTCTGCTCTGGGTGCTGGCGCCCGCGAGGTGTACCTGATCGAAGAGCCGATGGCTGCCGCCATCGGTGCCGGCCTGCCGGTTGAAGAGGCGCGCGGCTCCATGGTCGTGGATATCGGTGGCGGTACCACTGAAATCGCGCTGATCTCCCTTAACGGCGTGGTGTACGCTGAATCCGTCCGGGTTGGCGGTGACCGTTTCGATGAAGCTATCGTGACCTATGTGCGCCGTAACTACGGTAGCCTGATCGGCGAGTCCACCGCCGAGCGCATCAAGCAGGAAATCGGCGTTGCCTTCCCCGGTGGCGAAACGCTGGAAGTCGATGTTCGTGGCCGCAATCTGGCTGAGGGTGTGCCGCGCAGCTTTACTCTCAATTCCAACGAGGTGCTGGAAGCCCTGCAGGAGTCGCTGGCAACCATCGTACAGGCGGTCAAGAGTGCGCTGGAGCAGTCGCCGCCGGAGCTGGCCTCCGACATCGCCGAGCGTGGCCTGATTCTGACCGGTGGTGGTGCGCTGCTGCGCGATCTGGACAAGCTGCTGACCCAGGAAACCGGCCTGCCGGTAATTGTTGCCGAGGAGCCGCTGACCTGCGTTGCTCGCGGCGGTGGCCGTGCGCTGGAAATGATGGACCAGCACACCATGGACCTGCTGTCGACCGAGTGAGTCGGCTGCCGGCCGCGCTGCTGCGCGGCGGGCCGTTGACGGCAACACGCCAGTGGCTGCGAGGAGCCTGCCATCAAACCGCTATTTATTAAGGGGCCGTCGCTCGGTGTCCGCCTGATCGTGCTCACGGTGTTGTCCATCGTGCTGATGGTGGTTGACGCTCGTTTTGACGCCCTCAAACCTCTGCGCCACCAGCTCGGCTTGCTGGTGGCGCCTTTGTATTCGGCTGCCGAAATGCCGGTGCGAGGCTGGCAGTCGGTGACCGAGCTGACGACCAGTCGGGCGCAGCTGATTGCCGACAACGAGCGCCTGCGCGCCGAGGCGCTGTTGACCCAACGCAAACTGCAGAAACTCGCCACCCTGACCGAACAGAACGTGCGCCTGCGCGAGCTGCTCAACTCTTCCTCGCTGGTCGATGAGCGGGTGCTGGTGGCCGAGCTGATCGGTGTGGACCCCAACCCTTTTACCCAGCGCATCCTGCTCGACAAGGGCGAGGCCGATGGCGTGTTTCTGGGCCAGCCGGTACTCGATGCCAGCGGCTTGATGGGCCAGGTGGTTGAAGTGCTGCCGCACAGTGCCCGGGTGCTGCTGGTCACTGATGCATCCCACAGCCTGCCGGTGCAGATCAACCGTAACGGCCTGCGCGCCATCGCCAGCGGTACCGGACGCAACGAGTGGCTGGAGCTGCGCTACGTCGGCGACACCGCTGATGTGCGCGAGGGTGACATTGTGGTCAGCTCGGGGCTTGGCCAGCGCTTTCCGGCCGGCTACCCGGTCGGCCGGGTGCAGACGGTCACGCGGCATCCGGCGCAATCCTTTGCCGAAGTGCGAGTAACGCCCTCGGCGCAGCTCAATCGCAGTCGTTATCTGCTGTTGGTATTCAGCCCTGAAAGCGGTTACGGCGATGTATTGCCGGCGCTGGAACTGGGTACCGAGGGCGCCAGCGAGCAGGAGGGCGACGCTGCACCGGCTGGTGAGCCGGCCGCTGCCGACAGTGAGGCCGAAGCGGCCGGGGAGGCAGCCGATGCAGACTAGTCTGGCGATCATCCTGAGCATTCTGGTGGCGCTGCTGCTCAGCGTCATGCCGCTGCCCGAACCGGTCAGCCTGGCCCGCCCCATGTGGCTGGCGCTGGTGCTCTCGTGCTGGGTCATGGCGCTGCCGCACCGGGTCGGCCTGCTGACTGCCTGGCTCGCGGGCCTGCTGTCGGACGTGTTGTTCGGCCAGCTGTTTGGTCAAAACGCGCTGGTGATGACACTGGTGGTCTGGATGGTGCTGCTGCTGTATCAGCGCATTCGCCGCTTCCCACTGTGGCAGCAGAGTCTGGTGATGCTGCCGGTCTTTGGTATCGCCCAGATGGTCGCGCTCTGGCTCAACAGCCTGAGCGGCAACCGGCCGCCGACCCTGCTGTTCCTGCTGCCGGCGGTGGTCAGTGCGGTGCTCTGGCCCTGGGTCTTCTCGCTGCTGCGCGGCGTACGTCGGCGTTTCCATGTCAACTGAGCTGCTGCTGGCCTCGGCCTCGCCACGGCGGCGCGAGCTGCTGGCGCAGATCGGTGTGCCCTGCAGCCAGCGCCCTAGCGAGGTGGATGAGCGGGTACTGCCGGGCGAGTCGCCCGAGGCCTACGTCGAGCGGGTGACGCGTGACAAGGCGCTCGCTGCCGTTGCCGCCTGCCCGGGTCGGGTGGTGTTGGCAGCGGACACCGCCGTGGTGCATGGCGGACAGATTCTCGGCAAACCGCGCCACCGCGCGCATGCGCTTGACATGCTGGGCCGCCTGTCCGCCAGCGAGCACTGGGTAATGACTGCGGTCGCGGTTGCTCAGGATGAACGTATCGCGCTGCAGCGGGTCGATACCCGGGTCTGCTTCCGCCGGTTGAGTGCGCAGGAGCTGGCGGACTACTGGGATACCGGCGAGCCGGCAGACAAGGCTGGCGCCTACGGTATTCAGGGGCTGGGCGCAGTCTTTGTTGATCGTATCGAGGGCAGCTATAGCGCGGTGGTCGGGTTACCGCTGCGCGAGACCGCCAGTTTGCTTGAGGGCTTTGGCATTTCCTGCTGGCAACGGCCCTGACGCGGCTGTTCCGGGGCTCCAATCACCGGTATTGTGGTGACAGACAAGAAGCGAGAGAGCCCATGAGCGAAGAAATTCTCATCAATATCACGCCGATGGAAACCCGCGTTGCGCTGGTCGAGAACGGCGTACTGCAGGAAGTGCACATCGAGCGCACCCAGCGCCGTGGCATCGTCGGCAATATCTACAAGGGCAAGGTAGTGCGCGTGTTGCCTGGCATGCAGGCGGCCTTTGTCGATATCGGGCTGGAACGTGCGGCCTTTATTCACGCCTCTGAAATCTCCCAGCGGGAGGGTCAGGCGGTCGAGCCGATCAGCGCGCTGGTGCACGAGGGCAAGGCGCTGGTGGTGCAGGTCACCAAAGACCCGATTGGCACCAAGGGCGCGCGCCTGACCACGCATCTCTCGGTCCCATCCCGTTATCTGGTGTACATGCCGCGCACGCCGCATGTGGGCATCTCGCTGAAAATCGAAGACGAAGCCGAGCGCGAGCGCCTAAAACAGGTCGTCGCCGACTGCCAGGAAAGTGAAGATATCGATGAAGCCGGCGGTTACATCCTGCGCACTGCCGCCGAAGGCGCCCGTCCGGAGGACATTCTGGTCGATATCCGCTACGTGCGCCGCCTGTGGCAGCAGATTGCCCAGCAGATGGGCACCGCGCCCGCGCCCTCGGTGATCTATGAAGACCTGCCTCTGGCCCTGCGCACCCTGCGTGACCTGGCCAACCCCAGGCTGGAAAAGGTGCGTATCGACTCGCGTGAAACCTTTCAGAAGGTTGAGCAGTTTGTGCACGAGCTGATGCCGGGTGTCGAGGAGCTGCTGGAGCATTATCCGGGTGAGCGGCCGATCTTTGACCTGTACAGCGTTGAAGACGAGATTCAGAAGGCTATGGACCGGCGGGTGATGCTCAAGTCCGGTGGCCACTTGGTGATCGACCAGACCGAGGCGATGACCACCATTGACGTCAACACCGGCGCCTTTGTTGGCCACCGCAATCTCGAAGAAACCATCTTCAAAACCAACCTTGAGGCGGCGACCGCGATTGCTCGTCAACTGCGCCTGCGCAACCTTGGCGGCATCATCATCATCGACTTTATCGACATGGAAGATGAGGAGCACCAGCGTCAGGTACAGCGCACGCTGGAAAAGCAGCTGGAGCGCGATCACGCGAAGACCAACATCATCGGCATCACCGAGCTGGGCCTGGTACAGATGACCCGCAAGCGCACCCGCGAAAGCCTCGAGCAGGTGCTGTGTGAGCCTTGCCCCAGTTGCCACGGCCGTGGCATTCAGAAAACGCCGGAGACGGTATGCTACGAAATCTTCCGCGAAATCCTGCGCGAGGCACGCGCCTATCAGGCCGGCTCCTACACGGTTCTGGCGTCGCAGGCGGTGATTGATCGCCTGCTGGACGAAGAGTCCGGCAACGTTGCCGATCTGGAGTTGTTTATCGAGCGTCCGATCAAATTCCAGGTGGAAACCATGTACACCCAGGAACAGTACGATGTGGTGCTGATGTGATGGCAGGCTGATTCCGGTGCTCAGGCAACGTTGGCTGCTTCGCACACTCAATGGGGTGATCCTGCTGCTGGTCGGCTGGCTGCTGGCCGCGGCTGCCTATGTGAGCCTTGGCCGTATGCTGGTGCCGACGGTCGAGAACTACCAGCAGGAGCTGGTCGCTCAAGTTGAGGAGCTGACGGGACGGCATATCGAGCTGCGTTCTTTGCAGGGGCAGATGCAGGGCGCGCAGCCGGTGCTGACGCTGCGTGGGCTGCGTGTGCATGAAAGCCTACAACCTGACAGCGAAGTGCTGTTCGATCTGGATGATGTCACCGCGCGGCTGAACGTATGGCGCAGTCTGTGGCTGCGGCGTCCGGTCATGGATGCGTTGCAGATTCGTGGGCTGGCGCTTTCCTTGAGCGAGGACGAACAGGGCCAGTGGCATCTGCAGGGGGTGGGTGAACGCACCCGCCGTCTGGGTGCGCTGGAGCAGGCCGTTAACACCTTGCGAGAGCAACGGCGGATCACACTGCTGGACACGCGCATCGAGGTCAGCCCCTTTGGCGAGCCACGTTGGCAGTTTGAGCACGGCGACATGACACTGCTCAATGGTGATGGCTGGCACCGTCTGGACGGCCACCTCAGCCTCCCGGCCGGCGAGCGCCTGCGCTGGCAGGTCAGTGCCCTGATGCCGGGTGATCAGTTATCAGACGCCTCACTCGGGTTCTTTGTCGAGCTGCCCGCCAGTGACTGGAGTCGCTGGCTGCCTCATGACTGGCTGGAGCGCTCGCACTTGCGCGAGCTGACCGCTGGCGGCCGGTTCTGGGGTAGTTGGCAGGACGGGCGCCTGCAGCGCTTGCAAGGCACTCTTATTGCCCCGCAGATTCGGTTGCATAACGGCGAACGCGAGCCGGTGCTGCATGACCTGTTCAGCCGATTCGAATATCTGGATGCCAGCGACGGTCGTCAACTGCATGTGCAGGACCTGAGCCTGCACATGGGCGAAAACGTCTGGCCCACCACCAATGTGCTGCTACGCCAGGGTGAGCAGCCGGGGCAATGGTCCCTGGCGCTGGACCGGCTACGGCTGGACCGCCTGCGCGAATGGGTTGAGCTACTTGCTCCGGATCAGCCGGTCGCCGAGCTGCTTGCCGAGTTGGCACCTGAGGGCACTGTGCGGCAGTTGCAGGTCGGCGGCATCGATACCTCCGGGCAGCTCGATGGCTTGCACCTGGCGGCGCGGCTGGATGCAGTGGGAGTGGCGGCGTTTCGCAATGCGCCTGCTGTCAGTGGTATCAGCGGCACCGTGCACGGCACGCCAGCGCAGGGTGAGCTGCGCATCGATGCCGGCCCCTGGAGTATGCAGTTGCCCAACCTGTTCCCAGAGCGCTGGCAGTATCGGAGGGCGCAAGGCCTGCTCAACTGGCGCTGGTCTCGTGAACAGGGTTTGCAGCTTGATTCACCCGGCCTGTCGGTGAGTGGCGATGACGGTCAGGCCGACGCCAGCCTGGCTTTGCACTTGCCGCCAAGTGGGCAGACGCCGACGATGGATCTGCGCGTGGCCCTGCACGATAGCCAGGCGCCGGTCCACCGCGCTTACCTGCCAGTACGTTCGCAAGGCTTCAGCCCGGCGCTGGCAACCTGGATGGCCGCCAGCGGCATTCAGGGGCAGGTGCCGCTGGCAATCTTCGAATACCGCGGGTCGCTGCTCAAGGGGGCTAGTGCCGAGGAACGCGATATTGGGCTGTTTGCCCGCCTGCGCCAGGGAGAACTGGTGTTCCAGAGCGGCTGGCCGCCACTGACGGAGGTGGACGCCGAGCTGTTGTTGCGAGGTGGTCTGCTGGATATCCGCGCCACTCATGCGCGGCTGCTCGACGCCCAGGCTGACGGTGCCCGCGTCTATGGGCAACTGATGAATCAGGATGGGCCACTGCAGCTGCATGTTGAGTCTGCCTTCAGTGGCTCGGTCGGCGATGCGCTTAAGCTGATGCAGGATAGCCCCTTGGCCGAACTCACCGGCAACCCGCTGGCGGGCTGGAGCGGTGAGGGGCAGGTGAACGGCGACCTGGCGCTGGCGATCCCGCTGCGGCGCAGTGGTGAGTCAGCCGCGCAGTTGCAGGCCGACATCGACTTTCAACTCGACGGCGCGCGCGTTGATATCCCGCAGTTGCAGGCGCCGCTGGAGCAGTTGCGCGGGCGCTTCAACTTCACCCGTGGCACCGGGCTGCGCGCCGACGACTTATCTGCACGCTTCCTGGGAGCGGCGGTCGAAGGTAGCCTGACTCCCCGTGGCGAGCGTGCCCAGCGGTTAGCGCTGAGTGGTCAGCACAGCGTCGAGCAGCTGGCGGCCTGGCCGCTGCTCAAGGCGCTGCCGGCCGGGTTGGCCAGTGGCTCGCTGCGCTGGCAGGCGCAGGTGGATATCGCCGCCGGTCAGCAGCAGCTGCAACTGCGCAGCGATCTCGCGGGGCTGGCGCTGACGTTGCCGGCGCCGTTTGGTAAGTCCGCTCAAGACACTCGCGCCACTCAGCTTGATTTACAGCTCAGCGGGGGCCAGCAGCGCTGGCACCTGCAGGCCGACGATGGGCTTGATGCCCGGCTGCGTACTGGCGGCGGCGAGCTGGCCGGTGACATTCGCTATGCCAGTGGCGCGGCGCAGACGCCAACGCAACCGGGGCTGGCCGTACAGGCCCGGGTGCCGACCCTCGACTGGAACACCTGGCACAGTTGGCTTGATCAGTTGTCTGCCGCTTCGCAAACCGGCGCGGGCTCGGTCGCCAAGCCCGGACCGGCCGATATGCCCTTACGCGAGCTTGAGGTGCGGGCTGCGGAGTTCACCGGTTTTGGTCTCAGCCTGGACGATGCCTGGGCCAGGGTGCAGCAGGGTCAACAGCAATGGCTGATCGATATCGAACAGGCTGAGGTTGCCGGCCAGGTTCGGGTGCCCCGGGAGCGCGGCGATCCGCTGACGCTGGACCTGCAGCGGTTGAATCTGCCGCGTTCGGAAGCCAGCCGCAATCGGCCACCGCTGGGGCAGGCGGCTGCGAGTACACCAAGCGAGCCGCAAGACCCGCTAGCGGACTTCCGGCCGTCCTCGCTGCCGGCGCTGGACGTCAGCATTGATCAGCTGTCCTGGGGCGAGCAACCGGTGGGTGCTGTGAGTTTTATGCTGCGCCCTGACGCCACCGGCGCCCACCTGCCGGAACTGAATGTGGATCTGCGTGGCTTGCGAATGACCGGTAGCATGGACTGGCGCGAGCAGCCGGCCCACACGGTATTTGAGGGTAGTCTGGAAGCCGACGATATCGGCCAAGTGCTTACCAATTGGGAATACGCACCGACCATCACCAGTGACAGTTTCGTTACCAATGCCGCCTTGAACTGGCCGGGCTCACCGGCTGCCTTCTCGCTGCGCACCTCCTCCGGCACTCTGGGGATCGCGGCCCGCGACGGCATGCTGCAAAGCGGTGAGGGCAGTGCGGAGGCGCTGCGGGTATTTGGTCTGCTCAACTTCAATGCGTTGACCCGGCGCCTGCGGCTGGACTTCTCTGACCTGTTCAGCAAAGGCACGGCGTACGACAGCCTTGATGCCGGCCTATATGTCGAGAACGGGGTGTTGCACAGCGAAGAGCCGGTTGTGCTTGATGGCCCCGGGGTGAAGATGCAGATGGAAGGCAAGCTCAATTTGCGTTCCAATCAGGTCGATATGGGGCTGCTGGTGACGCTGCCGGTGACCAACAATCTGCCGCTGGCTGCGATTATTGCCGGGGCGCCGCAGATCGGCGGCGTGCTGTTTTTGGCAGACAAGATTCTCGGTGACAAAGTCGCGCGGTTTGCCTCGGTGAAGTACCGTGTCAGCGGCGACTGGCAGAAACCCGACGTTGATTTTGATCGCGCCTTTGATGACAAGGCGGCGCTCGAGGAGGACTGAGATGGCAACGGTTGCGGCGCTGCAAATGACCAGCGGCCCAGAGGTGGCTGCCAACCTGCAAACCGCTGCGCGGCTGATCGCCGAAGCAGCCGAACAGGGGGCGGAACTGGTGCTGCTGCCAGAGTGTTTTGCTGCCATGGGTACCTCGTCGTTGGCTGCCATTGCCGAGGCCGAGTGGGGCGAGGCCCGCCCGATTCGTCGTTTCCTCGCTGCGCAGGCGCGCCAGCACGGCGTTTGGTTGGTCGGCGGCAGCGTGCCCCTGCCGGCCCACGCCGGCGGCAAGCCGATGGCGTGTCAGCTGGTGGTGGATGAGCACGGTCACGAGGTGGCGCGGTACGACAAGCTGCACCTGTTTGACGTGGACGTTGCCGATAATCACGGCAGCTATCGTGAGTCGCGGGACTATGACTTTGGCGATCAGGTGGTGTGCATCGACAGCCCGGCCGGGCGGCTGGGGCTGAGTATCTGTTACGATGTGCGCTTTCCCGAACTGTATCAGGCGCTGCGTGCAGACGGCGCCGAAGTGATTGTGGTGCCGGCGGCCTTTACCGCGGTTACTGGCGCAGCGCACTGGGAAGTACTGCTGCGGGCGCGAGCCATTGAGACTCAGTGTTGGGTGTTGGCTGCCAACCAGGTGGGTGAACATCCGAGCGGGCGTCAGACCTACGGTCATAGCTGCCTGATCGACCCCTGGGGTGCTGTGCAGCAGTGCCTGCCCGCAGGCGAGGGCGTGCTGACCGGCACGCTGGTGCCAGAGCAGTTGCAGAGCGTGCGTGCGCGCATGCCGATAACCCGACATCGTCGTTTCGCCCTGGCGGCCCAGCCGTTGCCGCCAGGCAAGGAGTCAACCGAACATGAATGACATCGTTACCCGCGCCGAGCAGGCGCTGTTGCAGCCCGCCGAGCTGAGCGCTGACGCCGTGGCGGGTGTGCTCGGCACCCTGGTGCAGGCGCCCGGTGTCGACGCCGCCGATCTGTATTTTCAGCACCAGATCAGCGAGTCCTGGGTGCTGGAAGATGGCATCGTTAAGGATGGCAGCTTTCACGTCGACCAGGGGGTCGGTGTGCGTGCGCTGTCCGGTGAGAAAACCGGCTTCGCCTATAGCAACGATATTCGTCTTGCTGCGCTGAGCCAGGCGGCTGGTGCGGCACGCTCCATTGCCCGCGCTGGGCAGGCGGGCAGCGTGCAGGCCTGGCAACGGCCAACGCCGCCCGCACTGTACGCTGCTGATAACCCGCTGGATGTCATGCCGCAGGCTGACAAGGTCGCTTTTCTGCAGCGCCTCGATGCCTATACTCGCAGCCTTGATCCGCGCATCAGCCAGGTCACCGTAAGTCTGGCGGGTGTGCATGATACCGTCATGGTCGCGGCGAGTGACGGCACCTGGGCCGGTGATATTCGTCCGCTGGTACGTATGAACGTTAGCGTCATCATGGAGCAGAACGGGCGACGCGAGCGCGGCAGCAGTGGTGGTGGCGGCCGGACTGATTACCTGTATTTTGAGGCCGAGGAGCGCGCTTTGGGCTATGCACGCGAAGCGGTGCGTCAGGCCTCGGTGAATCTGGAGGCGATTGCCGCCCCCGCCGGCAGCATGCCGGTGGTGATGGGGCCGGGCTGGTCCGGCGTGCTGCTGCACGAGGCGGTTGGTCACGGTCTTGAGGGCGACTTTAACCGCAAGGGCAGCTCGGCCTACAGCGGCCGGGTTGGCGAGAAGGTCGCTTCCAGCCTTTGTACCATCGTTGACGACGGTACCCTGCCGGGCCGTCGCGGCTCGCTCAGCGTGGATGACGAGGGTGTGCCCAGCCACTGCACAACGCTGATCGAGAATGGCGTGCTCAAGGGCTATATGCAGGACAAGCTGAATGCGCGCCTGATGGGCGTGCCGGCTACCGGCAATGGTCGCCGTGAGTCCTATGCGCACCTGCCGATGCCGCGCATGACCAACACCTACATGCTGGCCGGCGAGAGCGATCCGGACGAGATTATTCGCTCGGTGAAAAAGGGCATCTACTGCGCCAACCTGGGCGGCGGCCAGGTCGATATCACCAGCGGCAAGTTCGTCTTCTCTACCAGCGAGGCCTACCTGATCGAAGACGGCCAGATCACCGCCCCGGTCAAGGGCGCCACCCTGATCGGCAACGGCCCCGAAGTCATGAACCGCGTCTCCATGGTCGGCCACGACCTGAAGCTCGACACCGGTGTCGGCGTGTGCGGCAAGGACGGCCAATCAGTCCCGGTTGGGGTAGGGCAGCCGACACTGAAGATTGATCAAATTACGGTAGGCGGGACGGGCTGACGCCCGGCGCGGCGAGCCGCGCGGCTGGAAGCTT
This sequence comes from Pseudomonadaceae bacterium UBA836, assembly GCA_002296055.1. GTDB lineage: Bacteria > Pseudomonadota > Gammaproteobacteria > Pseudomonadales > Pseudomonadaceae > Halopseudomonas. The sequence goes on from DBHE01000232.1 coordinate 14,481, forward strand.
GAAGCTTGAAGCAGTCCGAGGTGTTGCGGGCGTTGGGTTATTCGGCAGCTTCCAGCTTCCAGCCGCTTTTACCTCCCCTCAAACCTCCCCGCCAGCCGATTCTTGCGTGCCTGATCAACCGGAAACACCTTGCCGCTCATGGCGACGTAGACGCCGTGGGGCAGGCAGTTGAGGGCGCCGATGGCCAGGCCGAGGTTGAAGCTGGCGTCGGTATCGCGAAAGCGTGCTGGCTGCATCGCGCCGGTGAGTACGATAACCTTG